>NZ_JBITTM010000003.1:0-286304 GCF_044541955.1 Kitasatospora sp. NPDC085464
CGGTTGGGTGCGGGGGCGTCCCGCTGCGGATCGAGCGAAGATGCGTGCCTGAAGCACGCTTATGACTGTAGCGGAAAAGCGTGCTCAGCGCACGCAAAATCTGGAGCGGCCAGGGACCCGGCAGGACACGACACCCCGCCCATGCCGCGCCTGGGGTGCCCGCAAGGAAGGGCCGGGGTCGGGCCAGTAGGTTGCGACCCCGGCCCTGACGGTCCGTATCCCCGACAGACGCGGAGCGGATGCCCTGGTGATCTCACCCGCGAACTGCAAGAGGTGCGCGGGCGGGCACATCGCCGGGCGTTGGAGGAACTGGCACGAACGGACGGCGGCGAGGCGGCACGGACTGCGTTGCGACTCCTCGACGGAGGTACCTCCGCCGCTTGAGACACAGCCGGCGATGGATGCGATGATCCCGCCGACGGGCGTGATCACCGCATCCCGGCCAGGACTCGGCCTCGCCCGGCCTCGCCCGGCCAGGACTCGGCCTCGTCCGGCCTCGCCCGATCACCAGCCGGACGCACACCTCGGACAGTCCGCGCCGACCTCCCGGCAACGCTACCGGCGTGTGGTCACGGTCGCGGTGAAGCCGCAGCACTCGAAGGTCTGGACCGGCGCACCCGACGTCCGCCGGATGGACACCCGGTCGAGTGTCGCCGTGGTGTCCGCCGTGGCGGCGATCACGGCCACTCCGCCGAGTCGCCGGCCGTGGTGCTCCGACGTCGGGCCGGAGCGTCCCCGTCGGTGTGACGACCCGTCGGCAGGACACGCGATCCGGTGTTGCGGAGCGCGACACTTCGCCACCTGGCGTACATATTTCATAACGATGAGTGACCGGTCTGCTGCGGCTCGCCACGCTGTCCCGCGGCCGCCGACGGTCCCACCCCGAGCCAGCACGTCAGGAGACATCGGTGATCACAGACCACACCCCAGGACAACCGGCCGACCGCGTGACAGCCGGACGAAGCCGAGCCCGCGCAGGTGCCCGCGCTCGTGAGCAGTGGCGGCGGGCAGGGGCGGTGGCGGGCCTGTGCCTGGCTCTGTCCGGGACGGGCCTGGTACCCGCGACCGCCGCACCGGCGGGTACCTCGGGGGCCGCGGGTGCCGCCTCTCCGGTGCGGACCCGAGGGGCCGACCCGACGTACACCTTCACCTACACCGGCGCCGCGCAGACCCTCGCCGTCCCGGCGAACGCGGTGATCACGATCACCGCCGACGGTGCCGGCGGTGGCGACAACACCGGCACCGCCTGCACCGCCACGGGAACGGGCGGGACGGGGGCACGGGTGGTCACCACCCTCCCCCAGACGACCGCCCCGACGACGCTCACCATCGACGTCGGCGGCGCCGGCGGCAAGGGCTGCAACGGCACCGGAGTGGGCGGCGCCGGCGGGTTCAACGGCGGCGGCCCCGGCGGCACCTTCCCGGCCGCCGGTTTCAAGTACGAGGGCCCGGGCGGGGGCGGAGCCTCCAGCGTCAGCGCAGGCGGCTCCCTGCTGGCGGTCGCCGGGGGCGGCGGTGCCGCCGGCGGCACCGGAGGAAGCTCGGCCGGGGGCAACGGGGGCAACGGCGGGACGCCGGACGCCACCGCCGGGACCGACGGAACCGCCACCGGCCCCGGGGCCTCGGCGGGGAAGGGCGGCGGCGGTGGCAGCACCGGCACGAGCACCGGTGGCGCCGGCGGGGCCGCCGGAACCGCTCCGCTCTGTTCGGCCACGGCGGGCGGGCCCGGCGGCGGGTTCACCGGCGCCACGGTCGGCACCGGTGGCACCGGCGGCAGCATCGGCGGCGGCTGCGCCCTCACCATCATCGGTGCCGGCGGCGGCGGGGGCGGCGGGTACTTCGCCGGCGGGGGCGGCGGAAGCGCCACCGTCAACAACCAGGGCACCACGGGCAGTGGCGGCGCAGGCGGCGGGGGCAGCAGCTTCACCGCCCCGTCCGGTACCGGTACCAGCTTCAACACCTCCACCGTCGGAACGGCTAACCACAACGGCCAGGTGATCATCACCTACGTCGTGGGCAAGCCGGTCACCACCTTCCTGAGCGCGATGCCCCAGCGCACCCGCACCGGCGTGCCGGTCGTACTCAGCGACCTGATCTGCCCCGGCGGCGGATCTACCACCCGGCCCACCGGCACCGTCACCTTCACCGACACCACCACCGGCACGACCCTGGGCACCTCACGCCTGGTCCTCTCCCTCGGCAACTGCGCCGCCGCCGGCCTGGTCACCGCCTTCCGCACCGCCGGCCCCCACACCGTCACCGCCGTCTACAGCGGCGACTCGGTGTACCAGGACAACAGCGGCAGCCCCGAAAGCATCATCGTGACCGTGAACCCCTGATCGGACCACTAAAGCTCAACCGACGGACCCACCACCCGCGAGGGCCCCGGCCCCTTCCCCGGCCGGGGCCCCCGCCCCCTGGCGATCCACTGCCGTCAAAGATGTCGGAGCAGCGCCTGGAGGGGGGCGGGGACGCGGTCCGGGTCGAGGGCCTCGGTCAGGAGGCGGCCATAGCGGATCTTGCGGCCCTTCTTCGTGCCCAGGAAGCGGCGCATCTGCCGGTGCGGCGGGCGGTCCTGCTGGGCAGGCTGGCGGACGAAGATGCGCCAGGCCGGGAGGTCGCCCTCGGCCCGGACGATCTCCTCGACCCGTGGCACGCCCAGCGCCCGGATGAGTTCGTCCTCCAGGTCCGCCGCACAGACGAAGATGCCGTCCAGCGGCTCGCCGGCCCGTTCGAAGCCGCGTTGGTAGAAGCCCTGTTCGCCCTCGTCGCACAGACCGACGAGGCGCAGGCCCAGCCCCGTCGGCCCGAGCAGGCCGGCGAACCGGCCGACGTTCATCGCCCCGCCCATCGCAACGACGCACACACCCCGGGACTCCGGGTCTCGGCCGTGGCGCGCGGCCAGCACCTCGACGGCCGCGACATCACTCGGCCCCTCCAACAGCACCGCCGTCCTCACCCGCAGTCGCCCGGCCAGCTCGCCCGCGGGCCCACCCGGCCCTCCCGCCGCCCAGCCGGTGATCGCATCCCGGAACGCCCGCATGTCCGTCATACCGCGATTCTGCTCGGCCCGACGCACGAGGGCACGGGGTTTTCGATCCACGCTGCGAGGGGAGGACGAGGCCGCCTACCGTCCGGGGCGGCGGGCGGCCTTGTTGTTGCAGGGCCGCCGGCACGACACAACGGTGCTGCCAATTCTCGGCGACGTTTCCTGCCGCGCAGGGCGACGACCGTTGCCCGAACTCACCGACAGATTCCAGGTATCAGGCTCTGGTCCACGTCCTGTGGCCCCCTACTCTCGGTGATCCTCCTCGGAGGTACGCCGCCAGATCGGTTCCGCCGGCCAGTCGAGGAGGTCGTGAAGGTCCCTGTCTGCGCCGGAAAGTGCATGGAGGAGGAAGGCGACGAAGCGCATCTCGTACTTCCGCCACGGCGTTTTCGGGAACTGGCCGCGGAACCAGACGACGACGGGCCATTCCATGGGATCCGGGTCACTGGTCAGCCAGAAGAAGTGGTCTCCCTGCACCGTTGCGCCCCAGCAGAGCAGCCCGCCCGGCTCGGGTAGGAACGGATACGGGCAGAGCGCCGGATCGTCCTGCCCCATTCCCCGAAAGACAGGTCCCAGATCATCCGTCGTTGAACGCAGGAACTGGCGGAAAGCCGCCCCAGCCTGGGGCGATCCGTAGAACCTCCACGGAGCACCGACGTGGAGGTAGCCTCGCAGCTCGCCTGGGCCGAACGTGTCAATGAACTCTCGGTAGTCGGCCGGGAATTCGAACCCCACCTCTTCTCGTGAACGGGCCCACGGCAACACCGGCTCGCTTGGATCACAGCTCACGCCGGCCAGCTCGGCGAATCTCCCGACGTCCTTGCGCATGACGACACCTCCGGGCCCAGGATCATGCCAGGTGCCGGCGACAACGGCCGTGGTCACCAGGCGCCGATAGCTGCATGGGAGATGCCACGCTTCCTGGCCGACAGACCCCCGAGGAAGTGGCGGCAAACCCGGTGGACAGTGTCGGGATACTGCCGTCATGGCCGTCACCCAGCAACTTGCCCGAGTCACGGCGGAGCCTCGCCGCCTGCCGCCGGTCAGCCGCGGAATCGCCCGACGGAAACCATCACTGGGACCCGCCGTCCGTGGACTGTCTGGATCTGGACTGGGCGCCCTCCATGCTGGAGCGTGCCTGCGAGCTGACGGGGCTCGACGCCGTCCGCCTGGGGGCGCTCAAGCGCGCGACCGACGGCGACAACGGCATCGATCTGGGCTTCCTCAATGCGGGCCCGCACGCCATCGCCTTCTTCAGCAACTCCGCTCCGACTGCCCTCGTTCCGGAGGCAGTTGCCGAGGTGGCGGCGCTGCTCGGAGGGATCGACATGCAGGCGATCCTCCGGTCGGTCCTGGACCGCGGCGCGGGGTCCACGCTCGGCTACGGGTTCGTCGGCGATCCGACGGAGTACCTGCTGGGCCACTTCGGTGCGCTGTGCGACTTCTACGCGGAGGCAGCCCGGAGGGGCCTGCTCGTCGTGCTGTGGTGGGACTGAGTCGGTAGGCCTCGTCGATCAGCCGATCGACAGCCGGGGCCGGGTTGGCCGGTCCACACCGGACGGACAGGGCTTTGGGGCAGGCGTTCCCGCCCGCCGGGCAGCCCGAAAACGCCTTTCACGGACCCACGGGCTTGGCTACGGTGGGCAACCCGCGCACGAAGGCTGGTCCATGTCCCGAGAGATCATCACCGTCTGCCTGCCCCCGACCGACCCCGCCGACGTCATGGAGGCACTCGCCGCCGCGATGGCGCCGTTCTGGAACGACGCCGAGATCCCGCCGGGCGGCGC
Organism: Kitasatospora sp. NPDC085464; assembly: GCF_044541955.1. Classification (NCBI taxonomy): domain Bacteria; kingdom Bacillati; phylum Actinomycetota; class Actinomycetes; order Kitasatosporales; family Streptomycetaceae; genus Kitasatospora; species Kitasatospora sp. NPDC085464. The sequence continues at coordinate 4,837 of NZ_JBITTM010000003.1, forward strand.
CTGGCAGGGCGAATGGCAGTGGTGGCACATCTACGGCGGGTACCGAGCGGACGGCTTCGCGGTCCGCGCCGGACACGAGGCCGATCCGCGGCTGATCCGCAACCCGTTCGAGCTCGACGGCCGACCCCGCCCGCCGCAGCCGGCCGGGCGCTGCGACGGCGGGCCGCGCGGCCTGCTCGACCTGGATGTCGACCGCGCGCCCGTGGCGGAACAGGCCGGCGCCGACTGGGACCGCTGGGTCGCCTTCAGTTCCGGCTTCGAGGCCGCGCTGACCCTGAGTGCCATGAACGAGCGGGCCTGCGACGGTGCGACGGCCTGGGCCGCGTACCGCGAGCAGCCGGTCGTCCGAGCCGCGGTCGCCCTGTGGGCGAGCGACGAGCGAGCCCGCCGGTGGACCGGCATGTCCGATCCGGTCGGCCACTACGCCCACACCCGTGAGCAGTTCGTCCGCCGCACGGTCGCCCGCGCGGTGACGCCCGGCGTGCTGCTGACCCTGGACGGCGAGTGGATCGACGGCACCGGCTCGTCGTCCGACCCCGAAGTCCTCGTCGGTGCGCGGTACTTCGACTTCGCCGACCGCTATCTCGACGAACTCGCCGAGGATGCCCTCGTGATCCGCGTCCGCTTCCACACGTGACGAGCCCGCCCCCACCGCGGTCCCGACTCCCTTGCGAGCACTCGCCGGAACCACCGCGTGCAGATCGGTGCTCGTCAGGCACGGCGCCCGGGCCGGGCACGATGGGGCGCGACCTGTTCGGATCCATGGCCCTGTGGTGGCGGATGACGGCCGCGATGATGCTCCCCGTGGTCACGCCCGTCCGCTCGTCGTACCTGCGGACACAGCGTGCCCACCCGGTGCCCACGCGACGGGTTGGACGCGAGCAGCCGCAGCACCCTCGCGGGTCGCGGAGGGTCCTCGCCGCGTCGCGGGGTCAGCCACCTCCTGCCGGTGCCTTGGCAGGACCATCAGGGGGGCCGAGCTGCCGACGGTCGCGAACCACGGGCGGCGCCGTCCCGGAATCCGGGATCCCCGGGACGGCGCCGGTGCCGGGCGGGTGGGACGGCGGCCGGGGAAGGGCTACTTGACCGCGAGGATGTCGATCAGGCGGATGTCGGGGTCGGCGGCGAGGAGGTCCGGACCGACCTGGGCGAGGGCGGCGGGGATGCGGCCGGTCAGGTGGGCCTGGCGGCCGGCGTCGTCGGCGAAGGCGTCGAAGATGCCGAAGGTGGAGCTGTCGACCTGGAAGGCGTACCAGACCTGGGTCCGGCCCTCCTCGGCGGCGATGTCCCGCGCGGTGTCCAGCAGGGCGGCCACGTCGGCCTCCTTGCCGGGCTTGGCGGTGAGCAGGGCCAGTACACCCAGCTTGAGCGTCATCGGGGGGCTCCCTCGTGTCGTGACGGGCCCTGTGTAATGGGCCCGGTTCGGCCGGACGCAACCGCCTTCGCCGTGCCGACGCTGCTGGCCCAGGCCGACCCGATGATGACCGCCTTCGAGCGCTGGGTGCGCGCCCGACTGGCCGACCCCCCGCCGCTCGCCGTCGCCGCCCGGGAGCTGGGCGTCAGCGAACGCACCCTGCAGCGCACCGCCCAGGCCGTACTCGGCATGACACCGCTGGACTTCGTCCAGGAGGTCCGCCTCGACGAGGCGACGTTCCTGCTGCGCACCACCGCACTGAGCGCCGAGGCGATCGCCACCAGGGTCGGCTACCGCAACGTCGGCACCCTGCGCGCACTGGTGCGGCGCAAGCGCGGCACCACGCTGGACGCGCTGCGCCAGGGCGGCTCGGGGGCCCGCTGACGGCAGTCGCGGCACGGGTTCCCGGGCCGGCACTCCCCCGGGCAGCCGGACTGCGCCGTAGCCGGGTCGCCAGGGTCTCCGCATCGGGCGGGCACGGACCTTCTCCTCCCGGCCCTCGGGCCGGCGCCATCTGCAAGGCGGTCGCGTGGTCGTCGGCCTGGATCAGGGACACCGACCGGATGCAGCAGGACGTTGCCGCCACTCGCCATGTGTGCGAAGCGGATGCGGCAGCTGAGCCGGCCGGGGCCGGAAGCGGGGTCGGTGGAGATCACGACGGCACCCTGGTGCTGCTGTCGCATGCGCCCGAAGTGACGTTCGAGGTTTCCGCGTTCAGCGCTCGCCGGTGTTCGGGGGAGGCCCGGCAAGGGAGCGGCGTCGGTGGTGGCGACCCCGTCATCCCCTGCTGCTCGCGGCGGGCAGCAGGGGCACTCCGGTCAGTACCGACGCGACCGCCTCGACCGTGAGCCGGTGCCACATCGACGCGTTCCGCAGCATGGCGTGCCGCCCGCGCGGCATCGGGACCAGCTCCACACGTGCCCCGGCCGCCGCCGCTCGGCGCGCCGACGCGAACGACTCGACGGCCGAGGTCACGCGGTCGCGCCTGTCGTGAAGAACCACCAGACTCCGTCCGGCCAGCTGGTCGACGGGATCGCCGGGCGGGCACCAGGGCGCCAACGCCACCACGCCCCGCACCTGCGGACGGCCCGCCGCGGCGATCGCGGCGCGGCCTCCCATGGAATGGCCGATCAGGACAACCGGCAGCCCGGGAGCGAATGAGGCCGGCTCCTCCAGGGCGCGGCCCGCGTCCTGGACGGGGTGGGCGTCCTGGCCGGCCGCCGGTTTGGTGGGCACTGGACCCGACCTGCCGGGACCCGCGTGTGGAGTGGAGAGGAGCGGGTGCGGCCCGGCCGCCGCTCCCGGGCGAGCGGCGGCCGGGGTGCGTTCGTGTCAGGAGGCGGGCATGAGAACGGTGTCGACGACGTAGACGGTGGCGTTGGCGGTCCGGACGTTGCCGCACAGGACCTTGGCATTGCCGTTCACCGTGAAGTCCTCACCCGAGCCGGAGACCATGAGGTCGCCGCCCTGCAGGGTCCTGTGGCTGCCCGGGAGGGCGGACGGCGCGAGACGGTTCGGGGTCACGTGGTAGGTGAGGATCTTGGTGAGCTTGTCCTTGTCGGCGAGGACCGCGTCCAGAGTCGCCTTCGGGAGCTTGGCGAAGGCGTCGTCGGTCGGCGCGAAGACGGTGATGTTCTGCGCGGAGTTGAGCGTGTCGACCAGGCCGGCCTGCTTGACCGCGTTCACCAGCGTCGACAGCAGCGGATTGTTCGACGCCGCGGTCGCCACCGGATCCTGGGCCATGCCGGCGAACGAACCCGCACCGTCCTTCGGCACCGCAGCACACGCCGCGCCGAACGGCCCGCCCGCCGTCTGCTCGGTGGGAGCGGGAGCGGGAGCGGTCGCAGCTGCGGTCGCGGCTGCCCCTGCGGCGGCGGCTGCGGCCTGCGAGCCGATGGCGGACGCGGAGGCCTCGTCAGCCACCGTACGGCTGCCGGCGCTGCTGCAGGCGCTCAGGCTCAGGGCCAGTGCCCCGACCGTCAGGACGGCGGCCGTGGACGAGCGGCGGATGCGGGTCAGCGACATGGGGTGTCTCCTCGAAGGCATGGTGGGCGAAATGGGGCTGTGGTCATCCGGGCGGGAGCGCGTCCGGCCCGGAACTTCGGGGGGCCGCTCGGTGCGGCGGCCCTCGGGACGGCGCAGGTCAGGTGACGGTCACGACGGTGCTGTGCCAGCCGGTCGCGCCGGCCGGGTAGGGGGCGGCGCGTTGCTCGGTCTGGACGGCGCCGGACGCGTCGGCGGCGCGGACCTCGATGCGGTGGGTGCCGGGAGTCGCGCCGCTCCAGGTATGGGTCCACTGGCGCCACAGGTCGGGCCCGGCGTCGGCGGCCGGCTGCGCCGTCTGCCAGGGCCCGCCGTCGACGCGCAGCTCGACGGCGGCGATCCCGCGGTGGGTGGCCCAGGCCGTGCCCGCCACGGTCACGTCGCCGGCGGGGACCCGGGCGAACGGGGCTGGGACCTCGATCCGGGAGGCGGTGCGGACCTCGCCGCGGCGGTCCCAGCCGCGGCGCACCCAGTACGGTTCGTAGGCGGCGAAGGTCGTGACGTTCAGGTCGACCAGCCACTTCGTGGCGGAGGTGTAGCCGTAGAAGCCGGGCACGACGGTGCGGCACGGGAACCCGTGCGCGACCGGCAGGACCTCGCCGTTCATCGCGACCGCGAGAAGGGCCCGGCGGCCGTCGAGGACCGACTCCAGCGGGGTTCCGATCGTCATGCCGTCCTGGGAGCGGCCGACCAGCTGGTCCGCCCCGGGTTTGACTCCGGCGCGGCGCAGCAGGGCGGGTAGCGAGGCGCCGAGCCAGCGGGTGGTGCCGACGTAGTGGCCGCCGACCTCGTTCGAGACGCACGACAGGGTGTGGTCGAGCTCTTCGAGCGGGAGGTGCAGGAGGTCGTCGAAGGTGAGCAGGAGGGGGTGGTCGACCATTCCGTGGATGCGCAGCGCCCAGTGGCGGGGGTCGATGCGGGGCAGGGTGAGTGCGGTGTCGACGCGGTAGAAGTCGCTGTTGGGCGTGGTGAAGGAGGACAGCCCGGGGACGGCGGGGTGAACGGCGGCCGGCAGCGGAGGGAGCGGTGCGGTAGGCGGTGGGAGGCGCACGGCTGCCCGCACGGCGACGATGTCGTTGCGGCTGTCGGAGAGTGCGCGGCCGCCGAATCCGGTCGACGCGGCGAACGCGATGGTTCCGCCGGTGGCCACCAGCAGGGTGCGCCGGCCCGTCACTCCTGTCGGCTGGTGAGCGGGTTCGCCCCCGTGACTCGTCGTGGCCGGCGAGCCCGGATGGTCCGCAGCGTCCGTGCGGGTGTCGGCGGTGCGGGGTGCGGCGGCCGCGCGCAGGAGACGGGCCAGGAGGAACAGCGTGCAGGCTCCGGCGACCCCGGCGGCGACCGCGGGTGCCGCGTCGACGAGCGTGGCACCGGGCCGCGAGAGCGCGGCCCGGACGCCGACGCCGCCGAACAGGACGAGCACCGCTGCCCCGAGGACCGGCCGGTGAAGGGCCAGGAGTCCGGCGAGGACCGCGAGAAGCGCCATGGTCAGGTGGATCCCGCCGAGCAGGACCGGCTTGTCGTCGGTGCCGAACGTCCTGATCGCGTATTCCTTCAGGGGCGTGGGCGTCAGGTCGATCGCCGCCGAGCCGACGGCGTACACGGGGGCGGTGCCCGGACCGGTGAAGGCGGCGACCGCCTCGCCGACGCCGATCGCCGCCGCGGCAGCGGCGAGCCCGGTCACGGCGGCAGAGGCCGACCGGAGCGTCCGGTCGCGCACGGGGCGCCGGGAGGTGGAAGTCTTCCGTGTCACATCGGCCGTTCGGCGCACCGGGGGCGCCGGATGGGCGGCGTTTCCCTCGTCACCCGATCGAGCGAGTCCCCTGCGGAAAGCGGGGCCGGGCGTCGGCCGCCCCGGCGGCTGCCCCGGCGGCCGGCGTCACCGGTGCGGACGGGACGCTCCGGGCAGTCCCGGTGCTCGTCCGGATCGGAGCCGCGCCGCAGTGGACGGTGAGGTCGCGCTTCGGACCAATCCGCCGTGAACCCGGCTTCGAACCGACAAGTGTCACGACCGTTCGTTCGCCTCGGCCGGGCCCGCGCCCCGCCGACCTGGGAGGACCCCTGATGTCGTTCGTCCCGCTGCCCGCCCGGCTTCCCGGCCATCGGGAAGAGGAGCTGTCCCGATGAGCGCGGTCGTGCACCTCGCGGGCCCCGGCAGGCCCCGGCCCGATCTCAAGGAGCTACTGGGCAGGGTCGCCAAGGGCGACCGCGACGCCTTCAGCGGCGTGTACGACGTCGTTGCCGGTCCGGTACTCGGGCTGGTCCGGCGTGTGCTGCGTGACCCCGCGCAGTCCGAGGAGGTCGCCCAGGAGGTGCTGCTGGAAGTGTGGCGCAAGGCCGCGCAGTACCAGCCCGAACGGGGCGAGGTGATGGCCTGGGCCCTGACCATCGCCCACCGCCGCGCAGTCGACCGGGTACGCGCCGCGCAGGCGGCCAGCGATCGGGAGAAGCGGATCGCCGCCGCGTCGCACACGCCGGCCTTCGACGAGGTCTGCGAACAGGTCGAGGGGCGCCTGGAGCGCGAACAGGTGCGGCGCTGCCTCAAGGGCCTCACCGAGCTGCAGCGCGAATCGTTGACCATGGCGTACTTCCGGGGCCTCACCTACCCGCAGGTGGCGGAGTTGCTCGGTGTTCCGCTGGGAACCATCAAGACACGGATGCGCGACGGGCTGATCCGGATGCGCGACTGCCTGGGGGTGGGCGCATGAGCACCGCCGATCTGCACACGCTCACCGGCGCCTACGCCGCTCACGCGCTCGACCCCGACGAACGCGAGGACTTCGAGCGGCACCTGGAGCACTGCCAGGCCTGCTCGCTGGAGGTGGCCGAATTCACGGCCACCTTGGCCCGGCTCGGGGCGGCGGAGGCCGTGCCGGTCCCGGGTGAACTCAAGCACCGCGTGATGGCCGCCCTGGAGACCGTTCGTCAACAGCCTCCTCGCACGGCGCAACCGACCGTTGCCGGGCACCGGGCGCGGCTGCGCAGGGCGTGGCCCCGGTTCGCCCTGGCGGCCTGCCTCGCGGTGGCCGTCGGCGCCGGTGGGCTCGCGGTGCAACAGCACCGGCAGGCGGATGAATCCCGTGCCCGGGCAACAGCGCTTCAGCAGCAACAGGACCACATCACCGGTCTTCTCACGGCCCCGGACGCCCGCACCACGAGCAGCAGGATCCCCGGCGGTGGCGGGGTGGCGACGGTGGTGTGGTCGAGCAGCCGAAGCGAGGCCGGATTCCTGGCGTCCGGGATGCCGCCGCTGCCGGAGGGCACCACATACGAGCTGTGGTTCGACGACAGCGGGACGATGCGGCCCGCCGGTCTGATGCCCGCCACCAGCGGAGCACTGCTGCTGAGCGGCCCCGTAAACGGGGCGCGCGGGGTGGGAGTGACCGTGGAACCGGCCGGCGGATCGGCGCATCCGACACGAACCCCGCTGGTGGTCCTTCCCTTCAGCTGATCATGACCCCGTGCCACCGGCACGTACACACCCACTCACACTCGTCCTCGTCATCCTCGTAGGACATCCGATCACTTCCCCGGAACCGGTGGGTGACGGGGAGCACGGACCGGCCGCGTCGGCGATCCCGGCGGGTCAACGGCGCGACCGGTTCCCGGCCCGCTCGTACCCGGTCGGTGAACCGGGTCGAGGCGGCGCTCACTCGCCCTGGGTGCCGACGCCGGCCTCCCACGCGGCCGTGACCACGGCGGTGGCGCGGGGTGCGGCGGGCACAAGCGGCGTCAGCGTGCGAACTTCTCCTTGGCCGCCGGGGTGACGGGGGTGAAGAAGTTGACGAGGTTGCCGTCGGGGTCGCGGAACAGCAGCGACCGGTTGCCCCAGGGCATCGTGGTGGGCCCGGCGACGACGTCGGTGACGAAGCCGGTCAGGTCCCGGTGGACGCGGTCGACGTCGTCGACGAGGAACTCGGTGATCACGCTGTGGTTGTCCGCCGGGCGGGCGGAGCCCGGGGCGAACAGCGGGACGGTGCGGGTGCCGGCGATCGCGAGGGTGGCGCCCGCGGTCTTGAGTTCGGCGAAGTCCTCGGTGGCCCACGTCGCCTGCGTCCCGGTGGCCCGTTCGTAGAACTCCACGAGGCGCGCTACGTCGCTGGTGATGATGCGGATCGAGACGAATTCCATGGGGATCTCCTTGGCTGTACTGGAGGCGTGCACGTCGCAGGCTAGGAGAAATAGTGGACAGAATCGGTCCTCTTTCAGCTCTGCATTCGCGCTATGTTGTGCGCATGTCCCGACCCACCGGCCGCGTGCTGACACTCCTGGAGCTGCTGCAGTCGGGCGGCACCCGTACGGTCGCGGAACTCGCCGACCGGCTCGGCGTCGAAGGGCGCACCGTGCGGCGGTACGTGGACCAGCTGATCGATCTGGACGTGCCCGTGGAATCGGTGCGCGGCCGGTACGGCGGGTACCGGCTCGCCCCCGGCTACCGGCTGCCCCCGCTCATGCTCAGCGACGACGAGGCCCTGGCCGTGCTGCTCGGCCTGGTCGCCGGCCGCCGGGCCGGGCTGATGACGACGCACCGCACGGCGAACGAGACGGCATCGGCCAAGATCCGGCGGGTGCTGCCCCGGCACACCGCCCGCCGGCTCGACGCGCTCCTGGATTCCCTCGCCTTCACGGACCAGCCGGGCGATTCGGACACCCCGGACGCCGACGTCCTGCTCACCCTCGCCGATGCGGTCAGCAACCGCCGCCCGGTGTCGATCCGTTACACCGACCGCGACGGACGGCGCAGCGAGCGCACGCTGCACGCGTACGGGATCGTCAACCATGCGGGCCGGTGGTACGTCACGGGCACGGACGTCCGGATCGGTGAGGACCGGACCCTCCGGCTCGACCGCATCGCGGACGCACGGACCCTGCCCGGCGCGTTCGAAGCACCGCCGGGTCCCGATCCGGCACAGCGGGTGTTGTCGGGGTTCGCCACGGCCGAGTACCGGCACGAGGTGACCTTGCGGATCCACGGGACGGTCGAGCAGATCCGCGCCCGTCTTCCCGCCAGCGTCGCGACCCTGGCGGAGTACGGGCCTGCGGCGGACGAGGACCCGGCAACCGAGCGCTGGCTGCGCGTCGAGCTGCGGGCGGAGCGGCTCGACTGGCTGCCGCCGACACTCGCCGCACTCGACCGGCCGTTCGTCATCGAGCGCCCCGATGAACTGCGCGACCTCGTCGTCGAGTTCGCCGATCGCCTCGCGTCCCGTGCCCGCGCCGAGCACGAGGTCGGGCGGGCTCCCGCTCCCTGATCCCGCTCCCTGATCCGATTCAGGCAGGCCGGGTGCGCGGGCGGTCGGCTCTGTGCACGCAGCCGTCGAAGATCACGGGCCGCTGCGCGGCGAACCGGGGGGAGATCAGCCGATGCCGAGCGCCGGCGACCAGCCGGACGACGGCCGTCCGCAGCAGAGCGGTCCCGCACCGGCAGCGGACCTGAAGGCCGAACTCGCCCGGATGCTCCCGGCACTGGCGGCGCTGCGGACCGCCTCCGGCGGCACCAGCGTCCGGCAGTACGTCACGGAGGCGCGCAGCCACGGGGCGCGGGCGCAGGCAGCGGCCGTCCGGGCCGCGCTCGGTCTCGCCGCCGAGTAGCGCCGGGGACGACGGCCCGCCCTACCGCGGCGCTCTCACCGATTCCGTTGTCCCGTCGCAGAGTTCAGGAAGTCGTCCGCGCGTCGGGCTCCGCCTTGAGCAGCGGCGAGGACCGTGGGCGGGATGATCCGCCTCCGGCGGGGAAGGGACCGGCCATGGACACCACCGGCATTCCCGCACCGATCTCCCTCGTCACCGGCGCCAACCGCGGCATCGGCCGCGAAACCGCACGCCAACTCGCCGAACTCGGGCACACCGTGCTGCTCTGCGCCCGCGACCCGAAGGCCGCCGAGGGCGCCGCCGCCGACCTCTCCCGCAGCCCCGGCGGGCGCGGCACCGTCCTGCCCCGCACCCTCGACGTCACCGACGCAGCCGGCGTCCGCGAACTCGCCCGCTCCGTCGAGGCCGAGTTCGGCCGCCTCGACGTCCTGATCAACAACGCCGCGACCAACTACGACACCGGGCGCCGCGCCGTCTCCGTCGACCTCGACGAGGTCCGCCGCACCATGGAGACCAACCTGTACGGCGCGTGGCAGATGGCCCAGGCGTTCGTTCCGCTGCTCCGCCGATCCGCCCACCCGCGGATCGTCAACGTCTCCAGCGAGAGCGGCTCGCTCACCTCGATGGGCGGCGGGACCCCGTCGTACAGCGTCTCCAAGGCGGCCCTCAACGCCCTCACCCGCACCCTCGCCGGAGAGCTCCGCACCGACGGCGTCCTGGTCAACGCGGTCTGCCCCGGCTGGGTCGCCACCGACATGGGCGGCGCGGGCGGCGCTCCCGTCGCCACCGGCGCCGCCAGTGTCCTCTGGGCCGCCACCCTCCCGGACAACGGCCCCACCGGCGGCTTCTTCCGGCACGGCCGCCCCCTCGCCTGGTGAATCCCGCCCGCCCGGCGTCCCACGATGCGGTCACGCGGGCCCGAGGTCCGGAAGCCGTGGAAGCCGTGGAAGCTGTCACAGCTGCGGCAGCTCCGGCAGCTCCGGCAGCTCCGGCAGCGGCCGGACTTCGCCCGTGCCCAGCTCGACCGTGAACCGGGCCCGCATCGGGCCGTCGCCCCGGCGGGAGAGGAGGGTGAGTTCGCCGACCCGTGCCGAGGTGGTGCCCAGGAGGGCGGCCAGTCGGGGCGCGAGCCGGCGAGGGTCCCGGGTCCGTCCCAGGGACAGGTGGGGTGTGAAGTCGCCCGCCCGTCCCCGGCAGCGGGGGAAGCGCTCCACCAGCGAGCCGTGGAGCGCCTGCCACGGGCCGGGGCCGTCGCCCGCCGGGTCGAGCCAGACCGTGGCGTCGTGGCGGTGGCGGAAATGACGCACTCCGTGCAGGTGCGCGGTGAACGGGTCGTGCTCGGCCGCGGCGGCGCCCAGTAGCGGGAGCGCGGGCCCGAAGTCCGCCTCCGGGACGAAACCGAACAGCACGTTGACGTGCGGCGGCCAGCGGCGGATCTGCGGATCGTGCTCCTCCCGGATCCGCTGGACGGCCTGCCACAGGGCCGCCGGCGGCAACCAGGCGAGCGCCGTCCGCGGAGTCGGTCCCACGTCCAGGACGTCCGGCACCTCGGTCGGGTGTCCGTCCACCCCTCCATGGTCACCGTTCCTGCGGGCCCGCGACCACCGTCTCGACCCACGGACGGGATCCCGGCGGCCGGTCGGGGTCGGTTCTCGGCGAGGATGTGGGACAGCTTCCCTTCGAAGTCGACGTGACGGCGATCGGCTCCAGGACCCCGCACGACCACTACCTGATCGCCACCGTTGCTCTGCTCACCGTCACCGCCCAGGTCTGCGACACACTCAGGGCCATCCACGCCGGCAGGCCCGAGGCTTGACCCCAACGGCCGCAGGACGCCGAGCAGTTGTACGGAGCGTTGACCGCCGGCACGGCCGGGTCAAGGCCGGGTCCGACTCCCCGACAGCCGTCCCGGACCTCGGTCGGCGGGTGTCCACGCTTCGATCGGACCGGCCCGAGGACTTGATCATGACGGGTGGTCGGGGACAGGATCTCCCCCGGTTGGATCACAACGGGGGAGCCGAGATGTCCGAGGGCCGGTCGGTCAGTCGTGGGCTGAGACAGCGCCACATCGCCATGATCGCGTTGGGCGGTGCGATCGGAGCCGGGCTGTTCGTCGGCTCCGGTGTCGGGATCGCCGCGGCGGGGCCCGGGATCGTGGTGTCGTACGCGGTGGCCGGGGTTCTCACGGTGCTGGTCATGCGGATGCTCGGGGAGATGTCCGCCGCCCACCCCGGCTCCGGGTCGTTCGCCGCGCACGCCACCCGCGCCTGGGGGCCGTGGGCCGGGCTGCTGGCCGGCTGGATGTACTGGGCGCTGCTGGTGGTGAGCGTGGCCGCGGAGGCGATCGGGGCGTCCCGAATCGTGGCGGGATGGCTGCCGCAGGTGCCGGCCTGGGTGTGGGTGGCGGCGTTCATGGCGCTGTTCACCGGGACGAACCTGGCGGGTGTGCGGCACTTCGGCGAGCTGGAGTTCTGGTTCGCCGGGGTGAAGGTCGCCTCGATCTGCGCGTTCATCCTGCTCGGCGCCGCTGCCGCGCTCACCGGCCGGACACCTGCCGCGGAGAACCTGACCGCGCACGGCGGCCTGCTGCCGCACGGCTGGCACGGGGTCGCGGTGGGCACCATCGCGGCGGTGTTCGCGTACGGCGGGCTGGAGACGGTGACCATCGCCGCCGCCGAGTGCGAGGACCCGGTGGGCGCGGTGCGCCGGGCGGTGCGCACGGTGCTGTGGCGGGTGGCGCTGTTCTACATCGGCTCGATGGCGGTGATCGTCGCCGTGGTGCCGTGGGACGACCCCGCGGTCGCCGACGGCCCGTACGCGGCGGCGATCGGCCGGATCGGGGTGCCGGGCGCGGCGCAGCTGATGAACGCCGTCGTGCTGGTGGCCCTGCTGTCGGCGATGAACGCCAACATCTACGGCTCCTCGCGGATGCTGCACGCCCTCGCCGCCCGCGGCGACGCCCCGCGCCTGCTGACCCGCGGCGGCCGGCCGGCCGAACGCGGCGGCGGCTCGGCCGACGCGCCCGGCGCCTCCACTGCCCCGACCGGCACCGGCCGCGCCGTGCTCGCCTCGGCCGCGTTCGGCTTCGCGTCGGTGGTGCTCAGCCTGGTGTGGCCGCGGACCGTCTTCCCGTTCCTGCTGAACTCGATCGGGGCGGCGATCCTGGTGGTCTGGATCCTGATCGCCGCCTCCCACCTACGGCTTCACGGCCGACAGCCGCACACGGACGCGCGGGAGCGGCCCGGGCCGGAGCAGGAGTGCGAGCCGCAGCAGGAGTGCGAGCCGCAGCAGGAGCGCGGGCCGCAGCCGGTGGCCCCGATGCGGGGCTTCCCTTACCTGGGCGGCTGCCTGGCGCTCGCGGCGATGGCCGGGGTGCTGGTGTTCATGCTCGTCGACCCGGGCAGCCGCAGCCAGGTGCTCTGCACCGGCGCGTGGACGGCGGTGCTGCTGCTGGTGGCCTGGCTGCGGCGGCGCCGTCGCCGCCCGGACGCCGGTCCGGCCGCGGTACCGACGGCCGCTGCTCCGACCGTGACGGGCGCCCCGGCCGTGACGGGCGCTCCGACCGCCGGGCCCGCCGTCGCCGTGGTCACTGCTCCCGTGCGTACCGCGCCAGGAACAGGTCGACCCCGGAGGTGATCATCCGGTGCATCTCGGCCTCGTCCAGTTCGGCTTCCGGGCTGAACGTCCGCACCAGCTGCGGCACGCCCACGGTGCAGGCGACCAGCTGCTGCACGGCCAGCGCCGGGTCCTCCACCGCGAGCACTCCGCGGCGGTCCAGTTCGGCGAAGGCCTCGACCAGCGGGCCGTTGTTCATGTCGTAGCTGACCCGGTACCAGAGCTGGCCGAGCTGCGGGAAGCGGTCGATCTCGCCGATCACCAGTCGGCGCAGCGACATGATGTCGGGGCGCAGCAGGATGCGGGTCCAGTCGAGGGTGAGCGTGATCAGCGCGGAGCGCAGGTCGTCGGCCTCGGCGATGGTGGAGTTCCACGGCTTGAGGTCTTCGTAGGTGGTGGGCAGTATGCCGCCGATCACCGCGAGGAAGAGCCGTTCCTTGTTCCCGAAGTGCTTGTAGATGGTTGCCTTCGAGACGCCGGACCGCGCGGTGATGGCGTCCATCGAGGCGGCGGAGTAGCCCTCCTTGAGGAATTCGGCCAGCGCGGCGTCGATGATCGCCTGCCGGCGCCGCTGGGCGGCGTCGACCGGGCTCGGGATGATCGGGATGCCGAACTCGTCGATCGGCTGGGGGGTGTCGGCGGCCATCGGGGCGCTCCTCGGGCTGCTCGGGGGAGACGGTACGGGCCAGTATAGGAAACTGAACGGTTCGGTCCTACGTCTGGCGCTTGGTGCCCGGCCCGGACGCGACCCGGGCGGCGCTCCGGCCGGCGCTCCGGCCGGCGTGCGGGAGAACCGGCAGCACCCGGCCGGCACCCGGCCGGCCCCCGGCGGCGCGCCCGGTCAGCGCACCGGCGAGGCGGACTACGGGCCCAGCCCGGCGATCCGCTCGCCGAGCGCCGCCAGCTGCGGACCGAGCGCCGCGCCGAGCAGGAACACCAGGTTGAACAGCCCGATGGCCTCCGGCCGCCGCTGCGGCGCCACGGCCTCGGCGGCGACTCCGGTCAGGATTCCCTGGCCGCCGGCGTTGACGCAGGCGCTGGCCCCGGCGCCGAGCAGCACCAGCGGTGCCCAGGGGCCGAGCGCAGCGAGCGCGAGTGCGGCGAACGAGACGCCGAGCAGCAGGCCGGTGGTCCGCTGCAGGCCCAGCCGGGGCGCGGCGCGCACCAGTGACCAGGAGAGCAGTGCACCGGTCAGGGTGGCGAGCGAGCCGACGGCGCCGGTCCCGACGACGCTCCATCCGGTCAGCGCGGCAGCCCGCCGAGGCGCGGCGTACACCAGGCCGAAGTTGACGGTCGCCAGGACCAGCATCACCGCCGCGACGGCCCGGAACCGCCGCACCGCCAAGGCGTCCAGGCCCAGGAACGGGCGCCACGCCGCCTCCGCACCCGCACCCGCATCCGCCCCCGCATCCGCGCGCTGCGCCGGCTCCGGCTCCGGCCCGCCGCACCCGCGCAGGGCGGCCGGCAGCACCGCCAGGGTCAGCACCGGCAGCACCAGGCAGGCCCGCCAGCCCAGCCCGGCCGCCACCGCCGCGCCGATGAACAGCCCGGCGGTACCGCCCGCCGCGCTGCCGATCGCGACGACCCCGGAGGCTCGTCCGTCCGGTTGGCGCGCGGCCAGCTGGAAGGCGGCCACGTTGAACCCGGCCGCTCCCACCGCCATCAGAGCGCGCCCGGCGACCAGCGGGCCGAGGGCCGCCCCGGCGGCGAGCGTGACCAGCACGCCGAGCAGCAGCGCCCCCGCGGAGGCGAGCAGCAGCGCCCGGGGGCCGCGTCGCCCGGCAGTGCCGGTGAGCAGGGGGGTGCCGAGCATCATGCCGAGCCCGTAGGCACTCATCAGCCAGGCGACGGAGTCGAGGCCGACGTGCGCCTCCCGCGCGATGGCGGGCAGGACGAGACTCGGACCGGAGAGCCCGGCCGCCCCCGGGGCGGCGACCGCCGCGAGCAGCAGGCCGGTCCGGAGCGACCCCCGTACGCCCCGGCCGGCGCTGCCCGCCGACGGCTCCGCCGGGAGCGTGCCCGCTCCGGCCGCCGTGTTCGGCTCTCCCGGGCTCATTCCGGGATCCTCCCGAACTTTCCGTTCGAGAAGTCGAGTTGGGCCTGCCGCAGCTCGGCCGCGGTGTTCATCACGAACGGCCCGCCGCGGGCCACCGGCTCGCCGATCGGCTCGCCGGCCAGGACCAGCACCTCGGCCGGGCCGTCCGGCGCGGCGACGGTGATCCGCTCGCCGTCGTGCGCCAGCACCGCGAGTTGACCGTCCGCCAGCGGCGCGTCGGGCAGTTCGACGGCGCCGGAGAGCACGTAGACGGCGGCGTTGTGGCCGACCGGCGCGGTGAACTCGACCTGCCCGCCGGCGGGCAGCACGGCGTGCGCGAGCAGGACCGGCACGTGGGTCTCGAACGGCCCGGCCACGCCGTGGCTGCGGCCCGCGATCACCTTGACGCGGCTGCCGTCCTCGGCGTGCACCACCGGGATGGTGTCGGGCCCCTGGTTCTGGCTGCGGGCCGGGAGGTCCTTCAGCCGGGCGGGCAGGTTCACCCAGATCTGGAGCATGTGCTGGCGACCGCCGTGGGCGAGCAGTTCGGCGGTCGGCTCGTTGGAGTGGACGACGCCGGCGCCGGCGGTGAGCCACTCGACCTCGCCGGCGACGCTGGTGCCGCGCCGGCCGGTCGAGTCGGCCCAGTCCATCGAGCCCTCGATGAGGTAGGAGACCGCCTCGAAACCGCGGTGCGGGTGGGCGGGGGCACCCTTGGCCTCCCCGGGGGCGAGCAGCAGCGGACCGGTCTGGTCGACCATCAGGAACGGGTCGAGCATCGGGAGCTCGGCCACCGGGAACGGGCGGCGGACGGGGAAGCCTGCGCCCTCGAAGGTGTGCACGGGATCGATGACGGTGGCGGTCGAACGGACGGGGGCGGCCTGGGCCGCGGCGAGCTGAGTCGTCGTCATGCCAGAACTGAACTACACGATTCAGTTCATAGTCAAGACTGAACCGTATGGTTGACGCATTGAACTGAACGGTTTAGATTTCTCGGCGTCGGAACGACCGCCGGCCCCGCAGCCGACCCGCACCGGGCAGGCCGCCACCCGCACACCCGCACCCCTGCGCACCCACCGCACCCACCAGCAAAGGAACACCGCCATGACCGCGTCCAAGGTCTTCGCCATCTCCGGCTCGCTGCGCGCCGACTCCCACAACACCGCGCTGCTGCGCGCCGCCCGGAAGTTCAACCCGGCCGGCATGGAGATCGAGATCTACGACGGCCTGCGCGACATCCCGCCGTACGACTACGACCTCGACCACCCCGGCCTGCGCCCGGCCGTCGTCGAGGAGCTGCGCCGCAAGGTGCTCGACGCGGACGGACTGCTGATCGCCACCCCCGAGTTCAACTACTCGATCCCCGGCGTCCTGAAGAACGCCCTGGACTGGCTGAGCACCGACTGGAGCAAGACCGAGGGCCTGCCGCTGCACCGCAAGCCCACCGCGATCATGGGCGCCGCACCCACCAACTTCGGCTCGGTCCGCGCCCAGCTGGCGCTGCGCCAGGTCTTCGTCTGGACCGACAGCGACGTCGTGGTCAAGCCCGAGCTGGTCGCCTTCCGCTCGCACGAGCGCTTCGACGGTGAGGGCGAGCTGATCGACGAGGGCACCGTCGGCATCCTCAAGGACCTGCTCACCGCCCTCCAGGGCAAGATCGACGCCGCCCGCGCCTGACGCACGACGCCTGGCGTCCGACGCCGTCGGCCCCACCGACACCCGAAGCGGTCCCCGGGCCACCCGCCCGACTCCCGGCCCAGCCCGGCCCAGCCCGGCCCGGCCCGGCACCACAACGCACGGCACCACACCACACCACACCCCGATGCCCACCGCCCCCACGCGGCTCGAAGCCCCGCCGAACCCGGCGGGGCTTCGCCACACCTGTGGTGCCCGCCGCAACGAACGCCCGACCACCTCCGGCGATCCGCGCCCGCTCGTGGCGCCCGACGGTGTTGTTCGACAGGATGGTCCGGTGACGAACCTGACCCGGATCTGGACGACGACCCGCACCAACTTCCGCGCGGCCGACCGGGTCGAGCGGTGGACCGCACGCGCTGCCTGGGCGATGCTGACCGCCACGGCCTGGCTGGCCGTGATGTTCACGACGGTCTGGGGAGCCATGGTCGCCGGGGTCCCCACCGATGTCGTGGGATGGCTGGCGATCTTCCTGTCGCTCGCTGTCCCCCTCGTCTCCTGGATCGCCATCACCTCCGAGCCCGACGGACGTCCCGGTGCACCGGCGTTGACGGTCGTCCTCCTGCTGGCGGCGACCGTGCTCGTCATCACCTTCATCTGAGTCGACGCGGGCCGGCCGTCCGGCCCGCCCCACACGCCGCGGCCCGGCCGATGCGGAGAGGCGATCCTCCCGGCGGCCGGACCGCCGCCGGCGGGGTGATCACGAAGCCGGTCTCACAGTCCCTTGTAGGTGAACTCGGCCGCCGGGCCGGTCGGGGACGAGTAGCCGTTCGACAGCACGGTGACGTCGATGGTGCTGGGCTTGCCGATGCCGATGGTCGGGGCGGGCACGGTGGCGACGAGCTCGCTGGGCGCGCCGGTGCGCTTGACCTGGACGGACGGGGAGGGGTTCGTACCGAAGAAGACCTTCGCGTCGGAGCCGAAGTTGACGCCGGTGATGGTGACGGAGTCGCCCTTGCGGCCGCTGTCCGCGCTCAGGCCGGTGACGATCACCGGGGCGGGGCCGCCGTAGGCGAACCGGCCGAAGGGGACGGCCGGCGAGGTCCCGAGGTCGTTGGTGACCCGGACGTCGACCACGCCGACACCGGGAGGTGCGGGGACGCTGACCGCGGTGCCGTCGCCGCTGACGACCGGGTCCTGGCACGGGACCGTGCCGAAGTCGACCGCCGTGCCCGGGCCGAAGCCGGTACCGGCGACGACGACCGCGCTGCCGCCCTCGCCGACATTGGCGGAGATGGCCCGCACCACCGGGCCCGGCAGCACGTCGGGGGCACCGAGCAGGCCCAGGTAGGTGGAGTTGGCGTGCTGGTAGGCGACCTGGCCCATGAAGTCCTGGAGCGACTTCTTGACCATGACCGGGTCGTAGTCGCTCTGGTAGTCCGGGTGCAGCGGGTTGGCGTTGCCCGGCTGGGCGTAGCCGTGGGGGCCGGGCAGGGAGGCGATCGCCGTGATGACGGCGTCGACGTCGTCGTTCGCCGCCGGGCCGGGCGGATCCGGGTACCACTTCTTGGCGGCGTCGAGGTTGGTCCAGGCCTGCGGCACCAGGTCCCAGGTGTTGTAGTAGCGCTCGTTGGCGACCCAGCTCAGGGAGTCGACGTACGTCGCGAAGTCACTACCCCCGGCGGTCGGGGCGGCGAAGGTGTAGAGACCGAACCGCGGGGTGACGTTCTGCCAGGTCTGCGCCTGCAGGTAGGGCGCGACCATGGTGGCGATGCAGCCGCCCAGACTGTGGCCGATCACGTAGACGGAGGGCGTCTGCGCGGCCCCCGCGAGGGCCTCGGCGAGCGCCTCCACCAGGGTGCTGCCCGCCGCGGTCATGGTGACGACCTGGTTGAACGCCTCCATCGCACCCTTGGAGACGGACACCGGGGAGCGTGGCGAGCCGACGGCGGTGAACGGCACCACCGTGCCCACGTCGAGGTCCTCCAGCAGGTCGGTGACGTTGGCGACCGTGCCGCGCAGCACCACGGCGAACGCGTTGGCGGAACGGCTCGCGGCCAGGTACGCCATGTTCGCGTTGTCCGGGCTCAGCGCCAGCCACTGAAGGCTCCAGTCGCCCCCCGTCGCGAGCGAAGGCTCGGCCAACTGCCGGCCGACGCCCTGGAAGGCCCTGCTCTGCTGCTCCGCCGGCGTCTCGCCCGACGGACGCGGGGTGGCCGCGGTCGCCGCGATCGCCGCCAGTGTCATCGCCACTTGGGGCATGGTTGCCGTGCTCTGTTCCGTCGGCATGCGTACTCCCTGGGAACGGAATGCCTCACCGGCCGGGGAGGCTCCATCTGGTTTCCGCCGCGAGCGCCTGACGATGTGCCCGGACACGGGACGTCATTCCACCGGGCGCGCACCGTCGCCCGGAACGAGGCGCGGGTGCGCACGCCGATCACCCCCCGATCACCACCCGATCACCACCCGCGACGTCCGGATGCTGCACCGCGCCCTCGGGCTCGCAGGCCGGGCGCCGGGGTCGGGTCAGTCCGTGGTCGGCCAGTCCCAGCCGAGCTGGATGAACATGCCGAGGCGGTCGCTCACGGCGCGGATCTCGACGATCCGGCCGGCGCGGACGGTGAAGATCCAGATCTGCTCGACGTCGCAGCGGCGGTTGGTCGGCTCGGGCATCCGGGCGTGGTGGCCCGTGTGCACACCGGCCACCCGCAGCCGGGCGACGACCTCGTCGTCCTCGGCGATGAGCTGCTCGATGTGGAAGCCGTCGCCCTCGGCCTCGGTGCTGAAGGCGGCCAGCTGGAGGCGGAAGCCCTCGATGGCGGCGCCGGGGGCGTCCTCCTCGCCGAAGATGATCTTGTTGTGGTCGATGACCGACGGGGAGAGCAGCTGCACCCAGCCCTCGCCGGAGCGGTCGTTGAGCGCGGCGACGAAGTCGCGGATGACCTGCTTGTTGGTGATGGTCGTGGTGGTCGACATCGTGATTCCCCCTGTGGCGGCTTGTTTCTTACGCAGTAAGTTTCGCTGGGAACGAGTGTTCTCTTATGCTGTAAGAAAGTCAAGCCCGTACGGGGAGGCGGAGGAGCGGATGACGGAGACGGCGAAGACGGCGGAGACGGCGGAGATGGCGGAGCGTCAGACGCCCAGGCGCGGCCGGGGCGAGCGGGTCGGGCTGAGCAGGCAGCAGATCCTCGACGCGGCGCTCGGCCTGGTCGACCGGGACGGGCTCAAGGGCCTGACGATGCGTTCGCTCGGCCAGGAGCTGGGCGTGGAGGCGATGACCCTCTACCACTACGTGCCCAACAAGGACGCCCTGCTGGACGGCCTGGTGGAGCAGGTGTTCACGGCGGCGACCCCCGCCCTGGACGGCTCGGCCGACTGGCGCACGGCCCTGCACGCGTACGCCACCGCCCTGCGCGAGGGCCTGCTACGGCACCCGGCCGTGCTCCCGCTGGCCACCTCCCGGCCCGCCGTCACGCCGGCCACCCTCGACGACCTCGAAGCCCTGCTGCACCTGCTCACGACCGGCGGCTTCCCGCTCGGCCGCGCCCTGCACGCGCTCAACTCCCTTGCCGTGTTCGTGATCGGCCACGCGACGGCGGAGGCCCGGATCGTGGTCGGAGCCGAGGAGGCCGGTGGCACCGACTGGCTGGCCGCGCTCGATGCGGAGCGGTACCCGCTGCTGATCCGCGCCGCGACCGAGGGGACCGGCACGGACGACGCCGAACGGTTCGCCTTCGCACTCGACGCCCTGCTGCTCGGCTTCGACGCGCTGCGCTCGGGCTGAGGCGCGGGCAGAGGCACGACCGGCGCCACCGGAGCGCCGCCCGGGCCGCCCATCCCTCCGGGCGGGTCGGGGACACCAGGGGCCCGCGCGGGTCATCGGCCGCGGCGCAGCTCCCGTTCGGCGACCTGCCGGAAGCCGTGCGGCGAGCGGCCGGTGACGCGTCGGACGGTGTCGGTGGTCCGGTCCTCGGCCCCCTCCGCAATGGCCCGGTCCATGTCGGCGAGCATCCCGGCGAACTCCGCCGGCATCAGGGCGGCGAGGCGGTCGCGCAGTTCCTCGTGCGTCAGGCTGCGGTGGACCACCGGACAGCCGGTGACCTCCGCGGCGATCGCGGCGATGTCGTCGTGGGTGAGTGCGTCCGGGCCGGTCAGGATCAGGTCCGCGTTGGGCGCGGGGTCGCCGGTGAGGGCGTGCACGGCGACGGCGGCGATGTCGTCGGCATCGACGAAGCCGATCCGGCCGGCCCCGGCCGCGGTGAGGATCGTGCCGTCCTCGCGGATGCTGCGGGCGTGCACGTGCTCGCCGGTGAAGTTCTGCATGAACCAGGAGGGGCGCAGCACCGCCCACTCGTCGAACAGCCCTGGCAGGGCCCGGTGGACGACGCCCACGGCCGGCCCGCCCTCGGGCACGGCCGATGAGCTGAGGAGCACTGCGCGGCGCACCCCGGCGGTGCGGGCGCGGCGCAGGAAGGGCAGCATGACCGCGGCCGGGTCGGGCTCGCCGACGGGCGGGACGAGGTACACGCGCTCCGCTCCGGCCAGGGCGTCGTCGAAGGTGGCGGGGTCGTACCAGTCGAAGCGCACCGACTCCGCACTGGCGGGTGCGGTCGCGGGCGCCCTGGAGGGTTCGGCGGCCCGCCGGCTGGCCGCCCTGACGCGGTGTCCGGCGGCGAGCAGCAACGCGGCCGTTCGGCTGCCGGTCGTGCCGGTAGCGCCGGTGACCAGGACGGTCCCGACGGCCGGGTCTGCGCCGGTGGTGCCGGTGGCCGGGGCGGTGGTGGCGTCCGTCATCAGGCGGCGCTCCCGGCGAAGTCCGTGCCCGGCTGCCGGACGGCGAGGGGGTTCCAGTAGTCGCGGTAGGAGGTGAACCGCCCGTCCCGGACGGTCACGACGGCGATGTAGGTCATGTCGAAGGGGCCTCCGGTCCGGACGAGCCGGCCCACCCCGCGCATCTCCACCACGACGGTCGCGGGGTCGGTCGTCCGGTGGATCTGCACCTCCGGGAAGTCGTGCAGCTCGATGTGGTCGGGGTAGTCGCGCATGTAGGCGGCGACGGCCTCGCGTCCGTCCAGCCGCCGCGGCCACCCGGGCGGGGCGAACGGGAACTCCATGACGCCGTCCTCGGCCCACAGGCCGACCCAGCCGGGGACGTCCCCGGCCAACAGCAGCCGCAGGCCGTGGCGGAACAACTGCGCGGGCGAGGGGTTCTCGGGCATGGGTGTCTCGGACGAGGGGTTCTCGGGCATGCGCGTCTCGGACGAGGGGTTCGCGGGCATGGGTGTCTCGGGCATACGTGTCTCCGTCCCGTACGATACGGACCAGCGGTCCGCTTCGATGAAAGATACGGACCGCTGGTCCGTATTGCAATCGGAGGTAGCCCGCCCATGCCCGAACCCGCGCCTGCACCTGCGTCTGCACCTGATCCCGCCGCACCCGAACCCGCGGGTGCGCCCGGCACTCCGGGCGAACGGAAGCCCCGGAAGGACGCGGTCCGCAACCGGGCGGCCGCCCTCGCGGCCGCCGACACGCTCTTCGCCGCCTCCCGCAGCCCCGAGGACGTCACCATGTCCGACATCGCCGCCGAGGCCGGCGTCGGAAAGGGCACGCTCTTCCGCGCCTTCGGCGACCGCACGGGCCTGATCCGGGCGCTCTACGGGACGCGCCTGGCCCCGCTCATGGCGGCCGTCGAGCACGGCCCGCCGCCGCTGGGGCCCGCCACCCCGCCCCTGGAGCGCGTCCCGGCCCTGCTCGACGCCCTCCTGTGCTTCAAGTTCGACAACCGCCACCTCGCACTGGCACTGGAGGGCACCGGAGCCGACAGCCCCTACCGGACGGAGCACTACGACCGGTGGCACGCCATGCTCCGGGACCTGCTGCTACGGACCCCGGCCGCGGCCGGGAGCGACTTCACCGCCCACGCCCTCCTGGCGGCCACCCGCGCCGACCTGGTCGAGCACCTGGCCGGCGAGAAGCACACCTCCCGGGACGAACTCCGGTCCCAGCTGGCGGACTTCACCGGCCGCCTGCTCGACACCGGCTCGCAGCCGGGTACCGCGCCCAGGGAGTGACGACGCCTTGCAGCCCTCCCCCGGGCCTCCTTCCCGAACTCGACCCCCGGGACGGCATGGAGCGGGTGGGGCACGGGCGGGCGGGTGAGTGAGCGAGAGGCTGTCGCCATGATGGAACGGAAGGACTTCCGGACGCTCGTGCGTGGACATCGGTTTTAGGTGCACCGTCCGCTCGGCCCCGGGAGGGTTCGGCCTCCCGGGGCCGACGGTCGTTCGCCGTCATTCATGCCGGGGCCCGTGACAGCGAAACGAGTCGTTCAGGCTTCCGCGTCAGTGGTCCTGATCGCCCGTCGGCCCGATGCCCTTGGCCCTGGCCGGAGTTCCGTCCGGGGCGAACGGGTGGTGGAAGGTGAAGGCGTGCGGCGCGGGGCTGTGGTCGTGGAGGTGCTCCAGCCTGGAAACCCCGTCCCGCCAGGTGGGTATCGCGCCGTCGGAGACCCACCAGAAGACGTAGTTCGGGTGTCCCGACCGCTCGAACCAGTCGTAACGCCTGTTCAGCGCCTCGCGGTGCAGGCCGGTGTAGACGGCGTCGAGGGCGGAGCGCAGGTCGGTCCAGACCGAGAGCGTCGTGGCCAGGGCGGTGGTGTCCGCCGTGCGGCCCTTGTCGTACCAGGCCGGTACGGCGAACTCTCCCCAGGCACCCCAGTCCGCCTCGAAGAACTCTCCCGGGGCGCCGTCCGTCGCTTCGGCGTGCCCGAGGTATCCGGGGTGCTGAGCGATCTTCCGGTAGACGACCTCGCCGACGTCGTAGAACTCGCGTGTGAGAGGCGCGGGATCGGCAAGGGGTGACTTCAGGACGCCGAACGTGTACAGAGCAAGATGGGACATGCGTCTCTCCCTGGTTGGGGCTGCCTGGTGTGGACCCGGTTCGGTGGCTTCCGCACGGAGCGAGAGTTCGTGGGGGCATGACGGACTCGGCCCGTCGCGGGCGACCCGGCCTGGAGAAACCCCTTGTGCGCCGCGGGCGGCCACCGACGGCGAGGTGAAGGTAGCCGCCCCGGCGGGGTCCTGTCGAAGTTGCGTTTTCCTTGCCCAAGTGGCTTCTTGCGCAGGTCATGACGGGAACCGGCGCGGTGGCGCCGCCCCCCGCTCCGGGGCCCCGGGAGCCGCCGTGAACAACCGTCTGGTGCCACCTGTCACCGAGATCGACCATGGCATGAATAATCGATTATTGATCTGATCATCTATCATGTAGCCATGGCTCAGACGACCCGGACGACACACACCTCGCCCCCGACGGGCAAGCAGATGCTCTCCGAGCAGGTCTACGCACACCTGCGGGACGCGATCATGCGCGGGGACCACGCCCCCGGTGACGCCCTCAAACCCCAGGAGCTCGCCAAGGAGCAGGGCGTGAGCCTGGCCGTCGTACGTGAGGCGCTCGTGCGGGTGGTCGGCGAGGGCCTCGCCGACCGGCTGCCCAACCGCGGCTTCGCCGTCCCGGCCTTCTCCGACCGCCGCTGGCAGGAGATCACGGAGGCCCGCCGGGCCATCGAACCGGTCATGCTGCGCATGTCCGTCGAACGCGGCGACGTGGACTGGGAAGCCCGCGTACGGGCCGCCCACCACCGTCTGGCCCGCACCCCGGCATACGTGCCGGAGGAGGGCAAGCACTACAGCAGCGCCTGGGCCGAGGCCCACCGCCTCTTCCACCGCACCCTGCTGGAGGGGTGCGGCAACCTCGTCCTGCTGGAGACCTTCGACCGGCTGTGGACCGCGAGCGAGCTGGCCCGCCGCTGGTCGGCGCACCGCAACCCCGACCGGGACGGCCTCCTGGAACACCGCCGCCTGGAGGAGGCGGCCCTCGCCCGAGACGCCGACGCCGCAGCCGACGTCCTGACCCGGCACCTCACCCGGACCGCGGCCGGACTGACCGACTGCCCCCACCACGCGCCCACGGACGAAGCCTGATGCGCCTCGCCCACCGGCCGCACCACCACACCCGATCCACCGACACCGGAGCCACCGCATGACTTCCTTCGAGGCGGGCACGGGCCGCCGCTGCCACAACGCCGTCAACCCCCTGCACGCATCGGTCTACTTCGCACCCGAGCCGCAGGACGAACTCGCCGCACTCGGGCTGGAACGCGGCCCCATGGTCTACCTCGCGAGCCGCGCGGCACCGCTCGGGGCCGTCGACGCGGGCACCGTCACCGCGACGTTCTACAACTTCAACCACGAGCACGTGCAGCGGTACATCCCCGCCGCGTGGACGGTGACCACACCGGCGGAGGTGCTCGCGGCACGGCTGCGCGGCGCGGACCGGACGCTGCAGCGGTTACTCGGGAAGGACGCCCTCACGTCCGCGGAGATGACCGAGACGGCCGAACTGGCGCTGCACGCCACCGAAGCCTGCCGCCGGGAGGCCCGGCCGCTGTACGCCGCCAACGCCGGCCTCCCCGTACCCGAGGAACCGCACCTGGCGCTGTGGCACGCCGCGACACTGCTGCGCGAGCACCGGGGTGACGGCCACCTCGCCGCCCTGGCGGTCGCCGGCCTGTCCGGCATCGAGGCGCTGGTGCTGCACAACGCCACCGGCACGGCGCCGACTTCGGCACTGTTCATGCGGACCCGCGGATGGTCCGCGCAGCAGTGGGACGCCGCCCGGGACCGGTTGCGCGAGCGCGGCCTGCTGGACGAGGAGGACGACCTCACGCAGGCGGGCACGGCCCTGCGCGAGGAGACCGAGGCACTCACCGACCGCCTCGACGCCGCCCCGTACGACCACCTCGGCCCGGCCGCCACGGCACGCCTCACCGAACTGGCCGAGGGATTCTCCGGGGCCCTCAGGGCAGCGGGCGCCTTCCCCTCGGTGCACTTCGGCAGGGACTGAGAACGGGGGCCGGGAGCCGAGAGCCCTCGCACCGGCCACGACCCCCGGCCCCCGGCCCCGGCCGCATCGCGAGCGGCCGAGGCGTCGCCGACCACGCGGCACCGTGGCGGCGCGCGCCGAGGAACGGCTCAGGCGGGTGTGCGCTCCGCGAGCACGTTCCACAGTTCCTGTGTCGAGGCCCGGAGGACGCCCGGCAGGGCCGACTGGTCGGGCCCGTCGATCCAGCGCGCGAAGGCGACCTTGAACAGGGCGATCCCGGTCTCGGCGGCCAGGCGCGCGGCCGGCTCGGGGGTGCCTCGCTCGCGCAGTGCGTCGGTCATCGCGTCGGCGAGCCCGGCAAGCTTGATCAGTTCGCGTTCCCGCAGTTCCGCGTTGGCCGACACGATCGCGTCCCGCAGCCTGACCTGCTCGGAGTTCTCCTGGAGCCGGGCCGCCAGGGCTTCGACCGCCGCGCCCACCACATCCATCGCGGACGCCTCGGCGGGCGCGTCGGCGACGGACCGGGCCAGGAGCTCCTTCGCCATCTCCGTGCCGAAGAACAGCACTTCGCGCTTGTCCGCGTAGTGCCGGTAGAAGGTGCGCTCGGTCAGTCCGGCCCGTGCGGTGATCTCCCCGACGGTGGTCCGCTCGTACCCCTGCTCGGCGTAGAGCTCCAGTGCTGCCTGTGCCAGCCGGCCTCGCGCGTTCGGCTCCCATCGACCCATGCCGCGATCCTACGTGATGACAGGCCCTGTCATCACATGTAGTGTGATGACAGAACCTGTCATCACTCATCGGGAGGCACCCATGCGGGTTTTCGTCACGGGCGCGTCAGGCTGGGTCGGCTCGGCCGTCGTCCCCGAACTCATCGGCGCAGGCCATGAGGTCCTCGGGCTCGCCAGGTCCGACACGTCCGCCGCCGCCATCACCGCCGCCGGAGCCGAGGTGCTCCGCGGCGACCTGGACGACCTGGACGCCCTCAAGGCCGGGGCGACCGACTGCGACGCAGTCATCCACCTCGCGTTCATCCACGACTTCAGCCGGTTCGACGCCTCCGTGCAGACCGACGCCCGCGCCATCGAGACGCTGGCCGCCGCACTGGAAGGCTCCGGCAAGCCCCTGGTCGTCACCGGCGGCACCACCGCGGTGCCCGGACGGGTCGCGACCGAGCACGACACCTCCGCCCCGGGCTCACCCGGCGCCGGCCGGGACGCGAACACCAAGGCCGCCCTCGACTCGGCGACCCGCGGCGTCCGCCCGTCCGTCGTGCGACTGCCGCGGACCGTGCACGGCGAGGGCGACGGCGGTTTCATCGCCCAACTGGTCACGGCGGCCCGGGGGAAGGGCGTCTCCGGCTACGTCGGCGACGGGACCAGCCGCTGGCCCGCCGTGCACGTACGGGACGCCGCACGCCTGTACCGGCTCGCACTGGAACAGGCCCTGGCCGGCTCGGTACTGCACGCCGTCGCCGACGAGGGCGTGCCGGTCCGGGAGATCGCCGAGACGATCGGCCGGCACCTGGGCCTGCCGACGGCCCCCGTCCCCGCCGAGGACTTCGGCTTCCTGGGCCGGATCCTGGCCGTCGACCAGCCCGCCTCCAGCGCCCTCACCCGCGAACTGCTCGACTGGCGCCCGTCCGGGCCGGGCCTCGTCGAGGACCTCGACAAGGGCCACTACTTCCGCTGACCACGGCCGCCCCGCGCCGGTAACTCGGCGGCGCGGGGCACCGGTCGCCGGCGTGAGGCGAGAGACGTGAGGCGCCGCTGCCCGGCGCGGTGGCGCGGGGCACCGGAGCGCGGAGGGTGCATGCGAGCCGAAGGTGAGTACGCGTACTCATGCGGTGACCGTCCGCACCGTCGGAGGATCATGGCGGGCCCCTGGAAGGCCAGTTGACCCGGACCGTGCGGATCCCGATCAGCAGTACTCAGCCGATTGTTGAGTACATCCGCCCATGAGTCCGTGCCGGCTGCTTCCTATCGTGACCTGCATGGACACGAACTCGACCGCCACGACTCCTCCGGCCACGGCAGAGCAGCGGTGGGCGACCGGCTGCGGGATCGCGATGGTCGTCGTCACCGCCCTCGCCGTCCTGGGAGCCGTGGCAGTGGGCCAGTTGGAGAAGAGCCTGACCGGGTACGGGCACCTCGAAGGCACTTCCGGCAGCGCGGCCGAGCCCCTCCGCCCCGGTCAGACCGTCCGCTACGACGACGACCTGACGGTCACCGTGAGCCCGGCGCACCGGGAACCCGACGACGCCTACAGCTTCACCATCACCTACGACAACGGCACGGACGGGGAGCTGCGCCCGGGCGGGACGCCCCCGGACACCGGCATCGACACCGGGAAGAGCAGCTACGCCCCCGTCGTGGTCCACGGGGGGACGCCCCTGTCCCCCGACATCCCCGGCTGGGGCGTGACCGTGCTGGACCAGGCCGGCTCCGCGGCCGTCCTGATGCCTCCCATTCCCCCGGACGGCAAGCGCACCGTGCCGGTGCGGGTCAAGCCCGACAAGGCGGGGAGCTTCGTCACGGTGCAGGTCAACCCGGAACCCGGCGGGAACCGCGACACCGCGTACTGGCAGTTCACCCTGGGTTGACCGCAGGGGTAGAGGCGCCGGCACCGCCCCCGGCACTGGCACAGACGGGACGGGTGCGGGCGGCGTAGGAGCGGGCGGCCACGACGAGGCCGATGCCCAGACCGCCGAATGCCAGGCCGCCGAACTCGACGAACCAGGTGACCCCCGAGCTGGAGGTGAACGGCGGGGACGGCTTGATCGCGGGCAGTACGCCGACGGCGATGAGCGGGGCCATGATCGTGAGGAAGACCCCGTACATCGCCAGTGGGACACCGGTCAGCCAGGCCGGAATCAGGGGCAGCAGACGCGGCACCCGTCGTCCGGCCAGGAACAGCGTCCAGCGGGGGAACACCTGCCCCCACGCGTACAGCAGCCCCAGCAGCAGGAAGATCCCGACCATCGCGGCCAGCACGGTCACGTCGATCCCCGCCGACGCGGTGGCCTTCGCCGGGCCCGAGGCGTCGGCGCTCGACATCCTCTGCCAGTCCTCGCCCGCGATGCCGAGCGCGTTGCCGCCCAGCGTCCAGACGGTCTTGGTTCCCGCCCACGGCAGGAGTCCGCACATGAGCAGGTACACCGTGACGCGGGTCCGCCTCGGGGCCCGGGAGGCGGCCGGGTGGGCGAGCGGGCCGTCGGCTGCGCCGGCGTGCGGCTGACCGCACCGCGGGCAGTCCCCGCGCAGCCGTCGGCGGTACGACAGGCCGACGAGGAGCAGGAGGGCGGCGCCGGCCGTGTTCAGCAGCACCTGGGCCAGCCCGGTCGCGCTCTCGACGCCCGAGAGCGTCACCAGCGTCACGAAGTAGATCGGCAGCCCGTTCGTTCCCACGACGAACACCGGGAGCGCGATGCCCAGCGCCGTCGCCACCACGACCCGGCCGGGCCTGGCGAGGGTTCGGGTGCCGGCCAGGCAGGCGGCGCCGGCCAGCAGTGCGAGGGCGGCCAGGAGGAGCTGGACCGCCGGCGCGTACGCGGAGTGCTCCTTCCACTGCACGGTGGTGCCCGCCGCCGCCCAGGTGACCTCGACGGCGGCGTACGACACGCCCCACACCGCGGCGGCCGCGGGCACCCATGCGGGCCACCGCCGCCACCACGACCTCCGCCCCGAGCCTGTGGTCGGCGGGGCGGGAACGCCGACCGCCTTCGAGTGTGCAGGAACAGCCACGGTGACCCCCGTACGTCCGGATTGCTGACACTCCGAGACTCGCCCTCGCCCGCGCCGGTCACATCCGCCCCACGGATCATCCGACTCCCCCGCGCGGGGGAAGGCCGCCGGGTCGCCGCCCGGTCGGGCCGGTCGAGCCGGGTCGGTCGACGATGTGACCCGGATAACTTGTGTCGCGACACATGTGTCGTGTAACGTAATTGCTATGAACGCGAACGATACAGAGAAGAATCCGACCCTCGTCTTCATCCCCTGCTTCTCCGGCGCTCCGTGGAGCGCCGAGCAGCTCGCCCCCTACGGCGAGGCGCCCACGCGCACGCTGCGCCTGCCCGAGGGCGTCAACGACATCGAGCGCTACGCCGACCACGTCGAGAACGCGATCGCGGACCTGGACGACTACGTGCTGGTCGGCGACTCGTTCGGCGCGAACATCGCGCTGGCACTCGCCACCCGCCGCCCTCGCGGCCTGCGTGCCCTGGTCGTGTCCGGCGGATTCGCGTCCAACCCGGTCGAGTCGAAGCCGTGGAAGGCCCTGATGCGGACGATCGGCAAGGCCCGCGGCCCGGTCTACCGGCAGCTGACGCTGCGGGCCCACGCCCACCGCCTCGCCTCCCCGTTCGACGGCGAAGGGCAGGTGCCCTGGAGCGAGGCGCGCAGCCGCGAACTGTTCGTCGCCAACACCCCGGCCGCCTCCTTCGACGCCCGCCTGCAGGCCGTGCTCACCGCCGACTACGTCGACGTGCTGGGCCGGGTCGAGGTCCCTACCCTGATCCTGACCCCCTCGCACGACGTGCTGATCGGCGAGAACGCCTCCAAGACCATGCTCGCGGGCATCCCCGACGCCCGGGAGGTCGTGCTGCCGGGCACCGGCCACATGTTCCGCTTCTCCCACCCGGCCACCTACGCCGCCGCGGTCAAGGACTTCCTCGCCACCCAGCCGACCACCCGACAGGACGCCGATGCGTAAGGCCGAACACCTGCGGTTCGCGATCCTGGCAGCCCAACGCGAAGGCAACCGGCTGCTGATCCAGGCCCTCAAGCCCCACGGCATCACCCCGTCGCAGGCCGAGGTGCTGCGCCTGCTCCAGCAGCACGGCACCCTGACCCTCAACGGGCTCGGGCAGCTCCTGGTGTGCGAGAGCGGCACCAACCCCAGCCGACTGGTCGAACGCGTCGTCGCGGCCGGGCTGGTCGAGCGCCGCACCGACGCCGCGGACCGCCGATACCTCCGGCTCAGCCTCACCCCCGAGGGCGAACGCCTGGCCACGGCGGTCGCCGAGATCGAGGACTACCTCTACAGCTCGATGGACGCCGCCTGCGAGGGCCTGGACACCGACGACATGCTCCGGTTCCTGCACAACTTCATCGACACCCTGCCCTCGGGCGAGGCCCTCACCAAGCGCCTCACCCTCGACTGACGCCACGCCCCGCACCGCTCGTGGTCCCGGAAAGGGTGCCGGAGCCCGCCGAGACGCCGCTGTCATCGCACCGTCAGGCGACCGGCACCTGTGCCCGGTCACAGCCCGGTGGCCAGCCAGCCGGTCACGGCCGCGGTCACGGTGAGCACGGCGTTCAGTGCGATCCGGCGGTCCTCGCCCGTCAGGTGGACGGCGATCGCGCCAGCCTGCAGGAGGACGAAACCGATGGCCGCGGCCGGCGCCAGCGGGACGGCGATGCCGGTCAGCGGAGGCAGGATCAGACCGGCCGCGCCGAGTATCTCGACCGTCCCGAGCGCCCTGACCGCGGGCAGGGGCATGCGGTCGACCCAGGCCATCATCGGTCGGAGGTCGTCGCGGCTGCGGATCGCCTTCAGCGTGCCCGCGTACAGGTAGAAGAGCGCGAGCAGTCCCGCGACGATCCAATAGGCGAGGTTCATGGTTTCCGTTTCATGGGCTGCGTGGATGTCGTCGATGCCGTCGAGGACCGGGCCGTGCCGTGCCGCACCGTCGGCTTCAGGCCGGGTCGGTGGCGGGGGCGGTAGCGGGGGCGGTGGCGGGCTCGGTCGCGTAGCGGCTCATCGCGTCGACATTGGCCTGCGGCGTCAGCGGCCGGCCGGCGGCGAGCACGTCCTGGAGGTCCCGGAAGTACTGCACGTACAGGTCGGGGGTGAAGGTGCTGAGCATGACGGCGGGTCGGTCGGTCGGGTTGGCGAAGGTGTGCGGAGTGCCGGGCGGCACCATCACCAACGTGCCCGCGACGGCGTCGTGGTCCTCGTCGCCGACGGTGAACCGCACGGTGCCGGAGAGGATGTAGAAGCCCTCGTCGTGCCGGGCGTGGCGGTGCTGCGGCGGCCCCTGCGTGTGCGGGGCGAGGACGGACTCGGCGATCGCGAGGCGGTGCCCGGTGTGGCTGCCGTCCTCCAGGACGCGCATGCGCGTGGTGCCCAGGACGATCGTCTCGCCGTCGCCGGGCCCCACCACCGACACCGCGGGGACGGTCTGCGCCTCGCCCGGCTTCGGCTCGCTGCTCTTCGGCCCGCTGGTCTTCGGTTCTTCGGTCATGCGCACCAGTGCACCGCCGGGGTCCCGCCGGCGTCCAAGACCCGTTCCGGGGAGCCGATACCCCGTGGGTATCGTTGCAGCGTGGAGCTACGCACCTTGCGCTACTTCGTGGCGGTCGCCGAGGAACTCCACTTCGGCCGGGCCGCCACCCGACTGCACATGAGCCAACCGCCGCTGAGCCGGGCGATCAAGCAGTTGGAGACCGATGTCGGGGCCCCGCTGTTCACCCGCTCGCCCACCGGGGTCACGCTCACCGCGGTGGGTTCGGTACTGCTCGACGAGGCGCGGGCCCTGCTCGACCACGCCGACCGCGTCCGGGTGCACGTGAGCGCGGCGGCCGGCGTCGCCACCCTCACCATCGGCATCCTCGGCGACGGCACCGACCCGGGAGTGGCCCGGCTGGCCGCCGCCTACCGTCGAAGCCACCCCGGCATCGACATCCGCGTCCGCGACACCGACCTGACCGACCCGACCTGCGGGCTGCGCGCCGGACTGGTCGACATCGCGCTGACCCGGGCGCCGTTCGACGAGACCGCCCTGACGGTTCGTCAACTACGGTCCGACCCGGTCGGCGTGGTCCTGCGCGCCGACGACCCGCTGGCCCGCCGCGAACGGCTGCGCCTGGCCGAGCTGGACGACCGCCGCTGGTTCCAGTTCCCGCAGGGCACCGACCCCGCCTGGCAGTCGTACTGGAACGGCGGCAGGCCCCGCCGGGGCCCCGTGGTGCGCGCCGTCCAGGAATGCCTGCAGGCCGTGCTGTGGAACGGTACGGTCGGCCTGGCCCCGCTCGGACACGACCTGCCCGCGGAACTGGCCGTCGTGCCGCTGATCGACATGCCGCCGAGCCGAGTGGTGGCGGTGTGGAACGAGGCCGACACCAACCCGTTGATCCGGTCCTTCATCGAGACCGCGACCGCCGCGTACCGCCGCTGAGCACCGCCGAGCGTCGGCGCCGAGCGTCGGCGCACCCCCGTGACGCGGCTCACACGGAACTCCGCACGGCCGGCGGACAGGGAAGGGCATGGAACTGTCACAACGGGCGCGCCTGCGCGCCGGGGACCAGGACGCGCTCGGCGAGGTCTTCGACGCGCACGCCCAGGCCGTGTACGCGTACGCGATGCGCTCCCTGGGGGACTGGGCGGCCGCCGAGGACGTGGTGTCGCTGACCTTCCTGGAGGCCTGGCGCCTGCGCGCCAAACTGCACGAGGGCGACGACGACCTGCGCCCCTGGGTCTTCGGGATCGCCACCAACGTGCTGCGCAACACCGCGCGGGCGGCCCGGCGCCACCGGGCGGCGATGTCGCGCCTGGCCGAGCGCGAGGCCGTACCGGACTTCGCCGACGAGCTGGTCTCCCGGATCGACGACAGCGCCCGACTGGCCGCCGCGCGCCGCGCACTGTCCGCGCTGCGCCGTTCCGAGCGCGAGGTGTTCCGGCTCTGCGTGTGGGTGGGGCTCGACTACGCGTCGGCGGCGGAGGCGCTCGGCGTCCCGGTGGGCACGGTGCGCTCGCGCCTGTCCCGGGCACGGGCCCGGCTGCGCACGCTCGCCGAGAACGAGCTGCACGAACCCGCGAAACGCCGGGAACCCGCTCCCACCACCGGACAGGTACGGGGTGGCGGCTTCGAAGCCGCCCGGTCGTTGCAGGAGGAGACCCGATGAACAACTCGCCCGAGATGCTCCCCGCCGGCCGCCAACGGTTCCTGAAGGAGCATCTGATGAGTGAGATCGCCGCCGATACGAACGCGGCGCGCCCGCGGCGCAGGCGGGTGTGGCTGGTCGCCGCGCCGCTGGCGGTCGGCGCGCTGGCGGCCGTCACCGTGGTGGCCGTCCCGGACCGCGACCACGGCGACGCCACCCCGGCGGCGCCGACCCTGTCGGCCTCGCCCGCGCCCGCGCCGACCGACGCCGCCGACCTGCTCGCCCGCGCCGCGAAGGCCGCCGCGAGCAGCCCCGACCCCGGGGCCAGGGCCGCCCAGTTCGTCTACCGGAAGGAGATCCAGGACGGCGCCCGCGAGACCAGGCACGAACGCAGGTCGTGGTTCCCGGTCGACGGCAGGTCCGGCGGCCTGATCCTGGACCCGACCATGGGCAACGGTCGCAGCCCGTGGCCCGCCAGGCTGTCGGACACCGTCCCCGGCGCCCCGCGGACGGCGAGCTTCGACGCCCCGACCTACGAGTTCGTCGCCTCCCTGCCCTCCGAGCCGCAGCAACTCCTGCAGCAGCTGCTCTCCTTCGACCGCGCCAAGCGGGTGTCGGGGATGACGATGACGCCGAAGCTGTACAACCAGTTCGCGTTCGCGGACGTCCAGATGATCTTCCAGAACATCGCGGCGCCGCCCGCCGTCGCGGGAGCGCTCATGGAGGCGGCCGCGAAGATCCCGGGAACGGCCGTGGTCGCCGACGAGACGGACGCGGCAGGCCGGCACGGCGTCGCGGTGGTCGGCACCAACGGCACCATGCGCGTGGCCCTGATCTTCGACCGGACCACCGGCGCCTTCCTCGGCGTGCGCGAGGTCCTCCTCTCCGACCTCCCGGCCGCCGGCTCCGACGGACTCCCGCCCGCGGGCAACCCGTCCCCGGGCGCCGGCGACGGCAAGGGCTACGAGTACGCCACGGCCATCCTCACCTCGACCGTCGTCGACAAACTGGAGGCGGAACCCGCCAACTGACCGACCACGGGCGGCAGGAGACCAGGGGCGCCGAAGCCCCCGACGAACTCCCGTACCGCCCGAGAAGCCGGCGAAGCTCGGAGGCAGCCACGGGGGTGTTGCCTCCGAGCCTCGCCCAACCACCGGGGCCGACCACCAGCCCCTCCCCGCTGCCCACGGGTCCAGGGGCACTACATTGCCGGCATGTGCATCTCGACCAGTGAGGCCGCGTTCTCCGGCACGATCGTCTACTGCGGCCGGCAGCACCACCCCGTGCACGGCCTCATCCACGTCCTGGGCTACCAGAACACCGCCGTCAACCTCGCGGACGGTCCGAACGCCATGCTGCTGCACGTGCCCACCAGCCGGCTCGGCCCCGGGCAGTTCCTCCCCGTCGGACGCAGCGGCGACGTCCTTGAGCGCATGGTTTCCGCCGTTCGGCCCGTCCCCGTGGCGACCGACCGGATCGACTGGATGTGCGGGGACCCGGAGGCCGTCCAGGTCTTCGAGCACGACGTCTACACGGTGCTCCTGGCCGACGACCCCACCGCGATCCCGGCCGCACTGCAGCAGGTGCCGTCACACCGGCGGCCGGACCTCGACCCGGACCTCCTGCGCTTCTACGCCGACCACTTCCCCGACCACACCGTCGTCCTCTGCTGCTTCGACAACGCCGACGCGCAGCGCGCCAAGCCGCTGCTGCTGTGGTACCGGCCGCTCGACCCCGACCGGCTGACCGTGCCCGCGCTGGACAGCCACACCGGAGCGGTCCCGGACCTCGACTCCGTTGTCCCGGTGGACCATTGGGTCCTGCTGTCCACCGACCAGGCTCCCCCCGGCTGGGGCGAACCCGTCGACCACCCCAGGAGCATGCGCCACAGCCTGCGCTCCTTCCTTCCCGACGCCGTCGTGGGCCGGTACTACGGCGGAGGAGAAGCCCTGCCCAACGGAGACTTCACCGTCAGCCACAACGACCTCCTCACCGGCGACCTCGACCTCGTCGAGCGCCGTCAGCCCACTCGCCGCTGATCCCGGTCCCCCGGGCGCGGGTCAGCCGAAGTCCTGGATCACCACGCTGCAGGCCAGGCCGCACATCACGCTCACCGCGGAGGCGACGAAGCGCCACGGGGCCCACCGGATCCGTGGCGGCAGGACCGAGGCAGCCACGACGAGCACCAGCTGTGCGCCCATCAGGCCGTGGGCGACGTCGTACTGCGGGCCCCAGTCCCGCCCGCAGGCGCCCCGGGGCGTGCACTGGTCGACCGCGACCGCGCGGACCAGTGCGAAGTACCAGTAGAGGATCTGGCAGAGCGGCAGCAGAAGCGCCGCGACGAGCGGGTACTTCCACGCGTCGCGGTCGTGCCGGTCCGGCGCGGATCCGGCGGGGATGTCGTCCATGGACCCGATTCCACCGGGCCGCGCCGGACCGCACATGAGCTCCACTACCCGGTCGGGAACGGTCCGGGTACTCGGGCTCCCCTGATCAGAACGGGGGCTCGTCGTGCCAGGTGCCGGTCCGTCGGGCGGGCGGCCGGGGGTCGTGCTGCCGGAGGAGGGCCACGGCGTCGTCGATGCGGCCGAGGTCGATGAGGTGGCCGGCCAGGTCGCGGCGGTGGGCCGGCTCGTTCCGGTCGAGGACGGCGACGGCCTCCTCGGTGCGCCCGGAGCGGGCCAGGAGCCAGGCGACGTGCGCGACCGCGTACCAGGTGCCGCCCTCGGGATGGGCCCGGGCCTGCTCGACCGCTTCGTCGACCCCTGCGGCGGCGGCGATCAGCGGCAGCCGCATCCAGAACAGTTCCCACTCCTCCTCGCCGCCACGGCGGGCCTTGAGGTCGTCGAGGTGGGCCAGGCCGTCCTGGGCGCGGCCCTGGCCTCGGCGGCCGGCCACCGGCCCGCCGCCGGGTGCGGCGCGAGGACCTCCAGCGCCTCCGCGGGCCGGCCGTCGCCCGCGAGCAGCCGCGCCCACTCGCGCGCGCAGAACCACTCCCCACACCCGGCCCAGGACTCCACCGCGTCGGAGCGCCCGAGTTCCAGGAGCCGGGCGACCAGCTGCCGGGATGCAGCCGGACTGGGCCCGGACCCGGTAGTCAAGATCGTCGATGCCCACGGCGCAGCACCGTAACCCGCGCCTCTGACAAGCGGGTTCAGCGGTTCGGCAGTTCAGTGGTTCAGCAGTTCTGCGGCTCAGCAGTTCAGCAGTTCAGCAGTTCAGCGGTTCACCGCCCGCATCCCGTCCTCGTCGTAGCGCTCGCCCGCCACCTCGGGCAGCTCGGCCTCGATGCGGGCCAGGTCCTCGTCGGTCAGCTCGACGTCGACCGCGCCCGCGTTCTGCTCCAGGTAGGTGCGGCGCTTGGTGCCCGGGATCGGCACGAGGTCCTCGCCGCGGGCCAGTACCCAGGCGATCGCCAGCTGGGCCGGAGTGACCTCCTTCTCCGCGGCGATCTGCTTGACCTTCTCCGCGAGCCGGAGGTTGGCCGCCAGATTGGCGTCGGTGAAGCGCGGGTTGGTGCGGCGGAAGTCGTCCCGGTCGAGCTCGTCCGGGGAGCTGAAGCGGCCCGCGAGGAAGCCGCGGCCGAGCGGGGAGTACGGCACGAAGCCGATCCCGAGCTCCCGGCACATCGGGAGCACCTCGGCTTCCACGTCCCGCGTCCAGAGCGAGTACTCGCTCTGGACGGCGGTGACCGGGTGGACGGCGTGGGCGCGACGGATGGTCTCCGCGCTCGCCTCGCTCAGCCCGATGTGCCGCACCTTGCCCTCGGCGACGAGTTCGCCGAGCGCGCCCACGGTCTCCTCGATGGGCACGGCCGGGTCGACCCGGTGCTGGTAGTACAGGTCGATGCGGTCGGTGCCGAGCCGCGCGAGCGAACCGTGGACGGAGCTGCGGACGTGCGCGGCGGAACCGTCCTGGGGGCCCACCGTGGACATGTCGCCCGGAACGGCGCCGTCCATCCGGTAGTTGAACTTGGTGGCGATCACGTACTCGTCACGGTGCCCCCGGACGGCCTCGCCGACCAGGGACTCGTTGGTGAGCGGTCCGTAGACCTGCGCGGTGTCGAGGAAGTTGACGCCGAGCTCCAGGGCGCGCCGGATGGTCGCGATGCCCTCGTCCTGGTCGGCCGTGCCGTAGAAGGCGGACATCCCCATGCAGCCGAGGCCGATGGCCGACACCCGGAGGTCCCGCAGACTGCGCTGTTTCATGTGACGTCCCAGCCCTTCTCTCGTCCTTCCCCGGCCGGCCGGGGCTTCTCCGACGACGCCTGCGCCGCGCGGATCGGCCGGGGCCTCGTGTCCTCGGTGAGGACCTTACGGTGCGGGTGCCCTCCGACGGCGGACCGGCACGTCCGGGCGCGAAGGCCGTATCGCCGTGTCCGATCCGCTTCACCACCCGGCTCCGAACCTTCCGTGACCGTACGGCGGCACGGGAGGTGGACCGATGACACACCACGCAGTGCAGGCTCCGGCCGGGGCAGCGGAGGTCATCGTGGTGGGGGCGGGCCTGGCAGGTCTGGCCTGCGCGCTCGACATGACGGCGGCCGGTCGGGACGTCCTGGTTCTGGAAGCCGCCGACGACGTGGGCGGACGGATGCGCACCGACGACGTCCGGGGCTTTCGGCTCGACCGCGGCTTCCAGGTGTTCAACACCGCTTACCCGCAGGTCAGGCGGCGTCTGGAGCTCGCGGCGCTGGGGCTGCGCCCGTTCACGCCCGGGTTCCTGCTGGCCGACGCACGGGGCTCGCGCCGCGTGGTCGATCCGACCAGGCGCCCGGGCGCGGCCGGTGACCTGCTGCCCGCCGGACTGCTGCCCACCGGGCGGTTGCCCGCCGGGCGGTTGCGCGGCGGACTGCTGCCACTGCGCGACCTGGCCGCGCTGGGGCTGCTGTGCGCGGGTGACGCGGTGCTGCCCGCCACCCTGCTCAAGCGCCTGCCGGAGACGAGCACCGCTCGTGCGCTGCGGCGGGCCGGGGTGTCGCGGCGCACCGTCGACGGGGTGCTCCGCCCGTTCCTGGCCGGGGTGTTCCTGGAGGAGGGTCTGGAGACCTCCAGCCGGCTGTTCCACCTGGTGTGGCGCAGCATGCTGCGCGGCAGCCTGTGCCTGCCGCGGGACGGCATCGGGGCCGTGCCGCGGCAGTTGGCGGCCCGGTTGCCGGCGGACCGGCTGGTGCGCGGCACCCGGGTGGAGCGGGTGACGGCGGACGGCGTGGTGCTCGCGGACGGCTCGGTGCTGCGGGCCCGCGCGGTCGTGGTGGCGACCGGGCCGGCGCAGGCCGCCCGGCTGCTGCCGGGCCTGGAGGTTCCGGCGGTGCGGGCGGTGACGACCTTCTACCACGCGGCACCGGTCAGCCCGCTGCGCGAGCCGACGCTGGTCGTGGACGCGGGCCGGCAGGTGCTGAACACCGTGGTGCTGTCGGAGGTCGTCCCCGGCTGCTCACCGGACGGGCGGGCGCTGGTGTCGACCTCGGTCCTGGGGACGGACGCGGACGAGCGGGCGGCTCGGGCCCGGGCCGGCGTGCTGTACGGGGCGGACACCTCGGCCTGGGAGCCGCTGGCGGAGTACCGGATCGCCGAGGCGCTGCCGGCCGGGCCGGCGCCGCTCCCGCTCAGCCGCGGCACGCGGTTCGCGCCGGGGCGTTACGTGTGCGGGGACCACCGGGCCACGGGCTCGGTGCAGGGGGCGCTCGCCTCGGGCGCGCGGGCCGCCGGGGAGGTGCTGGCCGATCTGGCCGGTGGCGCGGTGGCCGCCCGCTCACGGCGGTGACTGGCCGCGGGCCCGTTCGGCGGCCAGCAGTTCGGGCAGGCCGTTCAGTCGGCGCAGGCCGGCGGCGGCCTGCGCGGTGCGGTGGTTGGCCGCGAGCAGGTCGTGGTGGCGGTGGACGAAGGCCCAGTAGCCGGCGGTGAACGGGCAGGCGCGGTCGCCGAGGCGTTCGGTGGGCCGGTAGCGG
The DNA here is from genome assembly GCF_044541955.1 of Kitasatospora sp. NPDC085464. NCBI lineage: Bacteria > Bacillati > Actinomycetota > Actinomycetes > Kitasatosporales > Streptomycetaceae > Kitasatospora > Kitasatospora sp. NPDC085464. The sequence continues at coordinate 43,878 of NZ_JBITTM010000003.1, forward strand.
CAGGGGCGGCAGTGGTCGCTCATCCGGTTCAGGTAGGCGCCGCCCGCCACGTAGGGCTTGGTGGTGATCAGTCCGCCGTCGGCGAACTGGGACATGCCGACGACGTTGGCGGTCATCACCCAGTCGTAGCCGTCCACGAAGCAGCGGTGGAACCAGTCGGTGAGTTCCCGGGGGTCCCAGCCGTGCTGCAGGGCCCAGTTGCCGAGCACCATCAGCCGGGGGATGTGGTGCACCCAGCCGTGGTCGCGGACCTCCGCGAGGACGCGGGCCAGGCAGCGGGCGGTGACCGCCTCGGCGTCCAGGTCGCGGAACCACGCGGGCAGCGGTTCGCGGTGGCCGAGCCGGTTGGCGTCGCGGTACTCCTCCCCGAGGTGCCAGTACAGCTGCCAGACGTACTCGCGCCAGCCGGCGACCTGCCGTACGAAGCCCTCGGCGCTGTTGAGCGGCACCTTCCCCGCCCGGTGGGCGGCCTCGGCGGCGCGCACGCACTCGCCCGGGTCGAGCAGGCCGAGGTTGAGGGGGACGGACAGGGCGCTGTGGGCCGTCCAGGGGTCGGCGTGGAGCATGGCGTCCTCGTACCGGCCGAAGTCCCGGAGCCGGTGGGCGACGAAGTGCGCGAGCGCCCGCTCGGCCTCCGCGCGGGTCGCGGCGAAGCGGCGCGGGCCGTCCCGGCCCACGAAGGCGACCTCGCCGGCGCGCTCCCAGCGGTCCAGGTCGGCCCGGACCCGCTCGTCGATCACGTCCTCCTCGGGTTCGAAGGGGGGCGGCAGCGGCAGGGCGGCGACTCCCCGGGGCGGTGGTTCGCGGTTGTCCCGGTCCAGGTTCCAGCGGCCGCCCGCCGGGCTGCCGTCCGGTTCCAGCAGCAGGTGCTCGGCCCGCCGCACCCGGTGGTAGAAGTCCTCCAGCAGCAGGCGCCGTCGGCCCGGTTCGCCGGCCCAGCGGCGGAAGTCGGCGAACGGCACGAGGAAGCCCCGCGGCGGCAGCACCGTCACCTGGGCGAGGTCGTCCACGAGGCCGAGGGCCGCGCGCGAGGTCGGGTGGCACACGGTGACCCGGCGGCGGCCGACCGCCCGGGCCAGGCCCTCGCGGTAGGTGTCGGCCTGCACGTAGCGCACCCGCTCGCCGAGGGCGTCCGCGGCGTGGCGCATCGCGGACAGCACCAGGTGGGCCTTGGCCCGGTGGAAGCGCCGCCGGCGCAGCACCGAGCGGGCCTCGATCATGACCACCGGGGCGTCCGGGTCCGGGCCGCCGTCCCCCGGGGCGAGGAAGTGCGGCCCGAGCTGGTCGCCGAACAGCCAGTGCGGGCGCGGTCCACTCATGCCGGTCCTCTCATGCCGGTCCCCTCATTCCGGTCCTCCGGGGGCCTCGGAGCCCTCGTGCGTGGCCGCCGCCGGGCGCGGCCCGTCGTACGGCTCGTGGTGCCGCTTCATGGTCCGCTCCGTTCCTCTCCTCGACGACCGGATCGGCGCGGGGTACGCCGCCTCATCTGCAGGATCGGCCGCCGACCTCTGCAGGATCGGCCGTCGACGGCGGCGGGCACAGGTGCAGCGGTGCCGCAGCGTCTGCGCTCCCGGTCCCCCACCGAAACGATGCACAAACGGTCCGACTCCGCTCGTGGTGCCGAATCGCTGCAGCGTGGGGGCGTGACCTCGCTCGTACCGACCCGTCCCGACCCGGATCCCAGCGGCAGGCAAGTGCCGGCGGCTGACGATCTGCGGCGTCTCCTGGAGCTGTCGGCGCACGGCGACGACCGCGCGTTCGAGATGCTGTACCGCGCGGTCGCCGCACCGGTGTACGGCGTCGCCCTGCGGACGCTGCGCAGCCCCGCGCACGCCGAGGAGGTCGCCCAGGAGGTCCTGCTGGAAGTCTGGCGCACCGCGGCGGCCTACCGGCCCGAGCGCGGGTCGGTGCTGGCCTGGGTGCTGACGATCGCGCACCACCGCGCGGTGGACCGTGTGCGCTCCGCCCGCGCCGCTGCCGAGCGCGACCACCGGGTCGCGGCCCGGGAGCCGGTGCGGAGCGATCCGCCGGAGGAGGAGGCGGTCCGCTCGCTGGACCGGCTGCGGGTCAGGTCCGCTCTGGCGGATCTGAGCTCGGTGCAGCGCGAGGCCGTGGTGCTGGCCTACTTCGGCGGGTACTCGCACCGCGAGATCGCGCACCGGATCGGCGTGCCGTTGGGCACCGTCAAGACCCGGATCCGCGACGGCCTCATCCGGCTCCGGGCCGCCTTCGCCGTGGAGTGCGACCGCCCTTGCGCGGAGGAAGGTCCGGCCGGACGGTCGCTGCGGCCCGGCCGAGTCGTGGGCGCGGGGCGATGACGGCGGCGGCTCCCGGGCACGGAGTCGGTGCGGAAACGCTGCGACTGGGAGCGGGGAGCCGCCGGATGCAACATGGAGATGTCGGGATCCACCGAGGACCGGACCCACCGCCGACCGCGGGAGGACGTCATGACCGTCGACCAGCAGCTCCCCACGCAGGAGCGCCCCGTGCCCGCGAGCCCCCCTACCGAGACGCCGGAGTGCGAGGCGTCGACGTGCGCGGGCATCTCCACCCCGGAGTCGGTCGAACTGCACACGGCCTGGCCCGGCTGGATTCCCCTGCTGGTCATCGCCGTCATGGTGGTGTGCTGCGTTGGTTTCGCCGTCGGGAGGATCGCAGGATGGTGACCTCCTCGGCCGCCCTCGATGCCGGACGGCGGACCGGGGAGCGGTCCGGAGAGCCGGACCCGCTGTCCGGCCCGCTGTCCGGCCCGGCGGAGGACGTGGGGCTCCCGACGGGCGGCGTGGCCCGGCGTCTGGGCGTGTCCCCCACCACGGTCCGTTCCTGGGAACGCCGCTACGGCATCGGCCCCGCCCACCGGGAGCCCGGGCATCACCGCCGCTGGAGGCGTCAGGACATCGCGGTCCTGGAGACGATGTGCCGTCTGACGGCACGCGGGGTCCCTCCGGGCGAGGCCGCCCGGGCGGCCCTGGCCGAGCGCGACGTCCCCGCCCCCGAGGACGGCCTGCGGCCCGCGCTCCCCGCACTCGCCGCACTCGCCGCGCCGCCCGCGCCGCAGGCGGGCTCCCGGGGCGGCGAACGCACCGGTCCCGGCCCGGGCGGAAGCCGCGCCCTGCACGTCGGGACGGTGCGCCCCGAATGCCGGGGCCTGGCCCGGGCGGCGGTACGGCTCGACGCGCCGGAGGTCGCCAGGATCCTGCGGGAGGCGCTGGAAGCGCTCGGCGTGGTCGACGCGTGGACGGACGTCATGATGCCGGCCCTCCGTGCCGCGGGCCGCAAGTGGGCGGCGGACGGCGAGCAGTACGTCGAGGTCGAGCACCTGCTGTCCTGGCACGTCTCCACCGCCCTGCGGGGCGTGGCCGTCGGTGCCTTCACGGCCCGGCCGGCGCGGCCCGTCCTGCTGACCGCGACGCCCCTCGAACTGCACACCCTCCCGCTCGACGCCACGGCCGCGGCGCTGACCGAACGCGCCGTTCCCTTCCGGATGTTGGGCGCGGCCGTCCCGTCCCGGGCCCTGCTGGACGCCGTCCACCGGATCGGTCCGGGGGCCGTGATGATCTGGTCCCAGGACCGGCACACCGCGGACCGCGAGTTGGTGCGCAGGGTCGGCGACAGCGTGTGGGGTCCACGCGGCTCCCGCGGCGGGGCCGTGGTGGTCGCCGCCGGTCCCGGGTGGGCCCGCAACCGGCCGCCGGCCGGCGCCGCCCGCCCCTTCACCCTCGCGGACGCCGTCGACCTCATCGAGCAGGCCGTCACGGACTGAGGCCCCGCCCCGGCGGCCGCCTGCCGGTGACGTCTCGTCCCCCTGCCGTCCCGTGCGCGCGAAGTCGGGCCAATCCGGGCCGGGCTCCGCCTCCGAAGATCCGGTGCAACGTCCATGCGGGCCGCGTCGCGGCCCTGTCGGGAGGGGCTCTCGTGACCATGTTCGACACCGTCTCCACCACGCGGTCCACCGCCGCGCTCCCCGGCGGGCGTCCACGCACGGTGGCGGTGGTGGGATCCGGCGTCGCCGGACTCACCGCGGCCCACGAGCTCTGCCGGGCCGGGGTGGAGGTCGAGTTGTTCGAGGCCGAGGGCCGCCTCGGAGGCCACGCCCACACGCAGCAGGCCACGGACCGGGACGGCCGGACGGTGGCGCTGGACACCGGGTTCCTGGTGCACAACGAGCGCACCTACCCGTACCTGGTGCGCCTCTTCGCCGAACTCGGCATCCGCACCCAGGACAGCGTGATGAGCATGTCCGTGCGCTGCGACGGGTGCGGCCTGGAGTACGCGGGCGCCAAGGGGCCGGCCGGGCTGTTCGCCCGTCCCGACGTCGTGCTGCGCGGCCGGTACCTGCGCATGCTCGCCGAAGTGCCCCGTTTCCACCGGCTCGCCCGCCGCCTGCTCGCCGACCCGGGGGCGGGCGAGCCGAGCCTGCGGGACTTCCTCGCCGCCGAGGGCTTCTCGCCCTACTTCGTGAGCCACTTCATGACCCCGGTGGTGTCCGCCGTGTGGTCCTGCGCCCCCGACCTCGCGGGCGACTACCCGGCCCGCTACCTGTTCGCGTTCCTCCGCAACCACGGCATGCTCTCCGTGACCGGATCGCCGACCTGGCGCACGGTCGTCGGCGGCTCGCGCACCTACGTGGACCGGATCGCGGCGCGGCTCACCGCCGTCCACCGGTCCGCTCCCGTCCGTGCGGTCCGCCGGCACCCGGACGGTGTCACCGTGGTCTGCGCGGACGGGCGGCGCACCGAAGCCGACGCGGTGGTGGTCGCCACCCATGCCGACCAGGCGCTGCGGCTGCTCGCCGACCCGAGCGACGCCGAGCGCACCGTCCTCGGTGCCTTCACCTACTCGGTCAACCCGACCGTGCTGCACCGCGACCGGACGGTCCTCCCCTCCGCGCGCCCGGCGCGCGGTTCGTGGAACTACCGGATGCCCCACTGCAGCGCGTCCTCCGACCGGGTGCGGGTCAGCTACCACCTCAACCGGCTGCTGCGGCTGGACACCGACACCGACTACCTGGTCACGCTCAACGAGGACCGGCAGCAGCCGATCCCCGAGGAACTGGTGGTCTCCCGCACCGTCTACGAGCACCCGGTCCACACCGCGCGCACGGTCGCCGCCCAGCGCCGGCTGCCCGAACTCGCCCGCGCCCGAACCGTGTTCGCCGGCGCCTACCACGGCTGGGGCTTCCACGAGGACGGCTGCCGTTCCGGCGTCGAGGCCGCCCACGCACTGCTCGGGGTGAGCGTGCCGTGACCGCCCTGCCCGGACCGTGGGGGGCGGTCCTCTACGACACCGTCACGACGCACGTGCGCACCGCACCCCGCAGGCGCTCGTTCCGGCACCGCGGCTACCTGTGGCTGGTGGACCTCGACCGCCTGCCCGCCCTGCCGCGGCCACTGCGGCCGCTGGCCCGGTTCCTGCCGCGCGACCACGCCCTCGACCCGGCAGCCGAGCCGCCGACGCTCCGCCAGGACCTGGAGCGCTTCCTCGCCGCCTGCGGCGTCCGGCTCGGCGACGGGACGGTGCTGATGCTCACGCAGGCCCGCTCGCTGGGGCACGTGTTCAACCCGCTGACCGTCTACTGGTGCCGCGACCGGTCCGGCCGTCCGCTCTGCACGGTCGCCGAGGTCCACAACACCTACGGCGGCCGGCACCGCTACCTGCTGGCGCCCGATCCCGACGGACGCGGCGAGAGCGACAAGGACTTCCACGTCTCACCGTTCTTCCCCGTCGACGGCCGCTACACGATGGTGCTGCCCGAACCGGCGGAGCGGCTCCACCTGACGGTCCACCTGGAGCGCCGGGGCCGCCGCGCCTTCACCGCCACCGTCCGCGGCACCGCACGGCCGGCGGGCCCCGCGGCCCTGCTGCGCGCCGTCCTCACCCACCCGTTCGCCACCTGGGCCGTCAGCCTGCACATCCGCTACCAGGGCGTCCGCCTGTGGCTCAGCGGCCTGCCCGTCCACCCCCGCCCGCCCGCCGGCCCGCCCCGGCCCTCCGACGGGCCCACCGCTCCCACCACGGAAGAGGTGCCCACCCCATGACGACCACGCTTCCCCCGACGGCGACGCCGACGCCCCCCGTCGACCCCACGCGCTGGCCGGACGTCGCCCGCGTCCCGCACGCGCCGTTGCGCGCGGCCGTCGCCGCCCGCCTGCTGCGCCGGGTGGCCTCGCGGCGCGGCCTGCGCGTCGAACTCCCCGGCGGCCGCACCCCGCGGCCGGCCCCGCCCGGGGCCCCGGTCCTGCGCCTGCACCGCCCGCGGGCCTTCCTCCACCGGGTCGGCGCGGGCGGCCTGATCGGCTTCGGGGAGTCCTACCAGGCCGGCGACTGGGACAGCCCCGACCTGGTCGCGCTGCTCACCGGACTCGCCGCCGCGCCGCAGACCCTCGTGCCGGCCGGCACACAGTGGCTGCGCCGCCTCTACGTCCAGAAGCCGCCGGACGACGAACTGTCCACCCCGGGGAACGCGCGCCGCAACATCCACCGGCACTACGACCTGTCCAACGACCTGTTCGCGCTGTTCCTCGACCCGACGATGACCTACTCCTCGGCCCTCTTCCCGACCGGCCGCGGCCACGAACCGCTCGCCACCCGGGACGGCCTGCCCGCGGCCCAGCACCGCAAGATCGACCGGCTGCTCGACCTGGCCCGCGTCGGCCCCGGCACCCGGCTGCTGGAGATCGGCACCGGATGGGGCGAACTCGCCCTGCGCGCAGCCGCCCGCGGCGCCCGCGTCGTCAGCCTGACCCTCTCCGGGGAACAACTCGCCCTGGCCCGGCGCCGGATCGCCGACGCCGGGCATGCGGACCGGGCGCAGGTCCGGCTGTGCGACTACCGCGCCGTCGAAGGCCGGTACGACGCCGTCGTCAGCGTCGAGATGATCGAGGCCGTGGGCCGGCCGTTCTGGCCGGACTACTTCGCCACCCTCGACCGGGTCCTGGCGCCCGGCGGACGCGTCGCCCTCCAGGCGATCACCATGTCCCACGACCGGATGCTCGCCGCCAGCCGCACCTACACCTGGATCCTCAAGTACGTCTTCCCCGGCGGCCTCATCCCGTCCCTGCGGGCGATCGAGGAGACCGCCACCCGGCACACCCGGCTGCGGACGGTACGGTCCGACGCGTACGGGCCGCACTACGCCGAGACCCTGCGGCTGTGGCGCGAACGCTTCACCGAACGGTCGCCGCAGGTCGCGGCCCTCGGCTTCGACGAGGTCTTCCGGCGCACGTGGGAGCTCTACCTCGCCTACTCCGAGGCCGGATTCCGCACCGGCTACCTCGACGTCCAGCAGATCCTCCTCACCCGCGACGGGGTGACGGCGTGAGCGCGGCGGCCCCCACCGGAACCGCCGCCGTCGTCCTCGTCCGGGCCTGCCGGCCCGGTGGCCGATCGTCCGCGCTCCGGCCCGCCGACCGGTACCGGAGCCTGTCGTGAACGCCGCCGCCTTCGCGCTCAACCTCGCCGTCACCGCCGCCGTCGCCCTCGCCGTCATGCTCACCGCGTTCGCGGCGGGGGTGCGCACCGGGCGTCACCGCGGGGTGGACGTCGCCTGGGGGCTCGCCTTCACCGCCGTGGCGCTGAGCGGCTTCGCGCTCTCGGACGGTCACGGGAACCCCGAGCGGCGCCTGCTGGCCACCGTCCTGGTCACCGTGTGGGGTCTGCGGCTGTCCGGGCACATCTGGTGGCGCGCCCGCGGTGCCCCCGAGGACCCGCGCTACGCCCGGATGCTCGCCCGCGCCCCCGAGGGGTCGGCCCGCACCCGGTACGCCCTGCGGATGGTCTACCTGCTCCAGGCCGCCCTCGTCTGGTTCGTCTCCCTGCCCGTCCAGGCCGCCCAGTACCTGCCCCACCCGCCCGGCGTGCTCGCCTGGGCGGGCACCGCGCTGTGGGCCGTCGGCCTGTTCTTCGAGGCGGTCGGGGACCGGCAGCTCGCCCGCTTCAAGGCCGACCCGGCCAACCGCGGCCGGATCATGGACCGCGGTCTGTGGCGGTACACCCGCCACCCGAACTACTTCGGCGACGCCTGCGTGTGGTGGGGCCTGTTCCTGCTCGCCGCCGACGCGCCCGTCGGCTGGGCCTTCGTCCTCAGCCCGGTGCTCATGACCTGGCTGCTCGCCTTCGGCAGCGGCAAACCCCTGCTGGAACGGCAGTTGGGCGCGCAGCGGCCCGGCTGGGCCGAATACACCGCCCGCACCAGCGGTTTCGTGCCCCTGCCCCCGCGCCGACCCCCGACGGCCCCGGCCGCACCACCGGCGGGGCCCCGCCCGTGACCGTCTCCGGGCGGTGATCCGGCCTCGGGCGCGGTCGAACGCCCGGATCGGCCGACACCCACGGTGGATCAGGCCCGCGCCCGTTCCGCGTCAACCCGGGGATGTAAACCCCTGGGCCCATGCGAGGTGACGGACAGTCAATCCATGGTCCGATGTTGCCCATCGGCTTCACATGACAGCCTTCCGGGCATGGACACCACGCCGATGGACACCATTCCGACGGACACCGCGCCGAGGGACGCCGCGCCGGTCGTACGCCGTACCGCACCGACCCGCCGCCGCATGCTGGGCGCAGCCATCGCCCTGGGCGCCGTCGCACCGCTGGGCCTCGCCCGCGCCGCCTCGGCCGCTCCCGCATCCGCAGCCGCATCCGCAGCCACCGGCACCGTCCCCGCCGCCCCCGCGCGGCTCACCCTGCCCGCTCCCACCGGCCCCTTCCCGGTGGGCATGGTGCCGCTGCACCTGCGCGACGAGTCCCGGCTCGACCCGAACGCCAGGCCCGGACGGTTCCGCGAGCTGATGGCCACCGTCTGGTACCCGGCCCGGGTAGCGGACGCCGACGCGTACCCGCTCGCCCCCTGGATGACCGCTGGCGCCCTGAAGGCCTTCCTCGACGACGTCGGCTTCCCGCTCGACCCCTCCCTCGCCCCGCTCACCAGCGGTCACCAGGGCGCGCCCGTCCACCGGACCGGCCGGCCGTTGCCCGTCGTGCTCTACTCGCACGGCGCGGGCAGCCACCGCGCCGACCACACCGTCATGGTCCAGGAGTTGGCCAGCCACGGCTTCGCCGTGGTCACCGTCGACCACACCCATGACGGCATCACCGAGTTCCCGGACGGGACCGTCGTCACCCGGGACGGCGTCGCCCCGGGGCTGTACCCGAAGGACTACGCCGCCGACCTGCTCTTCCTCCTCGAACGCGTCGTCGACCTGGCCAACGGACGCAACCCCGACGTCGACGGCCGTGCCCTGCCGACCGGCCTGCTCGGCGGCCTGGACGCGCGGAACATCGGTGTCTCCGGCTGGTCCAAGGGCGGCACCGCCGCCGCCCTCGCCATGGTCGCCGACCCGCGCATCCGCGCCGGCCTCACCCTGGACGGCCGGATGGAGTCGAACCCCGCCGTCACCACCGACATCGACCGGCCGTTCATGCTGATGACCGCCACCTACACCCGGGCCGCCAGCCCGTACGTCGAGACCTTCTGGGGCCACCTGCGCGGCTGGCGCCTCGACGTCCAGGCCGCCGGCGCCGTGCACACCTCGTACGGCGACGACATGACGCTGATCCCGCAGGCGGGCAGGCTCCTCGGCATGACCGAGCAGCAGATCCAGTCCGCGGTCGGCACCCTCGACCCCGACCGCGGCATCCTCATCCAACAGGCCTACCCGCGCGCCTTCTTCGACCTCCACCTGCGCAACCGGCACTGCGGCGACCTGCTCGACGGGCCGTCGAAGGCCTTCCCCGAGGTCGTCTACCACCCGTAGGCCGGGCCCGACGGCGGGCGGCCGCGACGGGGGTGCGGCCGCCCCGGACCGAGAGGGCTCCTGCCGGATCGTCCGGGAGGAGCCCGTCACGGTCAGGAGACCGTCACCGCGATGGTCTCCGGGCTGCCGCTCTGGTAGACGGAGTCACCGCTGTAGACGGCCGTGACGACGTGCACCCCGGGGGTCCGGAAGAAGACGACCCGCCCCGCGGCGGCGCACCTCCTGACGTCGAGGACCAGGCGGGCCGTGCCCAGGGTCGTGCCGGTGGTGGTGTCGGTGAACGTCACCGTGCCGGTGGGCGGGGTCGTGGCGCCGGTGTCGGCGGGGCAGACCAGGTCGTCGAGCACCACCGGCCGGCCCTGCCGGACCTGCTGGGGCAGGGCGATCAGACGCGTCGTCACCGGCTTGCCCGGCGTGGTGTAGCTGATGGTGACGCTCGCTGCGGAGCCGGTCACGGTGGGACCGGTGCCCCCGGCGGGTACGAGGGACGACCCGCCGCCGCCACCACCGGCGCTCCCGAACGGAGAGGTCAGGCCGTTGAGGCTGGCACCGCCCCCACCCCCGTAGTAACCCCCGCCGCCCGCGCCGCCGGTGCCGGCACCGCCGTTGCCGCCGGTTCCGAGCGTGCCGGGCGCGCCGTCCGTACCGCCGGTGGCCACGCCGCCGGCCCCGCCCTGGCCGGCCATTCCCGCCCCGCCGCCGGTTCCCCCGTTGCACGTTCCGTTCGCGCCCGGCTGGCCCGCGTCCCCGCCCTGGCTTCCCGGGCACGACGAGCTGAAGACCTCACCGGCCCCGCCGCCGCCCGCGGCCACGACGAGGCGGGAGTCGGTGGTGGTGAGGGGGGTGGTGCGGGGCTGGGTGCGGACGTCGGAGGCCCCGCCTCCGCCGCCGCCGAATCGGGCCGTACCACCGCCGTTGAAGCCGCCGATGCACGGCGAGAACACGTAGCAGGCGGAGGTGTCGAGCGTGGGGGTGCCGCCGACCTCGACGTAGAGGGTCTGTCCGGCGGACAGTCCGGTGAGCGTGCCCGATACCTGCGCGCCGCGGCCGCCGGGCGTGTTGTTGACGCCCTCCTTGCCGCCGGCCGCGCCGATCGCCGTGACGTCGACCTGGGTGACGCCGCTCGGGACGGAGAACGTCTGCTCGGCGCCGGTGAAGGCGAAGGTACAGGTGGTGGTGGGGCCCGAGACGGTGCAGGTGCCCTGGGCGTGGGCGGCCCCGGTCAGCGCCAGCGGGGCGATGCCCGCCATGCAGAACAGGCCGGCGGCGATGGCCAGCGCCCGACGCCGGCGGGCTGCCGGACCGCTGCGGGGCGCGCCTGCGCCTGCGCCCGGCAGACCGTCGGTAGGCGGCAGTGTGGACGTCACGATCTGCTCCCTGAAGAGAAGGGGGTTCCTGTCGGCAGGAGGTTGCCGCCTTCACCCTGGGCCAGACGGCGAGGGCCGCGAGCGGCACGTGGCCTGACACACCGCCGACGTCACCCCGGCGGGTCTGCGCCGGCCCCGGTCCAGGAGAGTTGTCCCCGGCCGGCGTCATCGACCTTCCACCGGAGACCCCATGAGCACCCCCGCGCCCGAACCGTCCCGCCGGGACACCACCGACTTCAGCACCGCCCGTCTGGAGGCCTTCAGCGACGGCGTCTTCGCCATCGCCATCACCCTGCTCGTCCTGGACCTGAACGTTCCCGAACCCGACGGCCTGCACGGCCAGAGCCTCGCCGGGGCCCTGTCCCACCAGTGGCCCTCCTACTTCGCCTACCTCGTCAGCTTCCTCGTCATCGGCATCATCTGGATCAACCACCACGCCATGTGCGCACTCGCGCGCCGCGTCGACCGGCGGACCCTCTTCGCCAACCTCTTCCTCCTCCTCACCGTCTCCGTCATCCCCTTCCCCACCCGCCTGCTCGCCACCTACCTCACGGCGGAGGACACCGACGCCCACACCGCGGCCGCCGTCTACGCGGCCACCATGGTCGCCATGGGCCTCGCCTTCACCCTGCTGTTCCTCTCCTTCACCCGCGACGCGCGCGCCCTGCGCACCCCCGTCCCCCGGGCCGACGTGAACGCCGCGATGCGCCGGTTCAGCCTCGGCGGCCTGGCCTACCTGGCCACGGTCGGGATCGCCTACCTCAGCCCCGTCGCCATGCTCGCGACCCATGCCGTCCTCGCCGTCTACTACTGCTTCGACCAGCTGGCACCCGTCCGACGGGCTCCCGCGACGCCGCACTGACAGCGGTCGGGCGGACCACCGTCCGCGACCGGACCGCCCGACGGAATGACCGATATGCTCCGACGCTCGTGCACCTCGTCCGTTCGTTCGAACGGACGACGGTCCCGCCTTCGTCACACTGCTTCAGGAGTTCCATGGTGATCGGTCGTCAACAGGAGCGGGCGGTCATCGCCGACGCGCTCTCCCCCCGGTCGGCGTCGCCCGCCGTCCTGCTGCTCGGGGAGGCGGGGGTGGGCAAGACCTGCTGCTGGACACCGCGGTCGAGGAGGCCGAACGCGAACGCTCCCGCGTCCTGCGGGTGCGGGGTAGCGTCGCCGAGAGCGAACTCGCCTTCGCCGGCCTCCACCAGCTCCTGCTGCCCGTCCTCGACGACGGGGTCGACGGCCTGCCGGCCCGCCAGCGGGCCGCCCTGCTCGGTGCCTTCGGGCTCGGTGAGGACCTCACCCCACCGGACCCCATGATGGTGAGCCTGGCCGTGCTGACGCTCGCCTCCCGGATCGCGTCCACGGGCCGGCTGCTGCTCGCCGTCGACGACGCCCAGTGGCTCGACCCGGGAAGCTGCCAGGTCCTGGGCTTCCTCGCGCGCCGGCTCGCGGGCGAGTCGATCGCGCTGCTGGTCGCGGCCCGCGGCACCCACCGGCCCGACTGGCTGGACTCGACGGTGCCGCAGGTGGTGGTCGCTCCGCTGTCCCCGGCCGAGGCGGAGGAACTGCTCGGCGCGCAGCCCGAGCCGCCCGTCGGCCCGGCCCGGCGCCAGGTGCTGGCCACCGCCGCCGGCAACCCCCTCGCGCTCATCGAACTGGCCCGGCAGGCGGCGCGGGACGGTCGCCTCCCGCCCATGGGGCCGGTGCCGGTCACCGACCTGCTGGAGAGCACCTTCGCCGCCCAGGCCGACGGATTGCCGCAGGCCACCCGCGAGGCGCTGCTGATCGCGGCCGCGGCGGAGGGCGCGGCCCTGTCGGACGTCCTGGCCGCACTGCCGCCGGGCTCCGACGTGGCGGTGTGGCTGCCGGCCGAGCAGGCGGGGCTGGTGCACGTGCGGGCGGACCGGATCGAGTTCCGCCACCCGCTGGTCCGTTCCGCCGTCTACGGCGCCGTCCCGTTCGCCGAACGGCGGCGCGCGCACCTGGCGCTGGCAGCCGCGCTCGCCGGCGACCCCGACCGGCGGGCCTGGCAGCTGTCGGCGGCGACGGTGGCCCCCGACGCCGCGGTCGCCGCGACCCTGGAGGCCACCGCCATGCGCACGTTCGGCCGGGGCGCCGTCGCCGAAGCGCTGGCCGGTCTGGAACGGGCCGCCCAGCTCCACCCGGACACGGGCGAGCGGACCAGACTCCTGTCGACCGCCGCCTACACCGCCGTCCTGGTCGGGGACCTCGACCGGGCCGAGGCCCTCGGCGCCCAGGCCTCGCACCTCACTCCCGATCCGGCCGCGACCAGCTGGATCAGCGCCATGAACGGGCTGGTCGCCATGCTGATGCTGCGTCTGGAACGGGCCTTCGCCCTCGTCGTCGGCGAGGAGGTGCCGGCCACCGGGCCGCTCGCCGAGGACGTGTCCACCATCGCGACCGGGATCGTCTACCACTCGGGCATCGCCGCCCAGCGGGAGCGGATCCGGCCGATGCTGGCGGCCCGCGCGGCGGAGGGCGGCGAGGCGCTCGGCCGGCCGTTCCACCTGTGGGACATCGGCGTCACCGACCCCTTCACCCACGGGAACACCGTGCGCGCCCTGCTTCCCGCGGCCGCTGCCGCACCCGGCCTGATCCCGACCGAGACGCACACCCTCGGTGTCCTCGGCATGCTGCTGGACGAGACCGAGACGGCGGTGAGCCTGCTCGGCGACATGGTCAATCCGCAGTGGGAGGACGCGGCCGACTTCCACGGCGGAATGACCGCCGCGGACCTGGCCTGGGCCAACTTCGACTGCGGGCGGTGGGCCGACGCACGCCTGGGCGTCGAACGGCTCGCGGAACGCTTCCTGGCCGGGCACCGCAACCTCGGCTCGGCGCGGGCACTCACCGCCCTCGCCACCGTGTGCGCCGTGACCGGCGAGCCCGAGACGGCGCTGCGCCACGCCTCGGCGGCGCTGGCCGTCACCGAGCCGGCCCGGGCGCTCGCCACCGTCGTCCGGGCCCGCCGGGCGGCCGCGCTCGCCGCCACCGCCCTCGGTGACCACCACGCCGCCCACCTGCACCTGAGTTCCGTCTTCGACGGCTCGGGCGTACCGGTGCACTACCACCTGTCGTGCTACGCCGTCGCCGACCACGCGGCGGCCGCCGTCCTCACCGGTCACGCCGGGCAGGCCCGGGCCGCCCTGGAGCAGGTGAGCGCCGCGGTCGGCGCGGGAGCCTCGGCGCGGCTGCGGCAGATCCTGCTCCGGGCCACCGCGCTGCTGGCCGAACCGGCCGCCGCCGGGGCGCACTTCCGCGCGGCGCTGGAGGATCCGGCCGGTCAGCGCTGGCCGTTCGAACGGGGCCAGGTCTGGCTGGAGTACGGCGAGTGGCTGCGGCGGCAGCGGCAGATCGCGGATGCCCGGACGGCCCTGACGAAGGCCCGTGAGATCTTCGACGGACTGGGCGCCGGCCACTGGGCGGCACGGGCCGAGGCGGAACTGCGGGCGGCGGGCATCACCGTCGAGACGGCCCGGCACAGCGCGCTGCGCTCCCTGACCCCGCAGCGGCAGCGGATCGTACGGCTCGCGGCGCAGGGCCTGACGAACCGGCAGATCGGCGAGCGGCTGTTCCTGTCGCCCAGGACCGTCGGGACCCACCTCTACCAGGTCTTCCCGGCCCTCGGCGTGACCTCGCGCAGCCAGCTGCGCGACGTCGTGGAGCGGGAGGCCGGCCCGGGGCCCGGCCTGTGACGACGCAAGTCATGTGACGGATGGCCGGGGCGCCGACCGGCCCGAGAGTGGGTGGGAGAACCACCCGCACTGCACACGGAGCCCTCATGTCCGTCACCCTCGTCACCCTGCCCCCGCACACGTCCCCCGCGACGTCACCTGCGATGTCCCCCGCGACGTCACCCCGCGACCGCGCCGGACACTGGCACGCGCTGGTGTCCGGCACGTTCGTCCCGCTCGACCTCATCGCGCACGAGGACGTCTGCCCGGCCGGGACGATCACCAGCCGGCGCCTCGGCCCGCTCCGGATATCCGAGGTCGAGGCGGGCCCGCAGACCGCGTCCCGCAGCAGGCGCCGCATCTCCCAGGGCGGCGCGGAGTTCCTGACGGTCACCCTCCAGCAGCGGGGCACCGCCCGGCTCACCCAGGACGGCCGGCAGGCGCTGGTGGGACCGGGCGCCTTCACCTGCTCGGACGCGGGCCGTCCCTACCGGCGGGAGCATCCCGAACCCTTCCGCTTCACCGCGTTCCGGCTGCCCAAGGCGGCCCTCGGGGTGACCGACGACGAGCTGCGGGCCGTCACGGGGACGGTGTTCAACGGCAGTTCGGGAACCTCCGGGCTGATCGCCGGCTACCTGAACCGGCTCGCCGCACAGGCGGCGGACTTCGACCCCGGCACCGGACACCGGCTCGCCCTGACCACCGCCGACCTGCTGGCGGTACTGGTCCGCGAGCGTCAGGGCCGGGCGGTCCGGCAGCCCGCGGAGGCCGCGCGGGGGATGCTCGCCCGGATCGAGGACTACATCCTGCGTCACCTGGGCGACCCCGACCTCTCGCCCGCCCGGATCGCCGAAGCGCACCACATCTCGGTGCGCTACCTGCACAAGCTGTTCCGCGCCGAGGGGACGACGGTCGGCCGCTGGGTGCAGCGCGAACGGCTGGACCGCTGCCGGCGCGAGCTGTCCCGTCCGGCCCGGACGATGCCGGCCATCTCGGCGGTGGCCCACCGCTGGGGCTTCGTGAGCCCCTCGCACTTCAGCCGGTCCTTCCGGACGACGTACGGCATGTCCCCGCGCGAGTGGCAGGCCACCACCCGGCTCCGGCCCGCGGCCCCCGGCGCAGCAGCGCCCTCCGGAGCCGGCGCGTGACGCCGCGCGTGATGCCGGCGGGGCGACCACCGCAGTCGGCGGCCGGCCCACGGTTCCGCCGTCCTGCGGCGCTGCCGTCCGCGGCGCACGCTGGAGGTAGCGGCCGCTTCGCCCTCGTGACCGGCCTCGACCGCCGGATCCTCCCGGCCACGTCCCGCGCCGCGCCGCCGACCGATGGGCACCCACCCGCCCGCCGCGCTCGGCACGGGCGGCTCCGACCCGGCCGGCCTGACGGCGGCAAGCAGGCGGCGGACAGGCGGGAGGCAGCGATGAACACGGCGGGCGCCGTACCGGGGACGACCGAGGGCTGGGTGGTGGACCGCCCCGGGCCGATCGGCCCGGCACACCCGGCGCCGCTGGTCTGGGAGCGGCGGCCGCTGGCCGCCCCCGGGCCGCACGAGATCCTGCTGGAGGTGGAGGCCTGCGGCGTGTGCCGCACCGACCTGCACCTCGCCGAGGGGGACCTCGCCCCTCGGACGGCCCGGTGCACGCCGGGGCACGAGGCGGTCGGGCGCGTACGGGCGGCCGGCCCGGCGGTCGAGGGCTTCGCCGTCGGGGACCGGGCCGGGGTGGCCTGGCTGGCCGGGACCTGCGGCCACTGCACGTACTGCCGGAGCGGGCGGGAGAACCTCTGCCCCGGTTCGCGCTACACCGGCTGGGACCGGCACGGCGGCTACGCCGGACACGTCGCCGCGGACGCCCGGTTCGCCTACCGGCTGCCCGAGGGCCCGCCGGCCGAGGAACTGGCTCCGCTGCTGTGCGCCGGGATCATCGGCTACCGGGCCCTGGAGCGGGCACAGCTGCCGGCGGGCGGACTCCTGGGCATCTACGGATTCGGCGCCTCCGCGCACCTGACCGCCCAGGTCGCCCTGGCCCGGGGCGCCCGCGTGCACGTGTTCACCCGCGGCGCGAACGCGCGGCGCCTGGCCCTGGAGCTCGGCGCCGGTTTCGCCGGTGACTCCTTCGACCCGCCGCCGGAGCCGTTGGACGCCGCCATCCTCTTCGCGCCGGTCGGCGAACTCGTGCCGGTCGCCCTCGCGGCCCTGGACCGCGGCGGCACGCTCTCCGTCGCCGGCATCCACCTCAGCGACATCCCGGCCCTGAACTACCAGCGGCACCTCTTCCAGGAGCGGACGCTGCGCAGCGTCACCGCCAACACCCGGGCCGACGGCCTGGCGTTCCTCGCGGAGGCGGCCCGCACCCGCCCGGCGGTCCACGTGACCCGCTACCCCCTACGCCAGGCGGACACGGCACTCGCGGACCTCGCCGCCGACCGCGTGACCGGCGTCGCGGTGCTCGTCGCACCGTAGGCGTCGGCCCGGCAGCGGACGGTCTCCCTCGGTCCCGGCAGCGGACGGTCTCCCTCGGTCACGGCACCGGCTCGGCGAGCGCGTGTCGGTGCCACCGGGTGGTTGCCGACCGTCACCTCGATGTGAGCTGGATCCCCTCCGGCCGGGTGTCGGACCGGGGTGGCCCGTGACGGTCGTCACGCGCTCCACGCACCTCCTACCCTTCCTAGTGGATCGCTCCCCCCGTCCCGCCGCCGGTGTCGAACTGGCCGGCCACGGCCCCTGCCACGCTGCCGTGCGTGTGGCCGGAGCCCCACTGTTTCCCGGCGCAAACCGGCAAAGACTGACGTAAATGTCCGAATATATCCAGGTTTGCCTGCCTGAACGGCGGGTATCGAGCCGGCCTCCGCCGGGCACGTCCACCTGGCTCGACTACGACGCAGCGTCGTAACGGGCACCCCTTGGACCCGGGCCCCGAGCCCGCTAACAATGGCTGAGTCGCCAGCTGCGGCGGTGGTCCGATCCACTGCCGCAACTTCCGCCGGCGGTCACCATCCGTGACCGCCCCGGTGTCGACTCCCGCCCGCCGGCCCTGCCGGGCCGGCCGAGCCGCGGGACGAGGCACCCCCATGATTGAGGTCGAACTCCCACATGCCCGTGATCGCCACCCGCATGCGCAAGTCCGCCGCCCTGCTCACCGCCGCCGCCGGCATCGCCGTCATCGGCGCCGCCGTCGTCCCGACCGCCGCCTCGGCCACCACGCCGCAGGAGCTGGCCGCGAGCATCGTCCCCGCCGACCAGCTCGCCTCCTTCAGCCAGATCATCTCCCACGAGAGCGGCTGGAACGTCACCGCGACCAACCCCTCCTCGGGCGCCTACGGCCTGGGCCAGGCCCTGCCCGGCAACAAGATGGCCTCCGCCGGCGCCGACTGGAAGACCAGCGCCTCCACCCAGATCAAGTGGGCCTACGACTACATGAACGGCCGCTACGGCAGCCCGAACGCCGCCTGGGCCTACTGGCAGATCCACCACAACTACTGACCGGCCCCACACCCGCCGGTCACCCGCACGCCCCGCGACGGACGCCACAAGCCGAATCCGGGGCCGCCCGGGACCACCTCCGAGGGGCCCGGTGCGCACACCACGCGCACCGGGCCCCTCGGCGTCGTCCACGGCGCCGCACCCACCCGGGCCCGGCCACGCGATCGCGCGACCCGGCATCGATCAACGCACGGAGCGCGGCCGACTCGTGGCGCCGAACCCGGCGCTGCCCGGCCGGCCCGCCCGCAGGGGCAGCGGATCGCGCAGCCTGGCCACGTACCGCCGGTACGCCCGCGCCTCGGCCGTGGCACCCTCGACGGCGGCGAGGCGGTCCGGGAACAGCACGCCGCCCGCGTGCAGTCGGGCATCCGTCCCGAACCGGTTGCCGTGCAGACGGCCCGTTGTCAGCCGACCCCGGTTCCCCGGTACGACCGCGGACCGGCCGGCCACCACCGGGCCACGGTTGACCTGGAACCAGACCTCGCGCTGGTTCCCGAACAGCACGACACTCTCGCGGAGATCGCGCACGTCGGTGTACACCTCGAAGTCCCAGTCGCCCGGGGCTCCGCCCGAGCCGTGGTTCCCGCGGAGGTGGTGCATGAACCGGGGCAGGCCGACGGACGCACCGAACGGAATCACCGCGTCGGCATACGGCTCACCGTCGACGAAGTGGATCCTGAACTCCAGCCCGTACAGCCGCCCGTGGACCCTGTTCCTGATGCAGAGCGAGAACGTGTCCGCGTCGCCGTGGCCGGCGCGGCTCTCGGCAGAGACGTGCCGGCTCAGGTACTCGAACGACAGTGTCTCCGGATCGGCCAGGAGGCCGGGGATCCGTTCGACCGAGCCGTGCACCAGATAGAGGCGCATCAGGTCCACCGGATGCGTCTCGTGTGCCAGCCGCGTCAGGAATCCATCGGAAAAGCCGTCCCGCACAGGTGTCTCCCATCGTCACGTGCGGCCGCCGGCCCCTCAGGACCGTCGACTCCTCAGGACCGTCGACTCCTCAGGACCGTCGACCGGCAGGTCAGCCGGCCTCGGAGCCGACGGCCGGAACCGGGCTCACATCCGGGAGGGCCCAGCCCGGCCTTCGGTCGGGCTGGGGACCGGCGAGGACCTGGACATCGAACGGGCTCAGGTCGTTGCCGTGGTTCCGGGCGGTGAATCCGGCCGCCGACAGGATCGCGATCATCGCGTCGGCCATGGCGGCCTCGACCTCTCCGCAGTGCCGGATCGCCTCGGTGACCCCTCGTTGATGCATGGCGTCAGCTATGACATTGCTCCGCAGCTGGGGACCGACCCTCCAGGTCACGACGACTTCCGGATCCCCCTCGTCGAAGAAGAGGAGGTCCGCCATGTCGACGATGACCTCCGCACCGACGGCCACCTCGACGGCCAGACCGGGCGCGACCACCGGCAGCCCGGCCGCGGCGAGCTCGTTACGGACCCGCTGGGCCAGCCGCTCGTAGTCGGCCCGCACGCTCTCCACACCCGTCTCCACCATGCCCGCAACCTATCCGGCCGCTCTGACACGAAGGGCTGCGGCGGCGTCACGGCTGCTCGGCGGTGCGGTGGGGTGCGAGCGCGAGGTGGGTGAGGACCGCGCCGAGCGTGGACAGGGCCGCCAGGACGAGGCCGAGCGTGTGGAAGGCGCTGGTCAAGCCTTCTGCCAGCGCTGCGTGATGTGCTCCGGCCACCTGTCCCTGGACGGCTCGCCCGGCGATCCGGGTTGCCGAGGCGGAGGGGAGGCCGCCGCCGTGGAGCCGGGTGGCGGTGAGCGTGGTGAGCAGGGCCGCGGCGCCCGCGACGGCGACGGACTCGCCGGTGATGCGCATCGTGTTGAAGATGCCTGCCGCGGCTCCGGCGTTCCGGACCGGGACGGTGCTCACGGCGGCGTTGTCCATGACCCCGAACGCCAGTCCCACGCCGACGCCGAAGGGCAGCAGGGGGAGCGCCAGTTCCGCCCACGATCCGTTGCTGTGCAGGGTCACCAGGAGCAGGGATCCGATCGCGATCAGTGCGGAGGCACAGGTCAGCACCGTTCGCACGGAGGTGCGGGCGGCCAGGTGACCGGCGGCGAGCGGCAGGAGCAGGACCGGGGCGGTCATCGGCAGCAGGAGCAGGCCGCCGGCCACGGCGGTGCGGTCGGCGACGCCCTGGAGGTAGGCGGGCAGGTAGACCAGCAGGATGACGAAGCCCAGGGTGACCGTGAAGGGTTGGCAGACCACCGCGACGAATCCGGGTCTGCGGAACAGGCGGACGTCGAACATCGCGCGCTCCCCCAGCCGGACTTCGACCGCAGCGAACAGCGCGACCAGCGCCACGGCCGCCGCGAGCAGCAGCAGGGTGCTCGGTGCGCTCCAACCGGCGGATCCGGCGCGGACGAAGGCGAAGGACAGGCAGGCCAGCCCGGCCGTGAAGGCGACCAGCCCGGCCACGTCGAGGGCGGGCCGGGCGGGGTTGCGGGATTCCGGGGCCCGGGTGGCGCACAGCCACGCGGGGACGGACATCGCCGCGACCAGGACGAACACCGACCGCCAGCCGGCCGACTCGACCAGCGCTCCGGCGAGCAGCGGCCCGATCGCCAGGCCCGTACCGAAGGAGGAGCCGAGGATGCCGAAAGCCAGCTGCCGGCGCCGCCCGGACGTGGAGTGGGCCAGCACCGCTGCTCCCGAGGCCAGCACGGCCGCGGCCCCGCACCCCTGGACGGCCCTGGCCGCGTCGGCCACGGCCATGGAGGGTGCCAGTGCGACCAGCAGGGACACCGCTCCGACCAGTGCGATGCCGGTCAGCAGGACGCGGCGCCTGCCGAGCCGGTCGGCGAGGCTGCCGGCCGCGAGCGGCAGCGCGGCGAAGGTGATGTTGAAGGCGTTCAGCATCCACTGTGCGGCACCGACCGAGGAGCCCAGGTCGGAGGCCATGTTCGGCAGGGCCACGGCGGCCCCGGTCACGGAGAACGGCAGCATCATGCTGGCGGACCCGACCGCGACCACCGTGGGCCAGTAGCCGCGCCCGTGAACATCGGGAGAGGAAGGTGTGGACATGCCCTCGATCGTTCGCAACCGGCGCCGGCGGATGAAGAGAGCGCCGTTCCCTGGGACTGACAGGGCCACCTTCCGACCGGTGCACCCCTGCCGATGCCCCCCATACTGGGGCGCATGGCCGACCCGATCATGATCGCCGGCAGCCTCGGCGACTACCTCCGCGCCCGGCGAGCCCTGGTGTCACCCGCCGACGCGGGCCTGCCGGCGACCGGCCGGCGCCGGGTGCCCGGCCTGCGCCGCGAAGAGGTCGCGGAGCTCGTCGGGCTGAGCACCGACTACTACGTCCGCCTGGAACAGGGGCGCGCGGACCGGCCCTCCGACGCGGTCCTGGACGCACTCGGCAGGGCGCTGCGGCTCGGGCCGGCCGAGCGCGCCCATCTGTACGACCTGGCCCGGCCGCCCCGCCGTGCCGCGGCGAGGGCAGCGGCCGGTGGACGGGCGGACGGGCTGCGGTCCACCCTGCGGCAGGTGGTCGAGGCCGTCCCGACCGCCCCCGCCATGATCATGAACGACCGCAACGACGTCCTGGCCTGGAACCGACCGGCAGCCGCGCTGATCGCCGACTTCCCCAACCTCCCGCCGCGCGAACGGAACATGGCCCGCCGGATCTTCCTGGACCCCGACGCGCGAGAGATCCACCTGGACTGGAACGAAGCCGCGCGCACCACGGTCGGCATCCTGCGCATGGCCGCCGGACGCCACCCGCACGACCCCGAACTCGTGCGCCTGGTCGGCGAACTGTCGCTGGGCAGCGAGACCTTCCGCAAGCTGTGGGCCACCCACCACGTCCACGAGAAGACCCATGGTCCCAAGCGCTTCCGGCACCCCGCGGTCGGAGAGCTGACGCTCGGTTACGAGTCCTTCCAGGTCCCCGGCGCCGCCCACCACCTCCTCGTGATCTACACGGCCCCGCCCGGAAGTCCGGCGGAGGAGGCGCTGAACCTCCTCGGCAGCCTCACCGCCTCCCGGACCGCCTCCCGGACGGCTCCCGTCATCACTCCCCGGGCGGGGAGCACGGCGAGCTGACCGTCCGGGTCCTTGTGGCGGACCGTCGGCGGGCCCCTGGCGGACCGTCGGCAGGTGCACGGCGGACGGCCGGCGGAGCAGTAGCGGACCGTCGGCAGGTGCACGGCGGACGGCCGGCGGAAACCGGGTTGCCCGGGCGGCGGCCCGTCGACGATCATCCTGAGGTCCTGACACCCCGACCCCGGAGACACATGGCCACCGAACTGTCCGAAGCCCGGAAGCTCTTCGAGTCCGGTGACTCGCAGGGATCGATGCGGGTGCTGCGCTCCGCCGCAGACCGCCTCCCGCCCGCCGAGACCGCAGCGCTGGTGGCCGAGTTGGCCAGGGGCGCCGGCTTCGAGGACCTGGCCGAGGCTTCGACAGCGCTGGCGGCCGGGCCCGGGCAGGCCGACCGGCTCTACGCCTACGGCTACGCCTGCGTCGAGCGCGGCATCGACGCGGTGGCCGTCCCCGCGCTGCGGGAGGCGCTGCGCCTGGTCCAGGCATCGCCCGCCCCCGCGGCCCGCACCGGCCTGTTCCGCCGCAAGCCCAAGGAGCAGAGCGGCCGACAGCCCGGTCTGCGCAAGGTGCTGCTGGAGCTGGTGTCCGCCCTGGAGGGCTGCGAGCGGCACACCGAGGCACTGGCCGTGCTGCGCGAGCACGACGCCCGCCTCGGCGACTGGCCCGACCGGTACCTGACGGTCTACAACGCGCTGATGGCCGGCCGGATATCCCTGGCCCGCGAGGTTTACGAGGCGCTGTCGGCCCCGGAGGGGGTCTGGGTCGGCCCGGGGCAGCGGGTCGGGCGGATGCTGGAGCGGGCCGCGGCCCTGCCTCCCGCCGACGACCGGGACCTGCGCGGCTGGCACCACGTGCTCACCGGTGGCCTGCTCACCACCCTCTCCCCGCACGGCTACGACCAGGGCATGACCGGCCGCTGGGCGTACCTGCAGGACGACTTCGACCAGTGCCGCCACGGTCTGGAACGCCTGCGCACCGTGCTCGCCGCGACCGGCCGCAAGCCCGCGTCGGTCGCCCTACTGACCGACCGGGGCAGCCGGGCCCTCGGACTGGCCGCGGCGCAGCTGCTCGGCGTGCCGGCGGCGCCGTTCCGGCCGGGGCAGCCGGACGTGCTGGTGGTCGCGTACGACCTGAACGAGTGCGATCCCGCCGAGGTGGCGCAGCTGCGCGAACGGGCGGAGGGCCAGCTGCTCTTCGAGCACGCCACCTGCTGGACCGACCCGCCCGCGGTCACGGCCGACGTGTCCACCCTGCTGGGGCAGATCGTGAACGCCCCGTGGGAGCCCGGCCTGCAGTTCGGCGAGGACGGCGAACCGGAGGAGGCCGGGCCCGACCGGCGCTCGGCCGAGGAACTCGCCGAGGCGATCCTGGCCGCCGCTCCGACCGCCCCGGCGGGGGACGGTCAGACCCCGCCCGACGGGGACGACGTCCTCACGGCCTTCGTCACCCGCGCCACCGGCTGGCCCGCCGCGGGCCCGCGTGACCGCATCGGCTCGGCCGGCCCGGTCCGGAGCTCGCGCTTCGCGTGACGGCCCGACCCGGCCGCTCCGGTCCGCGGACAGGGCCGTGACCTGTCCGCGGACCGGACCGGTGGGTCCGGTGCCTCACCCCGCCCCGCCCTGCCGCCGCTGCTCGCGCTCCTCGTACCGGCGCTCCAGGTCCTCGTCCGCGCGAGCTGCGTTGCTGCCGTCCAGCTGCCCCGACTCTCCGCAGGGTCAGCGCCGCTGTGCTCCGGCCCGCGCCGCGACGGCTTCGGTGAGGCGCCCCGGTCCTTCCGCACTGGTCCGGAGGAACAGGTTCGGTTCGATGAGCTCCAGTTCCAGGACGACCGGTTCCCCGGCGTTGTCCAGCACCAGGTCCACCCTGGCGAACAGCAGCGCGCCGGGCGACGGGACCGCGGCCAACGCCGCCGATGCGGTGCGGAGTTCGGCCTCGGTCGGCCGGTACGGTGCGACGCCGAGGTGCGGCACCCGGTCGTTGTCGATCACACCGGGCTCCGTCAGCAGGGGGTCCTTGCGGATCGCGTGGCTGAAGGCACCGCCGATGAAGATCAGCGCGCGTTCTCCCTCCGCCACCCGAGGCAGGTACGGCTGGACCATCACGCTGCGGCCCTGCTCCAGCAGCATCCGGGCATGACGGGCGGCTTCCGCGTGCCGGCCGGGCTCGTAGCGCGCGGTGTCCACGGCGCCCGCGGAGACCGCCGGCTTGACCACCACACCGTCCGCCCCGCCGAAGTCCGCCGGGGTGCAGGCGCTTCCGGGGTCGAGGAACCGGGTCGGCACGACGGCGACCCCGCTCCGGGCGAGCTCCCCCAGGTAGTGCTTGTCGCTGTTCCAGCGGACCACGGGCGCGGGGTTCCACAGCCGGGTGGCGCCCGCCGTGGTGTCCGCCCAGGCCAGGAACTCGTCGAGCCGTTCCACGTAGTCCCAGGTCGATCGGATGACGGCCAGGTCGAACCGGCCCCAGGCCCCGGGGTCCGCGTTCACGTCCGCGTCCCACACCACCGGCTCCGCCGACAGCCCACCGGAGCGCAGCGCGTCCACGATCAGCGGGAGGTCCACGTCGTATTCGAGGCCGACCCCACTGGTGACGACAGCAACCCGCGCAGCACTCATGCAACTCTCCCGCCGAAGACCCCGGCCGCACCGGGAAGGGGCGGCGCCCGCACAACGGCTGCGATCATGCCATCACCACCCCCGTGGCAGCCCGTCCGCACCGCACCGCTCCTCAGGACGGCTCCGCTTCTGGACGGCTCCCTTTCAGGACAGCTTCGCCTCCGGGGCGAAGGCGGGCAGCTTCGCGAGACTGCTGCGCACGGCCTCGGCGCCGTACTCGAACATCTGCCGCTCGTAGTCGCCGACCGCGTCGAGCAGGTCCCGGCGGCCTTCGTCGGCCTCGATCAGGCGGCGGCGCAGCAGGTCGGCGTCGCGCAGCGCGGTGTTCGCGCCGTTGCCGCCGGTCGGGGAGGTGGCGTGGATCGCGTCGCCGAGCAGCGTGACCGGGCCGGACGCCCAGCGCTCACCGGGCTTGACCACCCGGATGGACAGCAGCGTGCTGTTGTCCGGGTCGGCCTGCTCGATCAGCGCGCGCAGCTGCGGGTGCCAGCCCTCCGTCCTGGCCAGCGCGGCGTCCTGCGCGGTCAGGCCGCCGAGCGAGCCGTTCGGCGGCAGGATCATGGCCCAGCGCACGTAGTCGCCGATGTCGGGCAGCGTGACGTCGGGGGCCAGGTGCTCGGCGGCCTGCTTCGGCGGGGTACGGAAGCGCATCGCGCCGAGCAGCAGGCTGACGCCGTCGCCCGTGATCTTCGAGCCGTAGGCCCTGGACAGGTCGGCGAACTCGTCGGTCAGCGGGGTGCGGCCGATGACGAACCGGACGCCGGTGTCGGTCGGGGTGGTCTGCGGCGACAGCACCCCGCGGACCGCGGAGGTGACGCCGTCGGCGCCGACGAGCAGGTCGGCGGTGGCCGGGTCGCGGCGGGCGAACCGGGCCCGCACCGTGCCGTCGGCCGCCAGGTCGTAGCCGGTCAGCGCGGCGTCGGTGTGCACGGTGAGGCCGGTCAGCAACAGGTGCCGCAGCACCTGCCGGTCGACCACGATGCCGGTCCGGCCGGCGCCGAGCCTGCCGATCTCGTTCAGCTGCGGGTCCAGGACCAGCTGCTCGGCGGAGGCATTCGTGACGATCTCGTCCAGCAGCGCGTGCCAGCGCGCCGGCAGGCAGTCGCGCACCGCCTGGAAGCCGATCGGGTCCAGCACGAGCCGGTAGCCCTGGAACCGCGCGACGATCCCCGGGTCGCGCTCGAACACCTCGGCCTCGATCCCGGCTCCGCGCAGACCCTGCGCGAGCGCCAGGCCTCCCAGACCGGCTCCGACAACGGAAACTCGCATCGCACACCTCCGGGACATCGTGCACCTCCGGGACATTGCGACGAACTTAGTTCGTCCTGACGTTCTAAGTTCTACTCAACGAACTTAGTTCGCGTCAAGGTATAGTGATCGGCATGTCCCCCGATCCCCGCCAGAGCCGCGCGGCTCGCCACGCCCGACCCGCAGCGGAGCCCGCGTCGGCACCCCGCAGGAAGCCGATCACCGTCGAACGGATCACCGACGCCGCCCTGGAGGTCGTCGCCACCGAGGGGTACGACGCGCTGACCATCCGCCGGGTCGCCGCCGTGCTCGGCACCGGTCCGTCGTCGCTGTACGCGCACATCGTCAACAAGGACGACATCGACGACCTGCTGATCGGCAGGCTCTACTCCCGGGTCGTGCTCCCCGCACCCGACCCGGCCGCCTGGCGTGAGCAACTGCTCGGGGTGTACGCACAGATCCGCGACCTGTACCTGGAGTACCCCGGGATCTCCCGCGCCGCGCTGGCCTCGGTGCCGACCAACCTGGAAACGCTGCGGGTCGGCGAAGGAATCCTGGCGATCCTGCTCACGGGCGGCATCGAACCGAGGGCCGCCGGATGGGCCCGCGACGCGCTGTCCCTCTACGTCAGCGCCTACGCGCTGGAGCAGTCGCTGGTGCGGCAACGGCGCCGGCAGCAGCACCAGGAATGGGTGCTCAGCCACGAGGAGTTGCTGGACCGCTTCACCGCCCTGCCCGCCGAGGAGTTCCCGCAGACCCGACGCCACGCCGCCGAGCTGATCTCCGGCACCGGACACGACCGCTTCGACTTCGCCCTCGGCCTGATCGTCGACAACCTGCGGCCCACGTCCGGCTGACCCGAGGGGTACCGGGCACGGCGATCCGCTTGGCACCGCGATCCGCTTGGCACAGCGACCCGCGGGTGCCCGGTCGAGGCCGCCCCGGGGGCCGTGGTGGGCAGGTGCGGAAACCGGATGCCCGAGCAGCGATGAGTTTCGCCGCCCGGGCCGGTCTACATCCCGACCGGAACGACCCACTCATCGGGAGTACAGACATGGGCCTGATCCACATCGAACTGTTCACCACCCTCGACCTCGTCGGGCAGGCGCCCGGCGGCCCCGACGAGGACCCGATGGGGTTCCCCTTCGGCGGCTGGCAGGTGCCCCTGCTGAACGAGGCCACCGGGGCGCAGATCCTCGCCGCGTACGAGGGCACGGACGCCCTGCTGCTCGGGCGGCGGACGTACGACATCTTCGCCGCGCACTGGCCGCACCAGAAGGACGGCGAGATCGCCGAGCTGTTCAACCGGGTGCCGAAGTACGTGGCCTCCCGCGGCACGCCCGACCTCCCGTGGGCCGGCTCCACCCGGCTCGGTCCGGACCTGCCCGCCGCGGTGCGCGAGATCCGGGACCGGCACGAGCACGTGAAGGTCGTCGGAAGCCTCGACCTCGTCCAGACCCTCCTGCGCGAGAAGCTCTTCGACCGCCTCGACCTCTGGGTGCACCCGATCGTGCTCGGCGTCGGGAAGAAGGTGTTCGACGGCGGCGCGGTGCCCACCAACCTCACCCTCCTCCAGCCCCCGGCAGCCGGCCCCCAGGGCACCCTGTACCTGCGCTACGGACTCGCCGACGGCACCCCCCGCACCGGCGACATGAACGCACCCGACCGAGGCCTCGGGCACGACGGAAGCCGGTGATCCCGATGACCACCGTCAACACCCGTGGGATCGCCCTCGGCATCGAGTCGTTCGGTGACCGGGACGCACCACTGATCCTGCTCGCGGGCGGGCCGACGATGCTCTCCTGGCCCGACGCGTTCTGCGAGCGCCTCGCCGCCGGCGGACAGCGTGTGGTGCGCTACGACCTGCGTGACAGCGGGCAGTCCACGACGGAGGATCCGCAGTCGCCCGCCTACACCCTGCGCGACCTCGCCGCCGACGCCGCGGCCCTCGCCGGTGCGCTCGGCGGGGCGCCCGCGCACCTCGCGGGAATCGGCGTCGGCGGCATGGTCGCCCAGGTGGCCGCGCTCGACCATCCGGACGCGGTCCGCGCGCTGACCCTGGTCGGCACCCGCCCGGTCGCCCCCGGCCCGCCCGACGACGACCTCCCCGACCACGACCGGGCGGTGATGAGCCGGCTGTTCGCGCGTCCGATGCCGGACTGGGCCGACCGCGAGGCGGTCGCCGCGTTCGCCGCGGCCGGCGCGGAGATCCTCGGCGACGATGCCGAGGCCGCTCGCGCCACCGCCGCGCGCATCTGGGACCGTACCCCCGGCACCGCGCCCCCGGTCCAACTCGCCAACCAGCTGGGCCTGGTGTTCTCCGGCCTCGACTGCACACCCCGCTGGCGCGAACGCCTGCCCGGGATCGGCGTCCCCACGCTCGTCGTCCACGGCCGGCGCAACCGGTTCTTCCCGGTCGGCAACGGCGAGGCGATCGCCCGCGCGATCCCCGGGGCACGGCTGCTCGTCCTCGACGAGGCCGCCACCGCGCTCCCCGAGACCGCGGTCGGCGACGTCACCGCCGCCATGCTCGCACTCCGGTAGCGGCCGGAAGGCTCACGCCTGCTCCGCGCCGTCCGCCCCCGGGCCGGGCGGCGCGGAGCAGCGGCCGACGCCGCCCTGCCCGCGGTGCCGACTGTCGGGTGGCGGCACAACGGTGCCGCATGACACCCCGATTCCGCCGCCGCCTTCGTCCCTCGGCCTCCGTGGACTCTCCTCGCGACGGTGCAGGGCTGGTCAGGCGATTCCGTCTCACTCCGTCGGCAGACCTGCCTCGGCTGCGAGGACGGCGAGGGCCTGCTGCAGTGCGGTGAGCTGGGCCGGCGTCAGGGCGGCGGTGAACTGCCGGTCGAGGGTCTGCGCGGTGGCGGTGCACCGGGCGAGGAGTTCGCGGCCCTCGTCGGTGAGGGTGAGGATCTGGCGGCGGCGGTCGGCGGGGTCGCGGACCCGTTCGACGGCGCCCAGGTGTTCGAGGTGGTCGGCCAGCGAGACGACCAGGCTGGGCACCACTCCGAGTCGGGCGGCCAGGTCCTGTTGCGACGCTGACGTCGCGTGAGTGAGGGCGACCATCAGGCCGACGTGCTTGGGCTTGAGGCCCAGTGGCTCGACCGCGGCGGCGAAGCGGTCGGCGGCGACCGTCCCGAGCGTGCCGAGCTTGAACACCACGGTGCCGGGGATGCCTGCGCCCTCGGCGCCGGCCGGCCGGCCACCCTTGACTTCATCCATGCCTCGAAGCATACAATCGCCATAATGATTCACAGCTCGAATGATTTGATAAGAGAAGAACATGCAGATCGTACTGGCGAGCCTCAACGCCGCCGTCGCCCTGCTGTCGGGGGTCTCGTCCCTGGTCGGCCTGGCCCGGCCGTCCCTCGCACTGGCCGAAGGCGAACAGCTCGGCCCCGGCGGGGCGTTCTTCCTCGGCGCCTACGCCGCCCGGGCACTGCCGCTGAGCCTGGTCACCCTGGTCGCGCTGGCGGCAGGGCCCGCAACCGCGCTCCCCCCGGTGCTGGTGGTGTCGGGGCTGGCCCAGGTGGGCGACGCGGTGCTCGGCGCCCGACGGGGCAACCGGCCGATGGTCGCCACCTGCATCGTCCTGGCCCTGATCCACCTCGTCTCGGCCGGCTGGCTCCTCACCCGCTGAGGCCCCCCGACGACCCGTCCGCCCACCCGCCGACCCGCCATCACCCCGGCCGGGCCTGAGGAATCGGAAGGACCATCGAGTTCCGCTCGCTGCGGCAATCGGGCCGCCGCTCGGTCCGGATCCGTCAGGGGCCGACCCACGCGGCAGCTCGGCCACGGGAGGCCGGCCACGGCGGCGGGAGGCGTGGTTGGACGGCGGCCCCGACTGCGGTGGGGGCCGCCGTGCCGGGAATGCCAGACCGGCGAACCCGTCGCGAACAAGGCTTTGACCTGGGATTTTACGGCCGCGGACATGTCATCCGGAGCGCGGCGCTCCGGACTCCGCCCCCGTCCCGCCGCCCGCCGGGGTGCCGGCGGACCCGGGTGGGGGGCGCCGAGGAGCCGGACCGGCGGGCGGCGGGACGGGCCGCCGACCGATCCGACTCCCGGTCGCCGTGCTCGCCGTGCTCGCCGGGACACGGTCGACAAGGCGTCCGGACGGGCGAGCGAGGACCTCGCGGGAGGGGTCAGGGGTTACAGGTGGCGGGGGTGGTCGAGGTGTTGGGCTCGGTGCACAGGGGGCCGAGGCCCGTGACGGCGTTGGGGCGGGTGATGAAGGCGAGCGGCCCGGCGTTGTGCTCGCCGTTGAACGGCGTGCTGCCGGTGAAGCCGCAGGGCGCCGCGTCGGCGGGGCTGTTGAACCAGAACCCGACGTGGAAGGTGTTGGTGGGCGGCAGGCCCGCGTCCGGGTCGAAGCCGAAGATCTGGTCGAGCAGGATGGTGCGGATCCGGGCCCGGCCGTCCCCGTGGTGGTCGGTGTGGAGGTCGGACTGGTACCAGGCCAGGCCGAAGCTGCCGGTGAACGAGGGGTCCGGGCTCCCGTCCGCCAGCTGGTTGCTGCGCTGGACCGTGAACAGGTCGAAGTCGAGGTCGGGCTTGAAGCCGTGCAGCTGGATGTCCATGGTGTCGTTCAGTTCGCCGCGGCGGACCTCGGCCTCGACGCGCGGAGTGCTGCCGTTGCCGGCCAGGCACGGCAGGAACGTGGCGTTGGGGAACAGGCGGAACTTGGTCGTGTCGTTCGCACCGTTGTGCGGTGCGACAGCGCTGGCGGTGCCCGTGCCGGAGAGGGTGAGGGCGGCCAGTGCCAGCGCGAGCCCGAAGGCGCGGCCCGGGCGGAGCCGGTGCAGGGACATGAGTCTCCTTCCAGAGAAGATGACACTCTGAGTAGCTGAAAGTCACATACTGTGACCCGGCTCCAACCTGTACCACCCCGTCGCACGGCAACCGCTCCGGCACGCCGTCCGGCCACGACCGACGCGTCCCTGACAGGCCATCGGGCTAAGCCTCGCCGCGCGGGTGGCCGGAGTGCCGGCGCGGAGCCCGTTGCGCCGACCGGGTACGGCACGGGCCCGGGCCACCGTGTGGTGGCCCGGGCCCGGGTGGCGGCGCGGCACGCGCCGGGCCGGTCAGCCCTCCTGGGTCTCGTGCCAGGGCTCCGGGGAGTGCGGGTCGAGGTCGATCCGGAACTCCAGGCAGTTCACCTCTTCCACGTTCTGCGCATGGTCGACCGAGCGGTACTCGACCTGGTGCCGGCCGTTGCCGCTCACCGTGAACGGCCCGGTGTAGGGCGTCCACGCGCCGCCGTCGACCCGGTAGTCGGTCATGGCGACGCCGCTGATGTCGTCGGTGGCGTCGAGGGTCACGGTGACGTCCGAGTGGAAGACGCCGTGCCGGTCGGGGTGCGGGTGGGTGCGTGCCGTGGTGACCGGCGGGAGCGTGTCGAGGGGCAGCTCCATGACGGCGTCGTCCATCGTCATCTCGTTCTCCTCGGTCGGCGCCGGGACGCCGTTCGCGCCGGAGTGGGCGATCGAGCCGCCGCGCAGCTGGATGCTGCCCCAGTCGTCGTGGCCGGGCAGCAGGGTCTGCACCGTGTCGTTGTTGGTGTCGAACGCGACGGTGTTCTGGCTGATCATGCCGTCGCAGTTCCAGTCGACCTGGCCGGCGCCCGACTGGACGGTGACGAACCGCGAGCCCTGCTTGGTGTTCGGGCACCAGTGCGCGACGTCGTAGCCCGAGGTGCTGGGCGGGAACTGGCGCTCGTTCAGCGTGGGCTCGTTCAGCGTGCCCACCTGCCGGGAGTAGTCCATGATCCCGGTGGTCGTGCCGATCGACAGGCCGCCGAGCTGGTAGGAGTAGTTCATCACGCTGAAGTACTGCGGCTGGTGGTTGGGCGTGTCGGCGTTCCCGGCGTGCTTCAGGCCCAGGTTGTGCCCCAGCTCGTGCATCAGGGTACCGGCCTGCTGGTCGAGGTCGCCGACCTGGTTGGCGAAGCTGCCCAGGGTGACGATGAAGTCGCTGCTCGGGGCCCCGGCGGCGATGCCGCTGTAGGTCACGCCGGGCTGCAGGTTGTGGGCCGAGATCGCGTAGTGGAAGATCGAGCTCCGGCCGGTGCTGATGAAGCCGCCCTTGGCCGTCTTGATCTTGTTGAAGTCGTCCCAGAGGTAGCGCCCGTTGGCGTCCACCGTCCCGAGGTTGGCCGCCTCGGTCTGCTTCTTCGCCTTGCTGAGCGTCCCCCAGGTGGTGTTCTTCGAGAAGTCGAGGATGCTGTCCGGGCCCTCGTCGACGTGCAGGTTGATCCCCGTGGTCGGGCTGTGCCGGTTGTACGGGGAGTTCTTGAAGGCGTCGACCACCTTCCTGATCGCGTCGCTGGTGAGCGCGTGGCTGTGGGTGTCGTCCGCCATCCAGTCGACCTGGACGAAGATGTCCGGCTTGTTGACGTCCGCGCCCATCGCCTTGAGGTCGATGAACTGCGCGGGGCTGCCGTCGCTGGGCTGGATCGTGACGCCGTTGCGCTTCCAGTCGTCCGGGATCCCGTCGCAGGTGGTGGAGTTGCAGTCGACGGTGAAGGTGACGGGGGTGAAGGGGTCGGTGCCCCCGGTGTGGCTCACCACGTAGCCGGTGGGCGCGGTCTCGGTGAAGGTGTTCGGCTCGTCGAGCGGGGCCGGGACGTTCCAGCCGAGCGTGACCACGGCGCCCTGGCTCTCGCCGGCCACCTGGTAGGTGACGGTCCCCGACGCGCCGGCGGAGCCCCTGCACACGCCCACGTTGAACTGTCCGGTGCCGCCGAGGGCGGCGAGCCGGGCCGGCGGGTTCGTGTTGGCGCACCCGTCGGTGATCTGGAGGTTGACGAAGGTCAGGTCGCGGTCGCTGCTGTTGACGAGGTTCACTCCGAGCAGGCCGCCCGCCCGGCGCGCGGCCGCCGCGGGGGTGATGGCCGCGACGAGGGTGAGCAGGGCGAGGGCCAGCACGAACAGGGGCGCCGGGCTGGGGTGTCGGAGGAACCGTGGGAGCACGGTGGCACCGGGAGGACGATCTGCAGTCATGGCATCACGCTAGGTGTCCGGCCGTCGCGAACCTGTCATGCCCCGTCGGACAGTCACCCCGACGGCGGCCAGCCGGGAGCGGGCGGCCGCGTCCGTCGCGGGCGGCGGCACGTCCGCTCCCGGTCGGCGGCACCGTCCGCTCCCGGTCGGCGGCGTCGGATCAGACGCCGGACGGGGCGTCGGATCGGGCGCCGGAGGGGCCTTCGGACGAGGCGCCGGACGGAGTGTCGAACCCGCCCTCGGACGCGACGCCGACGGCCGAACGCACGGCCGGGACCGCGGGCGCGCTCGCCCGCCGACGCCGCCGTCGCACGGCGTGCCGGCCGCGGAGCGAGGCGGCGAGGGCGGCCGTGAGGATCATGGCGAGGCCACAGCCGACCAGCAGGACCGGCGCCGCCACACGGTTCAGGAGCAGCCCGCCGAGCGTGGCTCCCAGGGGCGAGGCGGTGATGAGCACCGCACTGCGGGCGGCGAGCACGGTGGTGAGCGATCCGCTCGGCGCCCTCTCCTGGAGCAGCGCCAGCGACAGCGCGGAGTACGGTCCGTAGACGACGCCGGCCGCGGCGAAGCCGATCAGTGACGGGACGGCGGTGTGGGCGACCGCGAACGGCAGCAGGCCGATGCCGTGGCCCGCGACGATGGCGAGCATGGTCGGCCACAGCGGCAGTCGCCCGGCGGCTCCGGCACCCAGCGCCCCGACGACGGCTCCGGCGCCGAACGCGGCCCAGTAGGCGCCGAGCAGGCCCGCGCCGTCGTCCAGGGAGTGCGCGACGAACAGCGGCAGGGCGACCTCGACCGGCCCGTAGGCGAGGTTGAACAGCCACGTCAGCACCAGCAGTCCGAGCAGCTCCGGGTGACGCCGGAACACCCCCAGCCCCTCCCGCGCCCCACCGGCACCGGGCGGCCCGGCCGGTGCCGCCGGCAGGGCGATCCGGCCGACCTGCACCGCGAGCACGGCGAAGGTGACCGCGTCCAGGCCGATGATCCACGCCGGCGACACCACGCCCGCCAACAGGCCTGCCAGCACCGGGCCGAGCACGGTCGCGCTCGACAGGCTGGTGCTCAGCACACTGTTCGCGGCCAACCGCAGACCGTCGTCCAGCAACGGCGCGAACAGCGCGTACTTGCCGGCCTTGCCCCAGACGTGGAGGAACGAGGACGCACCCAGCAGGACGACGTAGCCGACCGGGCCGAGCACACCGGTCAGGTACCCGACCGGGACCGCGCCCAGCAGCAGGGCCCGCAGGACGGCGTCGGCGACGAGCAGCCGCTGCGCCGACAGCCGCCGTAGCCGGCGGCCCAGCACCAGCGCGCCGAGCGCGCCCGGCAGGGTGTACGCGGCCACGCAGATCCCGACCAGCGCGCCCTGACCACCACGCGGGGCCAGCGAGAGCGCCAGCCAGGCGACGGCGACGGTGCTCATGCCGTCCCCCAGGTCCGACAGGGCGAAGACCGGCAGCAGGCGGCGGAAGGGGCGGACGGCGAACAACGGGCGGTAGGCCCCGGGCAGCACGTGCCCCAGAGATGAGAACATGCACGTCACGGTCGTGCTTCAAGCGCGCGTGAAGTCAACCCGTCGGGGGCGTGGGCGTGCGGTACCTGGGAATTGGCGAGCTGTCACGGACCGTCGGGGTCCGGGCGTCCGCGCTGCGCTACTGGGAGGAGCGCGGACTGCTGCCGGGCGCCCGGCGCGAGGCGGGGCGCCGGGTCTGGCCGGCCGGTGCGGTCCGGCGGGTCGCGCTGATCCGGATGGCGCAGCGGGCCGGCTTCACCCTCGCCGAGATCGCCGCCCTCCTGAACGACGACACCTCCCCGGGGGCCACCCGCCAGTGGCGCGAGCTGGCCGCCCGCAAACTCCCCGAACTCGACGAGCACATCGCCCAGACCCAGGCGCTGCGCCGGGCGGTCGCGGACTGCATGGCCTGCGGCTGCATGAACTTCGACCAGTGCGTGCTGCTGACGCCCTCCGGCGAGGCACCCTGACGCCTGCCACCCGGGGGTAGGTGGGACGCCGGCCGGAGTCTTCGGAGGCGCGGCTGTTGCTGCCACCGCCCCCGGGGAGGGGTGCGGTAGCCCGGGGCCGAGTTGACGGCGGGTCAGCCGGTCGGGGTGCCGATCTGGTCGCGTTCGAGGGCGGTCCGCAGGGTGGAGAAGGCC
This sequence comes from Kitasatospora sp. NPDC085464, assembly GCF_044541955.1. NCBI lineage: Bacteria > Bacillati > Actinomycetota > Actinomycetes > Kitasatosporales > Streptomycetaceae > Kitasatospora > Kitasatospora sp. NPDC085464. The sequence continues at coordinate 79,267 of NZ_JBITTM010000003.1, forward strand.
TGTGCGACGGCTGACAGCGCGGGGCCGTCCAAGGCGCCTCCGAGCAGTTCGGCCAGACCGTCCGTGAAGGTGCGGTCCGCCTCCTCGACGAGCCGTGCGCCGTCCTCGGTCAGGGCCAGCAGTGAGGAGCGGCGGTCGGCCGGGTTGGGCCGGCGGACCGCCCAACCCTGCTTCTCCAGGCGGTCGACGCCCTTGCTGGTCGCGCCGACGCCGATGGCGAACTCGGCGGCGAGGTCCGCCACCCGGCACCCGGGGTGGTCCCGCAGGTAGGCCAGGAACTCGTACTGCGAGGTGACGATCCCGTGCCGCGCGCGGAGGCGGTCGCTGAGGGCGTTGTAGAGGCGCGTCTCGCACCGGACCAGGTCGGCGAACAGCTCGGAGAAACCCGCTGCCGCGACTGCTCTGCTCGATGTATATTCCACGGCATATAGTGTACAGGAAGCTACTTCTGGCAGGAGTGTGCTCATGAGCAGGGAACAACGCATCCGGGTAGACGAGATCCTGAGGCAGCCGGGCCCGGACGGCCCCCACTCGGTCGAGGAGCTCCGGGCCGGATTCCGGCAGCTGATGGCCCGGATGATCGTGCCCCACGACCGCATCCGCACCTCGCCGACGACGCTCGGCGACCGGCCGGCACTGCGCGTCGAGCCGACGGCGGGAACCGGCTCCGGGACGATCCTCTACTTCCACGGTGGCGGCTGGGTCTTCGGCTCGCCCGAGACCGCGCTCTCGCTCACCGGGAACCTCGTGGCCAGGACGGGCCTCGGAGCGTACTCGCTGGACTACCGGCTCGCTCCCGAACACCCCTTCCCCGCCGCGATCGAGGACACCCTGAGCGCCTACCGCGCCCTCCTCGACCGCGGTGAGGACCCCGCCGCCATCGTCCTCGCGGGAGACTCCGCCGGCGGCGGCCTCGCCGTCACCACCTGCCTCGCCGCCCGGGACGCGGGGCTCCCCCAGCCCACCGGCATCCTGGCGTTCTCCCCCGGCACGGACGCGACCCGGACCGGCGGGAGCATGGAGACCAAGGAGGGCGTCGACCCGATCTTCACCCGCGCGGCCCTCGGCCACACCGGGGCGATGTACCTCGCCGGAGCCGACCCGCGCCACCCCCTGCTGAGCCCGGCCGTCCATGCCGACCTCACCGGCCTGCCGCCGATGCTGATCCAGGTCGGCACCAACGAGGTGCTGCTGGACGACTCCACCCGCCTGGCCGCGCGGGCGAGTGCGGCGGGCGTGGACGTCATCCTCGACGTCACCGCCGACGCGCCGCACGTGTTCCAGGCCTTCGCCGGCGTCCTCGACGAGGCGGACGAGGCGCTGGACCGCGCCGCCCTGTTCCTGCGTCAGCGGATCCGGGCCGGTGGCGCCACGCGCCGGACCACGCCGGCCACCGCCGGTCCGACGGGCTGACCCCGGGGCCCGGTCGAGCGCCGTACGAGCACGCAGGCGTCCCCGGGCCCGGGCTCGCTCGCGACCGGCCGTTCGGGCACGGCGGGGCCGCCCGCCGATCCCCCGCACCACCGTCCACGGGCGGCTACGGCTCGCGGACCCGTCCGGGAGGTGCCCGGTGGGCGGCCCGGGGGATCAGAGCGGTCACGGGTGTCGAGAACGGGCCGCCTGCGCCGTCCCCGGTATACCGGTGGCCTCGGAGGGCCACACAACGCAGAGGGAGAACCGCCATGACGCTCCAGCGGATGGACAACGTCGGCATCGTCGTCGAGGACCTGGACGCCGCCGTCGCCTTCTTCACCGAACTCGGCATGGAGGTCGAGGGCAGGGCGCGGATCGAGGGCCTGTTCGCGGACCAGACCGTCGGGCTCGACGGTGTCCGCAGTGACATCGCGATGATGCGGACCCCGGACGGCCACGGCAAGTTGGAGCTCGCGCAGTACCACGCCCCCGCGGCGGTCGGTGCCGGGTCGGACGACCCGCCGCCGAACACGCTGGGCCTGCACCGGGTCATGTTCGCCGTCGACGACATCGACGACACCGTCGCCCGCCTGCGCCCCCACGGCGCCGAACTGCTCGGCGAGGTGGCGCGGTACGAGGACCTCTACCGCCTCTGCTACCTCCGCGGCCCCTCGGGCATCATCCTCGCCCTGGCCGAACGGATCGGCTGACGGCCGTCCGCGGCCGCCCTCCTCCGCAGGCCTGCGGACGAACAAGCCGTTGGTGTCCGGCCCGACGGGTGGTCCGTGCCGCGGGCCGCGCGAGCGGCCGGGTGTGCCCCGGGTTTGCCCTCTGGTCCCTCGTCCCGTCGCTGCCGCCGCGGCTAGGTTGGGCGGCAGCGACCGGAACGGCAGGCAGGAAGGGCAGCCAGGACGTGCGCGAGACACGCGGGGCCACCGAGCAGCAGACGACGCCGACCGCCGCCGCCGGGCGTGCGGCCCGCCCCACGGGCCTGTTCGCGCTTCAGCAGCGGGTGAGGAACGCGGCGGTGACGCGCCAGGTGCAGCGCCAGAAGGCCGGCCTGGACGAGCACTACGCCACGAGGCCCACCGAGCACCCCGAGTGGAAGCCGTACCAGGAACTGACGGAGGCCGCGGGCATTCCCCGGCCCCAGGCCGACGCCGCCTGGCAACTGCTGCTCGGCGGGGTCGACTCGCAAGGTGCGATCAACGACGAGGCTGCGGCGAGGACGGGCGACCGCCAGGAGCAGCGCGAACTCCGCGCGTCCAACTCCTGGTACCAGGAGTTCGTCCGGCTCATGGCCGAGCACCTGGAGATCGGGACGCCCACCATGGCCCTGTGGGCAGGCGGCATCGAGACCAGCGAATACGCGTACCGGAAGGGCCACACGCCGGTGGCGCGGACTCGGATCGGCAGCGTGCTCAACGTCCTGGAACTGCACCCGAACTGGAAGCTCACCGGGCCGATGTGGAGCCTGGTGTCCAAGGCCTTCGTGTCCCGGGCGACCGGCCCCGTGCACATCTTCGTACGGGCCTACGACCCGGACAGCATCCTCATCAGGCTGGAGGTCCCGCACCTGCGGCTGGTGCAGCAGCTGAACCCGGACGTGAAACTGATGTGGCACCCCGTGTACACCGCTCCCGACGGGCAGTTGAGGGAGATCTCGAAGGACTACCGACTCGTCGACAATGCGGAGTACGACGGGCGGGACACCTGTGTGCGCGTCCTGTTCCAGTACCTCAGGCTGTTCCACGAGGAGAGCAACACCAAGGCCGCCCCCGCTCACACCAGCATGGAGAAGCTGATCGTTTCGAACGGCCACAAGGACGGCGTCTGACGCGGCGGCCTCCGGGCCCGGCCCAGGGCCCCTGCCGGTCGGCAGGGGCCCGACCCGCGGCCCGGGGGCCCGGCCTCACTTCAGGAGGTGCCGGGCGAAGAACTGGGCGGCGGCGTCCCCCGCGAACTGCGGGACGCCGGTGTGCCCGCCGAGGTTGGCGTTCAGCGTCTTCTCCTGGGAGCCGAAAGCGTCGAACAGGTCCAGGGCCGCCTGCCGGTCGTTCCCCTCGTCGTCCCACTGCAGCAGGACGTGCAGCGGAATGGTGATCTGGCGGGCCTCCTCGAACATGACGGCGGGCACGAAACTCCCGGCGAACAGGACGGCGGCCTCGATGCGCGGCTCGACCCTCGCCAGCCTGGTCCCGATGGCGATCACTCCCCCCGAGTAGCCGACCGGGCCGCCGATCTCGGGCAGCGCGAGGAGGGCGTCCAGGGTGGCCTGCCATTCGGGGACGGCCTTGTCGACCAGCGGGAGGATGAGCCGGTCCACGATCTCGCCGCTGACGGGTTCGCCGGCTTCCAGCGCCCGGCGAAGGTCGGCGCGGGCCTGTTCGGCGGTGGCGGAACGGGGCCGGTCACCGCTTCCGGGGAGCTCGATGGTGGCGGTGGCGAAGCCGTCCGCCGCGCAGTGCCGGGCCCGGGCCAGGACTCGGGGGTACATCCGGGGCAGTCCGCCGGGGTGGCCCAGCAGGATCAGCGGCACCGGTGCGGACGGGGAGGCGGATGCGGGCGTCCACAGGACGCCGGGGATCTCGCCGAGGGTGAATTCGCGTTCGAGGACGCCGTCGTCGAGGCGCTGCTCGGAGGTGAAGTGCATCGTCGTGCCTTTCGGGAGTGCTCGTGGAACGGCGCTCCCGGGACGACCTATCGCCCGACCGTGACCCCGGAGGGGAGCACCCATGTCGATACTGCGTTCACGGGTACCACCTCCTTGTTCTCTCGCACGGCCTCCGGAAACGTAGCAGGCGGTATCGGCAGCCCGCAAACGGTTTTTGCGGGCCGCCGGCGTCCGTGGCACGGGCGGCCCGTTGCCCTCGGGCCGCCCGTGCCGCACCCCGTCCGGCCACACCCCGGTCCCACCGCCCGGCTAGGACAGCAACTGCGCGGGGACGTCCGTGGCCCGGGTGAACACCGAGACCGGGTGCTGGGTGTCGCAGTACTTGTTGCCGGTGGAGACCACACCGATCAGGACACCGCCGACCACCAGCGGCCCGCCCGAGTCCCCCTTGCAGACGCTGTCCGTCGTACCGGCCTGCGGCAGGCCGCAGACCTTGAGCAGCGGCGAGTCGTCGGACGAGGTGAAGGGGTCGCAGGAGGCCGGCGGAGCCAGCGTCAGCACCGCCTGCTTGAGGTGCGTGCCGGGGCCGTCCGCGCCGGTGCGCCCGAATCCCAGCAGGGTGGCCTGGTTCCCGTACCGGTACAGCGCCTCGTCGCCCTTGCGCGCCACCCGGACCGTCTTGGACGGCAGCGGACGGTCCAGGACGAGGACGGCGGAGTCGTGGTCCAGGCCGGAGGTGAAGCGGGGGTCCACCCGGTAGTCCTTCACCCGGCGGACCTGGCCACCGGAGCCGGTCAGGTCGGTGCGGCCGGCGATCACCCGCAGCGAGCGCGGGTCGTCCGCCTCGCTGACGCAGTGGCCCGCGGTCAGCACCTTGGTCGGCGCGATCAGCGCGCCGGTGCACCACTGCTCACCCGCGGCGGTCTGCAGCGCCACGACGAACGGGTGGGACGCGGTCGTGGTGTCCGATCCGCCGTGGACGGCGGCGGCCGGCGCGGCCGCGACGGCCACCAGGGCGGCAGCGGCCAGCAGCACGGTGACCGAGCGTCGGTTCGAAGTACGCATGAGGAGGGCAACCTTTCGATGTCGAGGCCCACAGACTGGCCGCCGGCCCGTCCCGCCCGCCACCCCTGCCCGGCGATCCGGGACGCCGGAATACCGCCACCCACCCTGACCTGCGGATTCGCCGCCGCCTGGAACGCCTCGACGGAACGTCAGGGGGCCTGGAACGGACCTCCGCCCCTCCTCACACCCGCCCCCGCCCGACGACGGTCGTGCAGCGCTGCTACCCGGCGGCGCGCCCGGTGCCGTCCCCGTCCGGGCCGGGGGTGTCCAGCCCCAGGCCCAGGCGGATCGCCGTCTCCACGGGCGAGTACGCGCCGTCGGCCCGCTCCAGTTCGTACGGCGCGGCCGGCATCAGCGGCGGCTGGGCCATGAAGCGCGGCCGCGCGCCGTGGTGCGGTTGCGCCGCGTGCACCAGGAACGGATGGCAGAGGTAGACGTCGCCCGGGGACCCGGTGGCGAGGGCGATCGGCCGGTGGTCGGACGCCGCCACCAGGTCGGGCGCGATGGCCAGCCCGCTCGCCCCGTCCTCCCCGTGCTTCTCCAGCACCTTCGGCACGTCGAGGTGCGAACCCACCCGGATCCTGGTCGGGGCGTCCCCCTCACCGACCTCGCTGAACAGGAACAGCATCAGCAGCGCCCGCCCCCGGGAGCGCAGATTCGTGAAGTACCAGGTCTCGCCCTCCGGCAGGTAGCTCCCCTCGATGTGCCAGCCCGCGTCGTCCGGTTCCTCCTCGTGCGGGAAGCGCAGCGGGAACGTGCCCAGTGAGTACCGCGGCTCCCACCGGCCGGCGCCGACGAGCAGGTCGTACGCGCGGTGCAGGGACGGGGAGTTCGGGGCGGCGGCGAACGGCCCCTGCGCCATGCCGGCGACCCAGTGCACGGGCTGCGTCCACGTCGACGGGTCGTCCGGGTCGCAGCCCGTCTCCTGCCACAGCAGCCGCGCGCACTCCTCCGCCACGCGCGGCGCGACGGCGCCCTCCATCTTCACGAAGCCGTCGCGGAGGAACCGGGATACCAAGGTCGTGTCATCCATGCCCCCATCGTGCGGCGGCACCGGTCCCGGCCGCCCGACATTTTCCGTACCGCCTTCGTCGGGTGGATCGCCCGATCCCGCTGACCCATGACGCTTCGGCGGCCTTGACCTCAAGCGCGCATGAGCTTCTAGGGTCGGCGGCATGATCTTCACCGACAGGGAACGCACGTACCTCGCCGCCCAGCCGCTGGCCCGCCTGGCGACCACCGGTCCCGACGGCGGTCCGCAGGTCCGCCCGGTGGGCTTCCGGCTCAACGACGACGGCACCATCGACATCGGCGGGCCGGCGAACGCCCGCAGCCGGAAGTACCGCAACGCCCAGGCCCGCCCCGAGGTCTCGGTGCTGGTCGACGACCTGGCCCCGGCCGACGACCCCGTCGCCGGGGGGTGGGGGCGCGGCATCGAGATCAGGGGTCGGGCCGAGGTGCTGGCCGTCGACGTGCCGCCCGTGTCACCCGACCACTTCAGCACGGACATCATCCGCATCCACCCCCGTCGGGTCATCACCTGGAACCTGGAATCGCGGGGGACCACCGCCCGCGACCTCGACTGACACCCCGTCCGGCGACGCCACGGTGACGCCCACCGCGATGCGAGCAACACCAGAAGTTCGAAGGAGTACGCACATGGATCTGGCCGGCAGGACCGTGGTGGTCACCGGGGCCGGGCGCGGGTTCGGAAGGGCGTTCGCGCTGCAGGCGGGTCGGCTGGGTGCGCGCCTGTTCCTCTCCGCCCGCACTCCGGCCGCCGCCCGGACGGTGGCCGAGGAGGTGGTGGCCGACAGCGGTGCGCGAGTGGACGCGTTCGCCTGTGATCTGGCAGACCCGGCCACCGTACGGGGCTTCGCCGAGGAGGTCGCCACGCACACCGACCGGGTGGACGTGTTGGTCAACAACGGCGCCCGGTACCTGGCCGGCCCCGACCTGTGGGACGCCGACGACGAAGCGATCACCGACACCGTCGCCTCCGGGGCCACCGGCACCCTCCTGACGGTCAAGCACTTCCTACCCCTGCTGCGCGCCTCCGAGGGCGCGGACGTGGTCAACCTGGTCTCCTCGGCCGCGGAGGCCCGGGACCACCGGTCCCAGGCGCACCCCGCGTTCTACGCGGCCAAGGCCGCCCAGGCGGGCTTCGCCGACGTCCTCTCCCACCGGCTGCGCCCCGAGGGCATCCGCGTCATCTCGCTCTACCCGCCGGACTTCACGGACGGCGACCCGCTCCACGCCGGCTGGGACGGTGCCTCCCGGACCGCACGCGACCCGCTGACCGCCCGGTCCGTCCTCGACTGCGTTCTCTTCGCGATCGGGCAGCCGCGCGACTGCTTCATCCGTTCCTTCCACTTCGAGCAGTTGTAGAGCGGTCGGTCGCCTCACGGCTGTGCGAGCAGTTCCGTCGTCCACGCCCGCTGCTCGGCGGTGTCCGGGACGGCGAGCCCACGGGCTCGTTCGATCAGGTTCCAGGCGGTGTCGGGATCGACGCCGTCCAGGACGAGGAGTGCGGCCGCGAGCAGGGACGAACGTCCGATGCCGGCCCGGCAGTGGGTGACGACGTGTGCGCCGTCGCGCAGCCGTCCGGCCAGCCCGTGCAAGGTGGGCAGGACCGCGGCGCGATCGGGGACGGTGCGGTCGGGGACGGGTATCGCGACGAACCGCAGCCCGGCTGCGGCGGCGGCGCGGGGTTCGTCCGCGAGGCCGAGTTCGTCGAGTTCGGGTCCGGTGAGGGCGCAGACCAGGACGTCGACGCCGTGGTTCCTCAGCGCGGCCATCTCGTCGTCGAGCCAGTCGTGGCCACGGGGTCTGGCCATGGTGCTCAGCCGTCCCGGGCCGGGGAGGTCGATGGTGAAGAGGGCGGGTCGCATGTCGGCAGCACTTTCGGTCGGTGGGGTCGGGTTCGGTGGGGTCGGGTGGTGGTCGGACGGTCGAGCGGGCAACGGTCGACCGGGGCGCGGCACGTCGGCGGCGGCTTCGACGGTTCGACGGGTGCAACAGGCTCGACGGGTTCGAAAGGCTCGACGGATCGGACATCGTCGATTACCTGACGGCGCGGAACGCGCAGCGGACGCAGGCCGTCCGGGGCCGGCACTGTTCGATGAACGAGTGGCAACGCAGCCCCATGGCCGAGATCGTAGTACTGCCGTGCTTCACCGATGTCCGCGCCCCCGATCCCCCGCGACCCACCGATCCCCCGATCCCCCGCGGCCCCCGGCCCCGCGTCAACGCCGGGTGCCCCTGTGCTTGGGTGGTGGGGTGACATCTGCCGAACGCCTGACCTCCCGAGCCCGGCACGGCGGGCACCGCGAGGTGCTCCCCGAACTGCTCGCGCTGGCCACCGATCCCGCCGCACGACCCGACCCGGCGTGGGAGGCCGGAGCCGCGGCCGTCCAGATCCTCTGCTGGGAGGACCGCTTCGCGGAGGCGGGCGAGCTGGCCGAGCTGCTGATCGAACGTCAGGGACCGGACGGCGGGGACCTGTGCGACCAGGACGTGCCGTTCGACGAGGCGTTCCTGGTCGCCCAGCTGTACGCGGGCGTCCCCGCGCAGCCCAGGCTGCGCGCCGCGGCCGCCCGCGTTCCGGAGGGCCGGATCCTGCGGGACCGACTGCTCTGGCTGGCCGAGCAGCTCGACCTCCGGCCGGTGGAGTGGCTGTTGCCCTGCCACTACGACTGGGGCGGGCCGCTCGTACCGCGGGAGGGCGTGATCGGCGAGTGGCTGCTGGGCCGCGAGTTCGCGGCGCTGGCGCCGCGCGAGAAGCGGGTCGCCTGGGAGGCGGTCGCCCGGACCAATGACTTCGCCCGCGCCCGCGGGCTGGTCGAGTCGCTCGGCGAGCTCCCGGAGCAGTACTACCTCTGTCTGTGGCTCGCCGGCTGGTACGCCGTCGAGGGCGATGTCGAGGGCGGCGAGCGGATGCTGCTGGCCGCGCACGAGCGGTGGTGGCCGTACATGCGGTGGGACGCGATCCCGACCTCCGAGGTGGTGCAGCCGACACTGCGGCGGGTGGTCACCGACCGGGTGCGGGAGCACTTCCTCACCAGGCCGATCGGCCCCGAAGCGGCGGCCCTGGCCACCCGGACGGAGTAGGCCCGGGCCCGGCGGCTCCCCCGCCCCGGCGCCGTTCGCGTGCGGGACGCCCGAACCCCGGCAGAATCGATGGGTGGGGGCGGCCCCGGCTGCGCCGCAGGCGCTACGTGAGAGGACCATGTCATGCCCGACTTCCACCCGAAGCACGACCACCTGATCGTCAAGCCGATCGGCGGGGCGGCCCCGCAGGATCCGGACCGGTGGAAGGGCGAGGTGGTGGCGGTGGGGCCCGGCCGGCCCCTGGGGAGCGGCAAGCCGCACCCGGTGGACGTCAAGGTCGGCGAGCGGATCCTCTTCAACCTGCGCGCCGGGGCGCAGTTCGAGGCGGACGGAGAGCAGTACGTCGAACTCCCCGAGGACGAGGTCCTCGCCCTCTCCGCGGAGTAGGAGGCCCGCCATGACCGCACAGGCACCGGCCCGGATCGGCGTCACCGGCCTGGCCGTGATGGGCCGCAACCTGGCCCGGAACTTCGCCCGCCACGGGCACCGCGTGGCCGTGCACAACCGCACGTGGGCGCGGACCGCGGCGCTGCTGGAGGAGTTCGGGCACGAGGGCGACTTCGTGGGCGCCGAGACCACGGAGGCGTTCGTCACGGCCCTGGAACGCCCCCGGCTGATCGTCATCATGGTCAAGGCCGGGGCGCCGACCGACGCCGTCATCGACGAACTGGTGCCGCTGCTCGACGCGGGCGACGTGCTGGTGGACGGCGGGAACGCGCACTTCCCCGACACCAGGAGGCGCGAAGCGGCCCTGCGGGAACGCGGACTGCACTTCGTGGGCAGCGGGATCTCCGGCGGCGAGCAGGGTGCTTTGGAGGGCCCGAGCATCATGCCCGGCGGCACGCCGGAGGCCTACCGGCTCGTGGGGCCGCTGCTGGAGGACATCGCGGCCGAGGTCGACGGCAAGCCCTGCTGCACCCACGTCGGGCCGGACGGCGCCGGCCACTTCGTCAAGATGGTCCACAACGGGATCGAATACGCCGACATGCAGCTCATCGCCGAGGCGTACGACCTGCTGCGGCACGGAGCCGGACTGCAGCCCGCCGCGATCGCCGACGTCTTCCGGGCCTGGAACGGCGGACGCCTGGAGTCCTACCTGATCGAGATCACGGCCGAGATCCTCGCCCACACCGACGCGGCGACCGGCAAGCCCTTCGTCGACGTGGTGCTCGACCAGGCCGAGCAGAAGGGCACCGGCCGCTGGACGGTCCAGAGCGCGCTGGACCTCGGCGTGCCCGTGAGCGGGATCGCCGAGGCGGTCTTCGCCCGCGCGCTGTCCGGCAGCGTGCCGCTGCGCCGGGCCGGCCGGGGCCTGCCCGGCCCCACCGAGACCTGGCTCGACAGCGCGGCGGCGGACCGGTTCGCGGAGGACGTCGAACAGGCCCTGTACGCCTCCAAGATGGTGGCCTACGCCCAGGGCTTCAACCAGATCCAGGCCGGCAGCGCGGAGTACTCCTGGGACATCGACCCCGGGGCGATGGCCACGATCTGGCGCGGCGGCTGCATCATCAGGGCCCGTTTCCTGGACCGGATCAGGGCCGCGTACGAGGCCGACCGGGAGCGCCCGACGCTGCTGACCGACGCGCACTTCCAGGAGGCGATCGGCTCCGCGCAGTCGGCCTGGCGGCGGGTCGTCTCGGCGGCCGTCCAACTGGGGGTGCCCGCACCCGGTTTCGCCACCGCGCTCGCCTACTACGACGGCCTGCGGGCGGGGCGCCTGCCGGCCACGCTGGTGCAGGGCCAGCGGGACTTCTTCGGCGCGCACACCTACCACCGGGTCGACCGGGACGGAACCTTCCACACCCGCTGGGAGGTCGCGGGCCGCCCGGAGGAGCAGCGCTGAGGCCCGGGAGCGGGCGGGCGCGGCACGGGAGCGGGCGGGCGCAGCACGGCGCCCCGGGGCCGGTCGGGCCCCGGGGCGGTGCGGGGGCACCGGGCGGGCGGCGGCTCAGATGACCAGGACCCGGCGCCCGCGGGTGTGGCCGGCGCGGCTGTCGGCGTGCGCCGCGGCGGCCTCGGTGAGCGGGTAGGACTTCTCGACCGGGATGTGGAGCCTGCCCCGGGAGATGAGGTCGACGGCCTCGGCGAGCGCGTCCGGTACGCTCCCGGCCGCGCCGGAGAAGCGGACGCCCAGCTGCGGGGCGCCGAGGTCGGCGATGGAGACGACCTTGCGCGGGTCCCCGGTCAGCTCCACGAGTTCGGGGATCACGCCCGAGCCGGCCAGGTCGAGGGCCGCGTCGGCCCGGCCCAGGCGCCGCACCCGTTCGACCCAGCCCCCGCCGTAGGTCGTGGCGAGGGCGCCCAGGCCGCGCAGGTAGTCCTGGTTCGCGGCCCCGGCCGTGCCGATCACCGTGATGCCGCGCTCGCGGGCGATCTGCAGCACCGCTGAGCCGACGCCGCCGGACGCGCCGCTGACCAGCAGCGTCTGCCCGGGCCGCACGCCGACCTCGCGGATGATGCGCAGGGCGGTCTCCACCACGGACGGGTACCCGGCCGCCTCCTCGAAGGTCAGTCCCGCGGGCATGCGGGCCCAGGCGGACAGCACGGCGAACTCGGCGTACGTGTCGGTGCCTTCGCCGAACACGTGGTCGCCGATCTCGACCCCTTCGACGCCCTCGCCGACCTCGTCCACCACGCCGGCGGCGTCCAGCCCGACCCCGGCGGGCAGCGTGACCGGATGGGCTCCCAGGACCTGGCCCTCCCGGATCCTCCAGTCGACGGGGTTCACCCCCGCCGCCCGTACGGCGATGCGTATCCGGCCGCGGCCCGCGTGGGGCTCCTCGGCTTCCACCAGGTGCAGGACCTCGGGACCGCCGAACTCGGCGAAGCTGATTTTCCTCATGCAGCCGAAACTAGGCCTAACGGATAGTGTTTCGCAACGGTTAGTGATTCGTATCTGGTAGTGTCACGGCATGACCGAGCCGCCCGGACGCCGGGAACGCAAGAAGGCTGCGACCCGCCGGAAGATCGCCGACACCGCGCTGCGGCTCTTCCTGGAACGCGGGTACGACGCCGTGGGCATCCGTGACGTGGCGGCCGAGGCCGACGTGGCCGTCACCACGGTCTTCGCCCACTTCGCCTCGAAGGAGGCCCTGGTTTTCGAGCGCGACCAGGACTTCGAGCAGCGCCTCACGCGGGCGGTCACCGACCGCGGCCCGCACGAGCCGCTCATCGGGGCGCTGCACCGCGAGGTCCGGGCCCTGGTGGGGCACTGCACCGCGGAGGGCAGTGCCCCGGTCCGGCGCATGATCGAGGGGTCGCCCGCCCTGCGGGAGTACGAGGAGTCGATGGGTCTGCGGCACGCGCAGGCGCTGGCGGCGGCGCTGGCCGCCGATCCCGACCTGTCCCGCAGTGCGACGGCCTGCCGGGCGACCGCTCGGTTCGCCGTCGACGCCTACGCGCTGGCCTGCCAGGCGGAGGATCCCGAAGCCACGGTGGACGAGGTCTTCCGGATGATCGAGGCGGCCTGGGAGGCCACCGCGCCCTGAGGTCGCGGGGCCGGCGGGCGTCCCGCGGTGACCTCGGCTCGGCGCGCCGCAGCTCGCCGCCCGACCGCCTGCCGAGGACACTGGACACTGTGACTGAAGTGCGCGAGACCCTGGACTACCAGACCTTCGGCCAGGCGGTGCGCGAACTCGCGCAGACGATCGCCGCCGACGGGTACGAGCCCGATCTCATCCTGAGCATCGCCCGCGGCGGTGTGTTCGTGGCGGGTGGTCTGGCGTACGCGCTGGACTGCAAGAACGTCCACCTCGTGAACGTCGAGTTCTACACGGGCGTGGGCACCACCCTCGACATGCCGGTCATGTTGGCGCCCGTCCCCCAGGCGGTCGACTTCACCAGCAAGAAGGTCCTGATCGCCGACGACGTCGCCGACACCGGCAAGACGCTGAAGCTGGTGCACGACTTCTGCCTCGACCACGTCGCCGAGGTGCGGTCCGCCGTCATCTACGAGAAGTCGCACTCCCTCGTGCAGTGCGAGTACGTGTGGAAGCGGACGGACGACTGGATCGAGTTCCCGTGGTCGACGGAGGGCCCGGTCGTCAAGCGGCACGGCCAGGTGCTCGACGCCTGACCGGCGCCCGGGCCCGAGGACCGGGCCGGCCGGGGTCTTCCGACCGTGACCGCCCCCTGGGCCGACGGCGGGTCATATGATCTTGGGCATGGCGACCCGACTCGTGCAGATCAACATGAAGGCCCAGGACGACGCTGCGCTCGGCCGGTTCTGGGCGGAGGCGCTCGGCTGGGGCATCGACAGCGAGGCGCCCGGCGTGACCAACCTCGAACCCGTGGGCTTCGCCTACCCCGACCCGGTGGCCGTCTGCATCGACATCATCGCCCACCCGGAGCCCAAGACGGTCAAGAACCGGGTCCACCTCGACCTGGCCACCACCTCGGCCGCGCACCAGGCGGAGCTGGTCGCGCGCCTGACGGACCTCGGTGCGCGGCCCGCCGACATCGGTCAGGGCGACGTCCCCTGGACGGTCATGGCGGACCCGGAGGGCAACGAGTTCTGCGTCCTGGATCCCCGGCCGGGCCACCAGGACACCGGGCCGATCGCCGCGGTGGTGGTCGACTGCGCCGACCCGCGGGCGATGGCCGGGTTCTGGGGCGAGGCGATGGACTGGACGCTGCACGAGGTCACCGACGACCACGCGACCATGCGTTCCGCCCGGGGCGTCGGCCCCTACCTGGAGTTCCTCCGTACCCCCGACACCAAGAGCGGGTGGAACCGCGTCCACCTCGACGTCCGCCCCTACCGCGGTGACGACCCGGCCGCGGAGGAGGCCCGGCTGCTCGCCCTGGGTGCCACCGACCCCGGCGTCGACCGGTCCGCGATCTCCTGGACGGTCCTGGCCGACCCGGAGGGCAACGAGTTCTGCCTCCTCTCGCCGCTCTGACCTCGATCGGCCGGCGGCGGGGGCCGCCGGCCGCGGGGCCGAGCGCGGTGAACGGCGGGACGGGCCGGTGCGGCTGTCAGCTCAGCTCAGTCTTCTGGTCGTCCCGACGCACAGCGCCCAGATGACGAAGGCGTTGATCGCGATCAGAACGACCGCCCAGAACGGGTAGTGCGGGAGCCAGACGAAGTTGGCGATCATCGCGAGCCCGGACGCGATGACACCGACGACCCGCGCCCACACGGCACCCCCGCCCCCGACGAGCGCCGTCCCGGCCAGGACGAGGACGACGCCGAGGACCAGATCGATCCATCCCCAGCCCGTGGTGTTCATCGAGAACGTGTAGTCCTTGGTGACCACGACCAGGTCGTCGTGCGCGATGCCGGAGATCCCCTGGAACACCGCCATGATGCCGCCGAAGATCAGCATGATCCCGGCGAACGTGGTCAACCCGCCCGCGAAGGCACGCTCGACGGTGCGGCCACTACTGCCTCTGCCACTGCCCGTGGTGCCACCAGCCATGGCACGGACTCCTTCGAAAGCACCGTGTCGCCCGCACGGGCGACCTGCCCGGAGACTCCACCTCCAGGCTGCCATGCACCCGCACCACCCCGCGAGGGCAGGACCGTACGGGCGCGGTCCCGCGGTGCGCGGCTCACCGGCGGCCGGCCACGGAGCGTACCGTTGGACGGCCCCGCGGCTTCGGTCGCTTCGGTCGCTTCGGTCGCTTCGGTCGCTTCGCCGGGTTCCGGCCACCCCGACCTCAGAGCAGACCGGGCGGGGCGGAATGCGGACCAGGAGTTCACCGGCGGCCCGGGTCAGGTGCGCGGTGATCTCGCCCGGGGGCAGCTGCGGCCGGGCCTGGGTCGTGTACGTCACCACCGCGTCGACCATCGGCGCCAGCTCCTCGCACGCCCCGTAGGCCTCGGCGACGTTCTCGATGATGAGTCCGGCCCCCTCGTAGGGATCGAGCCACCCCCCGACGATCTCGGCGGCCCACCAGCGGGCGAGGGCCAGTCGGCCCTGCCAGTAGTCCTCGTGCTCCCCGAGCGGGTGGAGGCCGAACCCGAGCTCGTCCATCACGCGGCCGAACAGTTCCGGCGCCTGGTCCTCCTCACCGCTGAGCAGCCAGGCGAGGAGCCACAGCGACGGGGTGTCCACGCCGGCGGCCAGGGCGCGGAGCGCCGCCTGCATCAGGAACTCCGGCTCGACGTGCCGGCCGTCGACCCACCAGTGGGCGATCCCGCGCAGTTCCCGCACCGCCTCGGCCGCCGTCCCGGGGGCTCCGCTCGTCGTCATGGCGGCATCCTGCCGGGCCCCGCCGACCGCAGGCCAGCGGATATCCCGCGGCCGGCCCCGACCGCGGGCACCGACGCCTGACGTCGGCCGCCGGACAGCTGACGGCCGTACCGCGACGGCCGCCCTGCCGGGACCACGGGTCCGGCAGGGCGGCCGTCAGCGGGGAACGCAGCGTCAGGAGCTCACCGGCACCGCTTCCAGGCCAGGTGGTACACGGACGTGATGCTGCCGTCCGTCGAGTCCATCTCCATGAAGCTGGTGGCGCTCGGGCTCGACGTGCCCTGATCGACCTGCAGTTCGGTGTTGATGTCGAGGTTGCGTTCGGCTCCGCAGGGGGCGAAGACGCGGGCGCGGGCGTCCACGCTGTCGGTCACCTCCCAGTCGTCGTTGAACGCGCCGTCGAAACGATGGGTCGAGTTGGTGGTGCGGTTGCTGCCCTGGAAGTGGTAGCCGGCCCGCTGGATCCCGGTCGCCCCCGGGCGCCAGTGACGCGAAGCCGCGGTAACTGGCGGACACGACCGCGTAGGTGTAGCCGCCCGGGACGTGCACGACGAGGCTGAGCTGACAGTTCTTCCGGTAGTCGGTCGGCGACGACCCGGGCCCCACCTGGGCGAGGTACGTGCTGTAGGTGACGGTGAAGGCGGTGTTGTCGGGGGACACGCTCACGGCGGCCGTCCCCGTCGGGCAGCCGGAGCCGTTGGCCGTCACGCTGTCGATGACGATCGGGACCGGCGGCGGGTGCGGGCTGCCGCCCAGGCCCGACGAGCCGAACAACGATGCGGCGACACCGGTGGCGGCCAGCGCGCGGAGCAGCATGGGGGTTTCCTTCCGTGGTCCACGGCCCGGGGCGGGCGTCGCGTCCCGAGCCCGGCCCCCGGATCTCACGTGGGCATCGCACCACACCTTGCGCCCCCGGCCTCTGAAGGTGACGCTCCAGCCACTCCAACGGCCTTCCGGACGTCGGCCGACCGCACCGCACGTCCCCGGCCGTTCGCTCCCGGGTGCCGGCCGGGACCTCCTCCTTCCCCCGCGCCGCGCCGCGCGGCGCCGCACAGCACCGCGCGGTTCGCGTCGCTTCGCTCAGGCTGCCCGGAGCACGCCGAGCAGGCGGGCGACCTCGGCGGCGACGGAGGCGCGGCCGGCGCCCAGGTAGTGGCGGGTGTCCACCAGGTCCGGGCGGCCGTCGAGGCAGGCCCGTACGGCGGTGGTGAACGCCTTGTTGAGGTGGGTGGCGATGTTGACCTTCGTCATGCCGTGTTCGACGGCGGCGGCCAGGTGGTCGTCGGCGACTCCGGAGGAGCCGTGGAGCACCAGGGGCACGGGGACGGCGCTGTCGAGGGAGGCGATGAGCTCCAGGTCGAGGACGGCGTCGCGGGTGAGCATGGCGTGCGAGCTGCCGACGGCGACGGCGAGCGCGTCCACGCCGGTGCTCGCCACGAAGGCGGCCGCCTCGCCCGGGTCGGTACGGGCCCCCGCGGCGTGGACGCCGTCCTTGCCGCCGACCTCGCCGAGTTCGGCCTCGACCCACACGCCCTCCGCGTGACAGCGGGACACGACGGCGGCCGTCGCCCGGACGTTGGCCTCGTAGTCGAGCGTCGAGGCGTCGAACATGACGGAGGTGAAGCCGAGTTCGACGCCCTCGCGGACCAGGTCGGTGGAGGTCACGTGGTCGAGGTGGACCGCCACCGGCACGGCGGCGGCCCGGGCCACGGCCAGCGTGGCCCGGCCGATCGGGGCCAGCGCGCCGTGGTAGCGGACGGCGTTCTCGCTGATCTGCAGGATGACCGGCGCTCCGGCCCGCTCCGCGCCGGCCACGATCGCCTCGGCGTGTTCGAGCTGGATGACGTTGAAGGCGCCGACTCCGTGTCGGCCGCGGGCGGCGGGCTCGACGATCGAGCCGGTGGCTACGAGGGGCATGGCTCTCCTTGGGGGGAGGGGGGAAGCGGGGGCGGGGGCGTGCTCGGCGGGGACACGGGCCGCACCGTGACCAGCGGGAGCAGCCGTCGGTGGTCGGCCGGGTCGAAGCTGCCGGCGAGCGGGGCGAGGACGGTGGCCGCGGACAGGGCGACCGCCTGGGCGAGTCGGTCGGGCCAGGGGGTGCCGGCGACCAGGCCGAGGGTGAGGGCCGCGACGGCGGAGTCCCCGGCGCCGGTCGGGTTGCCGTGCACCTGCTGCGGCGGGCGGGCCCGCCAGTCGCCGTCCCGGGTGCTGGCGAGCAGCCCGCCGGGGCCGAGGGAGACGACGACGGCCCGGGCACCGGCGGCGCGGAGCATCCGGGCCCCGGTGAGCGGGGTCACCGGGCCCGCGGTGGCCACCAGTTCGGCCGCGTTGGGCTTGACGAGCGCGGGGCCGGCGGCCAGCCCCGCGCGCAGGGCGGGGCCCTGCGCATCGAGGACGGCCGGGACACCGGCCTCGGCGGCGAGGGCGACCAGCGTGCCGTAGGCGTCCGGGGGGACACCGGCGGGCAGCGAACCGGAGAGCACCACGGCCTCGGCGGTGCGCAGGAGTCGGCGGTACCGGGCGGTGAAGTGGGCCCACTCGTCGGCGCTGACGACGGGCCCCGGTTCCAGGTAGACGGTCGCGTCCCCGGCCGCGGCCTCGACCACCGCCACGGTGCGCCGGGTCGTCCCGTCGACCGTGACGAACTCGTCGCGCGGTCCGGCGGTGGCGAGGTCGGCGCGCAGGGCCTCGCCGGTGGCGCCGCCCGCGAGGCCGGTGGCCACGGTGTCGTGGCCGAGCGCGGCGAGCACCCGGGCGACGTTGACGCCCTTCCCGCCGGCCCGCTCGGCCACCGCGTCGACCCGGTTGCTGCCGTGGTGCGCCACCCGGTCGAGGCGGTAGGTGACGTCGACGGCCGGGTTGAGCGTGACGGTGAGGATCACCGGGGGCCTCCGGGTACGAGGTCGAGGGCGAGCAGGGCGGCGCCGAGACTCCCCGCGCGGTGGCCGAGTTCGGCCCGCAGCAGTCGGGGCGGCGGCCGGAACGTCAGGCGTTCGGCGAGCGAGGAGCGCAGCGGGCCGAGCAGGTCCTCGCCGGCCCCGGCCAGTCCTCCGCCGATGACGATCCGTTCGGGGTCGAGCAGGACGGTGGCGGCGGCCAGGCCGTCGGCCAGGGCGTCGACCGTCTCCGCCCAGATCCGTGCGGCCTCGCGCTCGCCGCCGTGTGCGCGGCGGTGCACCTCCTCGGCGGTGGTCCCCCGGCGCCCCGTGAGCCGGGCGTACCGGCGGGCGACGGCGGTGGCGGAGGCGACGGTCTCCAGGCAGCCCCGGCCGCCGCAGGCACAGGGGTCGCCGCCGGGCCGGACGACGAGGTGGCCGAGTTCGCCGGCCGCCCCGAGGGCGCCGGTGACGGGCCTGCCGTGGTGCAGGACGGCGGCCGCGATGCCGGTGCCGACCGGGACGAACAGGAAGGAGTCGCTGCCGCGGCCCGCGCCGAGGCGGGCCTCCGCCAGGCCGCCGGCGCGGACGTCGTGGCCGAACGCGACGGGCAGGCCGAGGTGTTCGGCGAGCCACTGCCGGATCGGGACGTCGCGCCAGTCGACGTTGACCGCCCGCAGGACCGTCCCGGCGGCCTCGTCGACCAGGCCCGGCACGGCGAGACCGGCCGCCCTGGGCGGTGTGCCCGCGCGGCGGGCGAGGTCGGCGAGTTCGGCGGCGCAGCCGAGGACGGTGTCGATGACGGCCCCGGGGCCGCGGTCGGGCCGGGTCAGCCAGCGCTCGGACTGCAGCACGGTGCCGTCGTCGGCGACGACGGCACCCTTGAGTTCCGTCCCGCCGACGTCGAGGGCGATGACGGTCACGGCTGGGCGAGGATGATCGAGCGGGTCAGGTTGCGCGGCCGGTCGGGGTCCAGGCCCCGCGCGCCGGCCAGGGCGACGGCGAGCCGCTGGGCGCGGATCAGCTCGGCGAGCGGGTCGAGGTCGGAGCCGATGACGGTCGCGCCCGTGGCGCGGACCTGGTCGAGCAGGCCGGCGGGCGGCTCGCCGAAGAACCAGACGACGCGTCCGGGCGCGCTGATGCTGACCGGGCCGTGCCGGTACTCCATGGCCGGGTAGGACTCGGTCCAACTCCCCGAGGCCTCGCGGAGCTTGAGGGCCGCCTCGTGGGCGAGGCCGACCGTCCAGCCGGTGCCGAGGAAGGTGAACTGCTCGGCGGCGAGGGCGCCTTCGGGCAGTTCCCGGTCGACGGCCCGGCGGGCCTGGTCGGGCAGGTCGGCCGGGGCGAGGCCGAGGTGGCCGCGCAGCAGGGCCAGGGTGGTGGTGGCGAAGCGGGTCTGCACGACGGACTTCTCGTCGGCGAACGAGAGGTCCACGACGGTGTCGGCCGCGGCGGTGACGGGGGTGTCGAGGTCGCCCGTGATCGCCGTGGTCGGGGTCTGCGACGTCCGCCGGAGGGCGTCGATCACCTCGGTCGTGGTGCCGGAGCGGGTGATCGCGAGCACCCGGTCGTAGCGGCGGCTCTCCGGGAAGGCGGAGGCGGCGAAGGCGTCGGTCTCGCCGAGGCCCGCGCCCTCGCGCAGTTCGGCATAGGCCTGCGCCATGTAGAGGGAGGTACCGCACCCCAGGACGGCGACGCGCTCTCCGGGTTCGGGGAGGCCTTCGGGCCTCGACTCCAGTGCCCGGGACCAGCATGCGGGCTGGCTGGCGATCTCAGCGGCGACGTGTGACATCGAGTCTCCTGCGCAAAGTTGCATGAAGCTGCTTGAAGATGCTTGAAGGTGAGCACAAGATAGACCAATCGATCAGAAATGAACACCTCGACCGAAGGATCGCTCCCCGCCGACCACGGCCGACCCCTTCGCGGACGGGCACTCCAGGCGGTTCACGCCGACCCCGACCAGGCTTTTGATCGTTTTTCGATCGTGCGATACGATTCGATCGTTTGCCGGCAGCACAGGGACGACCCAGGAGGCGACACCGTGGCCATCTCGGCGGAAGAGCGTCGGGCGCGAATCCTCGACGTCGTGCGCGCGTTGGGCTCCGTCCGCGTGACGGAACTCGCCGAGCGGCTCGGCCTGCCCACCGTCACCGTCCGCCGTGACGTCGCGGCCATGGCCGAGAACGGCCTGCTGCGGCGCTCCCACGGATCGGTCTCCCTCCCGCAGGGCGGTACGGCCGGCCACCGAAGCGCCGGCGGCGGCGGACCGGTCATCGGCATGCTGGTGCCGACCGTGGGCTCGTACTTCGACGAGATCATCGAGGGCGCCCGGTCGGCCGCGACGACGGCCGGCGCCCGCCTGGTGCTGGGCATCTCCCCGTACGAGGCCCAGGACGACCGGGCCCAGGTGGAGCGCATCCTCGGATCGGGGATCGACGGCCTGCTGTTCACCCCGAACTGGCGGCCCGGCGCCCCGGACGAGGGCGACTGGCTCACCAAGCTCCCGGTCCCCACCGTCCTGGTCGAGCGCCGGGCGGCGGCCGGAGCCGTCGCCGCCGACCTCGACGCGGTGGTCTCGGACCACCGGCACGGGGTGCTGCTGGCGCTGCGTCACCTCGCCGCCCTGGGGCACCGGTCGGTGCTGCTCGCCGCCCGCAACGACACCTGGACCGCGCACGAGGTCCGGGCGGGCTACGCGGAGGCCGCCCGGGTGCTCGGGATCGAGGCGCACCCGGTCGTCGACGTCCACCCCTGGGGCACCGACCCGATCGCCCCCGCCGACCCCCAGTGGCTCGCCGACCGGCTCACCGACCACGCCGAACAGGGTGTGCGCGCCGTCCTCGTGCACAACGACCGGGACGCGATCCAGCTGCCGCAGCTCCTGCGCGCCCGCGGACTGCGGGTCCCGGAGGACCTGGCGCTGATCTCCTACGACGACGTGTTCGCCGCGCTGACGACGCCTCCCCTGACGGCCGTCGCGCCGCCGAAGCAGGCCGTGGGCACCGTGGCCCTGGACCTCCTGCTGCGCCGGATGTCCACCGGCTCCGACCTGCCGGCGCACCACATCGGCCTGCTGCCGACCCTGGTGGTGCGCTCCTCCTGCGGCGCCCTGCCCGTCCGGGGCTGATCCCGCCGGGCGGGAGCGGTCCAGCGTCCGCGCCGGTCCGGGCCGCCGTCGGCGCCCAGCGTGCAGGGCCGCGGAGCCGCCACGAGCCGCCCGTCAGCCCCCGGCGCGCCACGCCGCGAGCCGGCGGGCCCCCTGCGCCAGGAGCGGGGCCAGCGGGGCCGCGGCCGGGTGCCACGGCGCCTCGTACTCCCAGCAGACCCAGCCGTCGGGCGGGAGCAGCCGTACGCACGCCGCGATCGGCAGGCAACCGGCGCCGAGCGCCAGCGGGGTGAGGTCGTCGGGCGCGGCGACGTCCTTGACCTGGACGTGGCCGAGGCGCCCGGCGAGTGCGGTGTGCGTGTCGGCGGGCCGCTCGCCCGCGAGGTGGGTGTGCATCAGGTCCCAGAGCGCGCCCGCCGCGTCGTGCGGGACGCCGTCGAGCAGCCGGGCCACGTCGCGCCCGGCGCGGTGCGAGTCGTGGGTCTCCACCAGGACGCGGACGCCGAGCCTGCGGGCCTCCGGCGCGACCGCGGTGAGCCTGCGCGCCGCCCGCCGGTCGGCCTCGGCCACCGGGCCGTCGCCGCCCTGCGGGAAGACCCGCAGGGCGGGGCACGCCAGGTCCGCGGCCAGGCGCAGCCGCGAGCGGAGGGCGTCCAGGACGGGCCGGTCGTCGCCGGGAGCGGCCACTCCCACGTAGGTGGCGAGGAGGACCGGGGTCACCCCGGCGGCCTCCAGGGCCCGGACGGCGCCGCGGCGTTCGGCCGGCGTCATCGCCGGGTGGACGCTCTCGCCCTCGGCGCAGCGCAGTTCGAGCCCGTTCCAGCCGGTGTCGGCGGCGAGGCGGGCGGCGGCGGCGAGGGGCAGGCCGGGAAGGCCGAGGGTGGACAGGGCGAGTGGCACGGGGGCTCCTCAGAGGGTGCGGACGGTGACGGATCCGACGGCGAGTTCGGCCCGCTGACGGGTGCCGTCCGGCCAGTCCACGGTCAGCCGGTGGCCGTCACGCGTCGGCTCGGTGCGCACGCGCGGCTGCTCGGTGCGCACGCGCGGCTGCTCGGTGCGTATGCGCGGCTGCTCTCCGGCCGGTGCGGGCTCCGCGGTGAGCCGGCCGACGGAGACGAACAGCCGTGTCCCTTCGCCGGTGGTGCCGAGGAGGACGGGGACGGCGGCCGCGGGGCCGAAGGCCGTCCCTGCGGGGACCGGGTCGACGGACGCCCGGGTGTAGCCGTGGACCCCGGCGAGTTCCGCGGTCAGCCGCCGCTCGGTGCGGGCCCCGGCCGACGGCCGTTCGGTGCGGACCCGGGCCGACAGCCGTTCCGTGCCGGCCTCGACACCGGTGCCGGCGACGGCCCAGCCGCTCTCGCGGACGGTGGTCCCCGCCTCGGCGCCGGTGACCAGGTGGGCCCGCACCTCGTCACGGCCGCGGGCCAGGACGAGGGAGGTGACGGTCACTCCGGGAGGTGCCCCGCCGCCGGCGCGGGGCCGGTGGGAGGAGGCGGCCCAGCCCGGCCCGGTACCCAGCGGGCGGATGCGTCCGCGCTCGCTGGGGCGGCCGTCGACGAGCAGGGCGAAGTGGTTGTCGGCGGGGCCTTCGTGGACGGGTGCGGTCGCGGTGGAGTGGGCGAGCCGGGCGTACAGCGGGTCGTCCGCGTGGACCCGGTCGGCGGGCTGGTCGTCGCTGCCGTGGTTGTGCAGCCGGACGAGGCCGTCGGCGGCGGTCGACTGGACCAGCCAGCCCGGCTGCGGCAAGGGCACGACGGCGTCCTCCCGCTCGGCCGGGCCGGGTTCCTCGGTCGCGGTCCAGGCCGGATGGTCGGCGGGGAGCAGCAGTCCGAGGAAGCCCTTGCTCGCCCAGTAGGGGGAGGCGGGGCCGGAGTACTCCTGGACCAGCGGCGGGTGGGCGGCGTACCAGCCGAGCGGGAGGAGGCCGTCGGCGGTGACGGCGCCCCGGTCGAGGAAGTGGCGCAGTGCGCCGGAGGCGATCCGGCGGGTGGTGCCGGGGGCGAGCGGGGTGTGGCCGGTGAGGGCGCCGGCCCACAGGGGTGCGGCGGCGGCGAACCGGTAGGTGAGCGATCGGCCCTGGTGGACGGGGGCGCCGTCGGTGCCGAAGAGCCGGGCGTAGCCGTCGAGGTGGGCTTCGAGCCGGGCGCCGTAGCGCGCGAGGAGGGCGGCGTCGCCGGCGAGGTGGGCGTGCAGGACGGGGTAGAGGTGCAGGGCCCAGCCGTTGTAGTGGTCGAAGGCCCGGGGGCGGCCGTCGGTGTACCAGCCGTCGCCGAGGTACCACTGCTCGATCCGGTCGAGGCCGCGTTCGACGGCTTCGCGGGCGGCCTCGGTCTCGATGCCGGCCTCCGCGAGGAAGCCTCCGACGGTGAGCGGGAAGAGCCACCAGTTGTTGTCGACGGGCGTGCGCCGGAGCGCCTCGGCCAGCCAGGCGCCGGCCCGTTGGCGGACGGCGTCGTCGAGCCGGTCCCAGAGCCAGGGGCGGGTGAGGCGCAGGGCCAGGGCGACGGAGGCGGCCTCGACCATGGGCTGGGAGCGGTCGGCGATCACTCCCCAGGATTCGGCGTCGCCGTCGGCGAGGTCGCGTTCGAGGGTGGGGCTGCGGGTGCCGGCGTCGAGGCCGGCGGCGTAGCGGTCGAGCAGGCCCTGCGGGTCCGTTCCGTGGGCGCCGGCGGTGCGGAAGGCCGCGAGGAGGAACGTGCGGGCGTAGCCCTCCAGTCCGTCCGACCGGCGGCCGGAGATGCTCGGGCGGGGGCCCGGGAGGTGGATCAGCGCCTGGCCGGGGCTGGCGTGGGGGCGGACCGCGGCCAGCAGGCCGTCGGCGACGGCCTCCCAGTGGGCCCGGGTCCAACCGGTGTACGGGCTGCTGCGGCGGTCCTCGGCGGGCAGGTGCATGGGCGGTCCTTCGTCGGCTGGCTGACGCGCCGCCGAATGTAGGCAGGTATCGATCGTTCGTCAAGATTCCTGATCGAATGATCGAGCTGAAGGGTCGTCGATGCCCTTCCCCGGACGTCGCATCCAGGCCATCGTCCATGCTCAAGCACTGGCTTGCCGAGCCGTCGGCCGACCATCCCCGAGCGCAAAGATTCCAGATCATTCGATCAAACGGTCTTGACGTCGATCGAATGCCGGGGTCAGGATGGCCCCGCCCCGCTCGGCCGATGCTGAGCCCTCGGGTTCCCTCCGGCGTCTGCCACCTTCACCCTGGAGCTGAACCATGCCCTCCCCCACCCCCCGTCGCCGCAGAGCTCCCCGGCTCACCACCACCGCCGCCGTCGTCGCCCTCTCCACCGCCCTTCTGGCGGGATGCGGCAGCACCGGCGGCAGGCAGGACCAGCCCGCCGCCGACGGAAAGCCCGTCACCATCACCTTCTGGGGCTGGGCCAAGGGCACCAAGGACGTGGTCGCCGCGTTCAACGCCTCGCACACCGACGTCAAGGTCGACTTCGAGGAGATCCCCTCCGGTGTGGCCGGCGGCTACGCCAAGATCTCCAACGCCGTGAAGGCCGGCAACGCCCCGGACGTCTTCAACACCGAGTACCAGCAGCTGCCCGACTTCGTCAGCCAGGGCGCGGTGCAGGATATCAGCAAGCTCGTGACGGCCGAACTCAAGGCCGACTACCTGCCGCAGGCCGTCGACCTCACCACGCTCGGCGGCAAGTCCTGGGCGCTGCCGCTGGACGCCGCACCCCAGGCCTTCTACTACCGCAAGGACCTCTTCGCGCAGGCCGGCATCACCGTCCCCAAGACCTGGGACGAGTTCCGCACCGCCGCGCAGAAGCTCAAGCAGGCCGACCCCGCCACCCGGATCGCCACCTTCTTCCCCGACGACCCGAGCCCCTTCGAGGCCCTGGCCTGGCAGGGCGGCGCCCGCTGGTTCGACACCGCCGACGGCGCCTGGAAGGTCGACATCGACTCCCCCGCCACCAAGCGGGTCGCCGACTACTGGCAGCAGCTCATCGACGACGACCTGGTGCGGGTCCAGCCGTCCTTCAGCCAGCAGTGGACCGCCTCGCTCCAGAAGGGCGAGACCGCCGGCTACGTGGGCGCCTCCTGGGGCGGCGGCGTGCTGAAGAGCACGCTCCCGGACGCCGCCGGCACCTGGGCCGTCGCCCCGGTGCCGACCTGGGACGGCGCGCCCGCGAGCGGCATGCTCGGCGGCACCACCTTCGCCGTGTCCAAGGACAGCAAGAAGGCCAAGGCCGCCGTCGCCTTCGCCGCCTGGGCGACCACCACGCCCGAGGGCATCAAGGCCCGGATCGCCTCCGGCACCTCCTCCGCCTTCCCGGCCGCGCCCGCGCTCGTGCCGGTCGCCAAGGCCGCCTTCGACACCGGCTTCTACGGCGGCCAGGACGTCTACGCGCTCTACGCCGACGCGGCCAAGTCGATCCGCACCGCGTGGACCTGGGGCCCCACCATGGGAGCCACCAACAACTCCCTCAAGGACTCCTTCGCCAAGCTCACCTCCGGCGGCGGCATCGCTCAGAGCGACACCACCGCCCAGCAGGCCACCGTGGCCGAGCTGAAGAACCGCGGGCTCAAGGTCGCCCAGGGATGACCGCCCGCACCCCCGCGGCCGACCGCCGCCAGGGCTCCGTCCGCGCCTCCACCGTCAGGCGGCGCGGACGGCTCGGGGCCCCCGCCCTGCTGCTCGCGCCCTTCCTGCTCCTGTTCACCGCCTGCACGCTGGTGCCGATCGGCTACGCCGTCCACCTCAGCCTGTTCACCGAGCACCGCTCCGGCCTCGGCTTCGGCGACGCCGAGACGGTCTTCACCGGCCTGGCCAACTACACCCGCGCCCTCGGGGACGACGCCTTCCGCAACGGCCTGCTGATCACGGCCGGCTACTGCCTGCTGTACATCCCGCTGATGGTCGGCCTCTCGCTGACCCTCGCCCTGCTGCTGGACTCGGCGCTCGCCCGGGCCCGCCGGTTCTTCCAGCTGGCGCTGTTCCTGCCGCACGCCGTTCCCGGCATCATCGCCGCACTGATCTGGATGTACCTGTACACCCCGGGGATCAGCCCGGTCGTCGACGCCCTCGGCTCGGCCGGCGTGCAGCCCGACCTGCTCGGCCACCCGCTGCCGGCCGTCGTCAACATCGCGCTCTGGGAGTGGACCGGCTACAACATGGTCATCTTCTACGCCGCCCTGCAGGCCGTGCCGCGCGAGGTGCTGGAGGCGGCCGTGGTGGACGGCGCCGGACCGCTGCGCACCGCCCTGGGCATCAAGGTCCCGCTGATCCGCGCCTCGGTCGCGATGGTCGCACTCTTCACCCTGATCGGATCGCTCCAGCTGTTCACCGAGCCGATGATCCTGCACGGCGTCGCGCCCGGCGTGATCAGCACCTGGACCCCCAACATGTACGGCTACACCGCGGCCTTCGACCGCAACGACTACAACCTCGCGGCCGCCTCCTCGGTCCTGCTCGCCCTGCTCGCGGCCGGCCTGTCCTTCGTGGTCACCCGCTTCACGGGCGGCTCGCGGCCGCAGCGCAAGGAGTCCCCGGCATGACCGTGACCGCCCCCGAACGTCCCGCGCCCGCCACCCGCCCGCGCACCCCGGCACCGGCCCGGCACCGGCCCTGGACGCTCTCCAGGGCGGCCGTCAACGGCACCCTGCTCCTCGCCACCGCGTACACCCTGCTCCCGCTCGGCTGGCTGCTGGCCGCCGCCGGCAAGAACACCGGGGACCTGCTCGGCGGCAACACCCTGAGCCCCGCCCGCTGGCACCTCGGCGAGAACCTGCACCGGCTCGCCGTCACCGGCGACGGCATCTACTTCCGCTGGTACCTCAACTCCCTGCTCTACGCAGGGATCGGCGCCCTGCTCTGCGCACTGCTGTGCGTCGCGGCGGGCTACGCCTTCCACGTGTACGCCTTCCGCGGCAAGGAGAAGCTGTTCGGGCTGGTGCTGCTCGGCGTCCTGGTGCCGACCACGGCGCTCGCCCTGCCGATGTACCTGCTCGCCTCGCAGCTGCACATCGTCAACACCTTCTGGGCGGTGTTCCTGCCCTCCCTGGTCAACCCGTTCGGCGTCTACCTCGCCCGGGTCTTCTGCGAGGGCTACCTGCCCGGCGAGGTGCTGGAGGCCGCCCGGATGGACGGCGCCGGCGAGCTGCGCACCTTCCGCTCGATCGGGCTGCCGATGGTGATGCCGGGCTTCGTGACGGTCTTCCTCTTCCAGTTCACCGCGATCTGGAACAACTTCTTCCTGCCGCTGGTGATGCTCTCCGACAACCGGCTCTTCCCGGTCAGCCTCGGCCTCTACAGCTGGAACAGCCAGACCCACGCCTTCCCCGAGTACTACCCGCTGGTGGTCACCGGCTCGCTGCTCGCCGTCCTCCCGCTGGTGGTCGCCTTCACCGTCCTGCAGCGCCACTGGAAGGCCGGACTCACCGCGGGCAGCGTCAAGTGACCCACCCCATCACCTCCGCCGAACGGGAGCCCCTGGTGCCCACCGCACCCGCCACACCGCCCGACGCCCCGCGCCGCCCCCGCGCCCTGCTCGCCATGCAGCCCGGCCTGGCCGAACGGCTGATCGCCCCCGCCACGATGGCCCGGCTCACCGAACTCGCCGTCCTCGACCCGGCCCTGGTCGTCGACGACTTCACCGCCCCCGAGGCGGCCGCCGCGCTGCGCGAGACCGAGGTGATCATCAGCTCCTGGGGCTGCCCGCCGCTGGACGCCCCGGTGCTCGCCGCGGCACCCGCCCTGCGGGCCGTCGTCCACGCCGCCGGCTCCGTCAAGCACCACGTCACCGAGGCCTGCTGGCGTCGCGGACTGCAGGTCACCTCGGCGGCCTGGGCCAACGCCCTGCCGGTCGCCGAGTACACCGTCGCGGCCGTGTTCTTCGCCAACAAGCAGGTCCTGCAGCTGAGTTCCGCCTACCGCAGGGACCGCGAGGACTTCAGCCCGCACGCCGACTTCGGCGCCATCGGCAACTACCGGCGCACCGTCGGCATCGTCGGCGCCTCCCGGATCGGCCGGCGCGTCCTGGAACTGCTGCGCCCGTACGACCTGGAGCTGCTGGTCCACGACCCGTACCTCGGACCGCTCCAGGCCGCCGAGCTCGGCGCCCGCGCCGTCGACCTGGACACCCTGTGCGCCACCGCCGACGTGGTCAGCGTCCACGCCCCCGAGCTGCCCGGGACCAGGCACCTGATCAGCCGCGAGCGGCTCGCCGCGATGCGCGACGGCGCCACCCTCGTCAACACCGCCCGCGGCTCCCTCGTCGACCAGGACGCGCTCACCGCCGAACTCGTCGCCGGCCGCCTGAACGCCGTCCTCGACGTCACGGTGCCCGAGCGCCTGCCCGCCGACTCCCCGCTCTACGACCTGCCCAACGTCCTGCTCACCCCGCACGTCGCCGGCTCCCTCGGCGGCGAACTGCACCGGATGGCCGCCGCCGCGGCCGACGAACTCGCCCGGTACGCCGCGGGGCTGCCCTTCGCCCACCCCGTGCTGTCGTCCGACATCCACCTCACCGCCTGACGGACCGTCGGCACCACCATCGGCACAACCACCCAGGACCAGAGGAGAACCCCCATGTCCCGCAAGGTCTTCGGCGTCGTGATGAACGGCGTGACCGGCCGGATGGGCTACCGCCAGCACCTCGTCCGCTCCGTCCTCGCCATCCGCGAGCAGGGCGGGCTCCCGCTGCCCGACGGCGACGTCCTGTGGCCCGAGCCGATCCTGGTCGGCCGCAGCGAGGCCAAGCTGCGCGACCTCGCCGAGCGCCACGACCTCGCCCACTGGACCACCTCGCTCGACGAGGCCCTGGCCCACCCGCTCGCCGAGATCTACTTCGACGCGCAGGTCACCCCGGCCCGCGAACCGGCCATCAAGGCCGCCATCGCCGCCGGCAAGCACGTCTACACCGAGAAGCCGACCGCCGAGACCCTGGCGTCCGCCCTGGAACTGGCCCGGCTGGCACGGGAGGCCGGGGTGGCCAACGGCGCCGTGCAGGACAAGCTGTTCCTGCCCGGCCTGCTCAAGCTCAAGCGGCTGGTGGACAGCGGGTTCTTCGGCCGGATCCTGTCCGTGCGCGGCGAGTTCGGCTACTGGGTCTTCGAGGGCGACTGGCAGCAGGCCCAGCGGCCGTCCTGGAACTACCGCGCCGAGGACGGCGGCGGCATGATCCTCGACATGTTCCCGCACTGGCGCTACGTGCTGGACAACGTCATCGCCCCGGTGCGCTCGGTGTACGCCCACACCGCCACCCACATCCCGCTCCGCCACGACGAGCGCGGCGAACCGTACCGGGCGACCGCCGACGACGCCGCGTACGGCATCTTCGAGCTGGAGGGCGGGATCACCGCCCAGATCAACTCCTCCTGGGCGGTCCGGGTGGACCGCGACGAGCTGGTCGAGTTCCAGGTCGACGGCACCGAGGGCAGCGCCGTCGCCGGGCTGCGCAACTGCCGCGTCCAGCACCGGGCCACCACCCCCAAGCCGGTCTGGAACCCGGACCTGCCGGTGACCGAGTCGTTCCGCGACCAGTGGCACCAGGTGCCCGACAACGACGCGTTCGACAACGGCTTCAAGGTGCAGTGGGAGCTCTTCCTGCGCCACGTCGCCACCGGTTCCCCGTACCACTGGGACCTCCTCGAAGGCGCCAAGGGCGTCCAGCTGGCCGAACTCGGCCTGCGCTCCGCCCACGAGGGCCGCCGCCTCGACGTCCCCGCGCTGGAGCTGTGATGACCGAGATCCTCCTGCCCGGCCACGGCCGGCTGCGGCTGCGCGACCCCGAGCCGCTGCACCTGCCCGCGCACCCGCCGCGCTCGCGCACCGCCTTCGCCGCCGCCCACGTCGTCGCCGACCCCCTGGGCGACAACGCGCCCGGCGCCCCGGCCGCCGTCGACTGGGACGCCACCCTGGCCTTCCGGCGCCACCTCTGGTCGCTCGGCCTCGGCGTCGCCGACGCCATGGACACCGCCCAGCGCGGCATGGGCCTCGACTGGGCCGCCACCCGCGAGCTGATCATCCGCTCCGGCGCCGAGGCCCGGGCGTTCGAAGGGGCGGCACACAGCGCTTCCGGCCGGGCTGGTGGCAGGCGACGCGAGGGCGCCCTGCTCGCCTGCGGGGTCGGCACCGACCACCTCGCCGCCCCCGCCCCCTCGCTCGCGGACATCGCCGCCGCCTACGAGCAGCAGCTCGCCGTCACCGAGGAGGCGGGCGCCCGCCCGATCCTGATGGCCAGCCGCGCCCTCGCCGCCGTGGCCACCGGCACCGAGGACTACCTGACCGTCTACGGCGGCCTGATCCGCCAGAGCGCCCGGCCGGTGATCCTGCACTGGCTCGGCGAGATGTTCGACCCCGCCCTGGCCGGCTACTGGGGCTCCCACGACCTCGACCGGGCCACCGGGACGGTGCTTGACCTCATCCACGCGCACGCCGACCGGATCGACGGCATCAAGGTCTCCCTGCTCGACGCCGCACGCGAGGTCGCGCTCCGCCGCTCCCTGCCCGCCGGGGTCCGCCTCTACACCGGGGACGACTTCCACTACCCCGAGCTGATCAAGGGCGACGACCTCGGGCACAGCCACGCCCTGCTCGGCGTGTTCGACCCGATCGCGAACCGGGCCGCCGCCGCCCTGCACGCCCTCGACGCCGGCGACCCGGACCGCTACGACGCGCTGCTGGCCCCCACCGTGCCGCTCGCCCGCCACCTGTTCGGCGCGCCGACGTACCACTACAAGACCGGCATCGTCTTCCTCGCCTGGCTCGCCGGCCACCAGCCGCACTTCACCATGGTCGCCGGAGCCCAGAGCGCCCGCTCGACCCGCCACCTGGTCGAACTCTTCCGCCTCGCCGACACGGCCGGCGTCCTGCCCGACCCCGACCTCGCCGCCGGCCGGATGCGCGACCTCCTCAAGCTCGCGGGGGTCACCGCATGACCAGGCTCTCGCTCAACCAGATCACCACCCGCGACTGGAGCCTGGCCGAGGCCGTCGACGGCTGCGTCGCCGCCGGGATCCCCGCGATCGGGCTGTGGCGCGACAAGGTCGCCGAGACCGGCCTCGCCCGCGCCGCCCGCCTCGTCCGCGAGTCCGGACTGGCCGTCAGCAGCCTCTGCCGCGGCGGCTTCCTCACCGCCACCGGCCCCGAGGCCACCCGGGCCGCGCTCGCCGACAACCTCGCCGCCCTGGAGGAGGCCGCCGAACTGGGCACCGACACCCTCGTCATGGTGGTCGGCGGGCTGCCCGACGGCAGCCGGGACCTCGCCGGCGCCCGCGCCCGGGTCGCCGACCTCCTCGCCCGGCTCGCCCCGCACGCGGGCGACCTCGGCGTCCGGCTGGCGATCGAACCGCTGCACCCGGTGTTCTGCGCCGACCGCGCCGTCGTCTCCACCCTCGGCCAGGCCCTGGACCTCGCCGAGGCCTTCCCCGCCGACCAGGTCGGGGTGGTCGTGGACAGCTACCACGTCTGGTGGGACCCCCAACTCGACGCACAGCTCGAACGCGCCGGGCGCGGCGGCCGGATCGCCTCCTACCAGGTGTGCGACTGGACCCTCCCGCTGCCCGCCGACACCCTGCTCGGGCGCGGCCACGTCGGCGACGGCCACATCGACTTCGCGGCGCTCACCGCCAAGGTCACCGCCGCCGGCTACACCGGCTGGGTCGAGGTCGAGATCTTCAACGAGCAGGTCTGGAACACCCCGGGCCCGCGGACCCTGGGCCTGCTCGCCGAACGCCACCGCACCCACGTCGAACCGCACCTCGCACCGGCGGCCGCCCGGTGAGGGTCGTCCTGGCCCCCGACTCCTTCAAGGGCACCGCGACCGCCGCCGAAGCCGCCGCCGCCCTGCGCGAGGGCTGGCTCTCGGTCCGGCCGCGCGACGAACTCCTCACCCGCGCCATGGCCGACGGCGGCGAGGGCACCACCGCGGCCGTCCTCGCCGCCACCCCGCGGGCCGTCGTCCGCCGGGTGCCCGGCTGCACCGGACCGGACGGCCGGCCCGTCACCGGCTCCTACGCGCTCCTGCCGGACGGCACCGCCCTCGTCGAACTCGCCGTCACCAGCGGCCTGCCGCTGATGGCCGCCCCCGCCCCGCTCACCGCCACCACCCGCGGCACCGGCCAGGTGATCGCCGCCGCGCTCGCCGCCGGAGCCCGCCGGCTGACCGTCGCCCTCGGCGGCTCCGCCTCCACCGACGGCGGCGCCGGGCTCCTCTGCGCCCTCGGACTCCGGCTGCTCGACGCGGACGGCAACCGACTCCCGGACGGCGGCCGTGCCCTGACCGCCGCCGTCCGGGTCGACCGCTCCGGACTGCTCCCGCCCCCGCCGGACGGCGTGCGGCTGCTCACCGACGTCACCGACCCGCTCCTCGGCCCGGACGGCGCCGCCGCCGTGTACGGGCCGCAGAAGGGCGCCGGACCGCAGGACGTCCGGGCCCTGGAGGCCGGCCTCCGACAGCTCGCCGCCCTGCTCGGCGGCGACCCCGCGGCCCCCGGCGCCGGGGCGGCGGGCGGGACCGCCTACGGACTGGCCGCCGCCTGGGGTGCCGTCACCACCCCCGGCGCGGCCGCCGTCGCCGACCTGCTGCACCTGGACGAAGCCCTCGCCGACGCCGACCTGGTGATCACCGGCGAAGGCCGCTTCGACGCCACCAGCCTGCGTGGCAAGGCGGCCGGCGAGGTCCTGCACCGGGCCCGCCGGGCCGGCACACCGGCCGCCGTCGTCGCCGGGGACTCCGCCGTCCCGGCGGTGCTCACGCTGACCCGGCTGGCCGGGTCCGCGGAGGCCGCGTGCGGCCGGCCGCTGCACTGGCTGCGCCGCGCGGGCGCCCTGCTCGCCGCCCGCCGCTGAGCGCTCGCTGAGCACCCCCTGACCAGCCGCCGCCGAGCGCCCGCCCCCTGCCCCCCTCCTCCCCGCCCACCAGCCCCCCAAGGAGCCCCTGTGCGACGCAACAGACTGCCCGCACTCGCCGCCGCGACCCTCGTCGCCGCGGCCGGACTGACCACCGGCCTGCCCGCCCAGCCGGCCGCCGCGGAGTCCGCGCCCGGCAACATCGCCGACCACACCCTGCAGGCCACCCCCACGATGATCGTCCGGCCCGGCAGCTGGCGGCAGACCAACGACGCGCTGGTGCGCGCCGACACCGACGCCGTCGTCGCCAACGGCCTGGCTGCCAAGGGCTGGAACATCATCGCCGTCGACGACGACTGGATGATCAAGGACAACGGCCAGGACTGGACCGGCACCCAGGTCGTCCCCGCCGCCCAGCACGGCCGCGACCAGGCCGGCAACCTGATCACCTCCCCCAGCAAGTACCCGCAGGGCATCAAGGCCACCATCGACTACGTCCACAGCAAGGGCCTCAAGTTCGGCATCTACGAGGACGGCGGCGACCTCACCTGCGACGGCGGCTCCGGCAGCTACGGGCACTTCACCCAGGACGCCGAGTACTTCGCCTCACTGGGCGTCGACTACATCAAGATGGACTACTGCTACCCGCACACCCGCACCTCCACCTCCGGCCTGCTGCTCACCACCGACCACGACGCCGACGTCGCCATCGACGCCTACCGGCAGGCCGCCCGGGCCATCGCCAAGGCCAACGCCGCGCACGGCACCCACATGACCCTCAACTGCTCGGCCCCGGCGTACTTCAACTGGGACAACCAGAGCACCGGCTCGCCCGTCTTCCAGAAGGTCATGGCCGGCATCGGGCAGACCTCCCAGGAGTGGCGGATGGCCGCCGACGTGGGCGGGAACAACTGGGCCGCGACGCTCACCAGCCTGGAGCAGAGCGATGCCACCGCCGGTTACGCCCGAGCGGGCCACTTCAACGACCCGGACCAGCTCGCGCTGGGGCAGAGCTCCATGACGCCGGACCAGCAGCGCGCCCAGCTCAGCATGTGGGCGATGTACTCCGCGCCGCTGAACATCAAGATGACCGGCGCCGCGGCGTTCACCCCGCAGGTCGTCGCCGACGCAGGGAACACCGACATCATCGCCCTGGACCAGGACCGCCTCGGTGTCCAGGCCACCCCGGTCGCCTCGGACGACGACACCGCCGTCTACGCCAAGCCCCTGGCCAACGGCGACATCGCGGTGGCCCTGCTCAACAAGTCCGCCACCGCCCGGACCGTCTCCACCACCGGCACCGAGGTCGGCACCTCGGCCTCCGGCTTCACCCTCAAGGACCTGTGGAGCAAGGCGGTCACCAGCAGTTCCGGCACCATCTCCGCCACCGTCCCGGCCACCTCCGCCGTCGTCTACCGGCTGCACCCCGACGCCGGCGCCACCTACGCGGACTGGACCACCGCCCTCAACTCCACCGCGATCAGCGACGACGACGCGGCCACCGCCGGCTCCTTCGACCGTGCCGGCGACAGCTTCTCCTCCGACGCCCTGGCCGCGGCGGGCGTGACCCGCGGCTCCAGCGTCGCGGCCGGCGGCCGGACCTTCGCCTGGCCGGCCGGCGGCTCCGGGCAGTTCGACAACATCGTGGCCCGCGGCCAGACCATCGCCTTCCCGACCGACGGCAGCACGATCGGCTTCCTCGGCGCCTCCAGCGGCGGCGACGTCTCCGGCGCCCTCACCCTCCACTTCACCGACGGCACCAGCGGCCAGGCCACGCTCGGCTTCCCGAACTGGCTGACCGCCGACCCGACCGCCTTCGGCGACAGCACCGCCATCACGACCACCCACCGCAACAGCCCGCACGGCCCCGACCAGTTCGGTACCAAGTACGTGGTCTCCTACGCGTCGGTGAGCGTGCCGGACGGCAAGACGCTGCAGTCCATCACCCTGCCGGACAACGCCGCCCTGCACATCTTCTCGCTGACCGACTACTGATCCGACCGGACCCCAGACCCCTGGCCACCCCCGGACACCGTGACGGCGGCGCGGTGCGGCCAGGTCACGGAAGGCGGCGCTACCCCAACAGCGCCGCCTTCCGCTCGTCCGCGCCGACCACTCCCGGAGGTGCCTCCGCATGACCACCAATGACCGTGACCGTACTGTCCTGGCCGGTGCGCGGCTGGTCCTGCCCGGCGGTGTCGTCGAGGACGGCCGCCTGACCGTCCGCGGCGAGAGCATCACGGCCGTCACGAGCGGCGGCGCCGCCGAACCCGGCGACCTCGACCTGACCGGTCACACCGTCGTCCCCGGCTTCGTGGACCTGCACGTCCACGGCGGCGGCGGCGCCTCCTACGCCTCCGGCAACGCCGAGGAAGCCCTGCTCGCCGCCCGAACCCACCTGCACCACGGCACCACCACCACCGTCGCCTCCACCGTCACCGGCGAGATCGACGAGCTCGCCCGCCAGGCCGCCGTCCTCTCCGAACTCGTCGAGGACGACGTGCTGGCCGGCATCCACTTCGAGGGCCCCTTCATCTCGCCGGGCCGCTGCGGCGCCCACCGCCCCGACCTGCTGCGCGAGCCCGACCCGGCCCTCGTCCGCAAACTCGTCGACGCCGCCCGCGGCCACGCCACCATGGTCACCCTCGCCCCCGAACTCCCCGGCGGCCTCGACTCCGTGCGCATGCTCGCCGACCTCGGCATCATCGCCGCCGTCGGCCACACCGACTCCGACTACGCCACCACCCTCCAGGCCATCGACGCCGGCGCCACCGTCGCCACCCACCTCTTCAACGCCATGCCCGCCATCGCCCACCGCGCCCCCGGCCCCATCGTCGCCCTGCTGGAGGACGAACGCGTCACCGTCGAGCTGATCAACGACGGCGTGCACCTGCACCCCTCCGTCCTCGACCTCGCCTACGGCACCGCCGGCCCCCACCGCGTCGCCCTGATCACCGACGCCATGGGCGCCGCCGGCACGGGCGACGGCCTCTACCCCCTCGGCCCCCTCCAGGTCCGCGTCACCAACGGCGTCGCCATGCTCCCCGACGGCAGCTCCATCGCCGGCTCCACCCTCACCCTCGACCAGGCCTTCCGAAGAGCCCTCACCATCGGCAAACTGACGCTCAACCAGGCCGTCGAGTCACTGTCCACCACCCCCGCCCGCCTCCTCGGCCTCGACCACCGCACCGGCTCCCTGGAAACCGGCAAACTCGCCGACCTCGTCATCGTCGACTCCGAGAGCTTCGACCTGGTCGCCGTCATGCGCCACGGCCACTGGGCCCGCGGCGCCGACCGCTTCCCAACCGTCCGAACCGCCTGAACGAGGATCCGTCACCCTTCCTGGGGGAACACCTTGCCCACGTTCCTCCTGATCGTGCCCAGCTTCCTGAGCACCTGCGCGACGTGCTTCTCCACCGTCCGCTGGGACAGCACCAGGGCCCGGGCGATGTCGTGGTTGGTGGCACCCCGGGCGAGCAGTTCGGCGACCTGCTGCTCGCGCGGGGACAGCCGGTCGCCGTAACCGCGCCCGCCGCTCGACGGCTCCGGTCGGGCCAGTCCCAGCCCGCGGACGGCGCGCCCGCACCGGGCGGCGTCGGCGCTCGCGCCGAGGCGGGCGCAGCCGTCCAGGGCGTGCTGTCCCGCGCGGGCGGACGCGGTCCGCAGGTGGTCGACGGCTCGGCCGAACCTCCCTTGGGCGGAGGCGAGTTGCCCGAGCAGGAACTCCTCCGAGATCGGCATTGCTTCCTGCTCGCTCATGCAACCTCCCGTGACCACCCGGTACCGACTCTCCCGATACCCAGGCGCTCGCGCCGCTGCGCACCTCGACCCCGGTCCGGTGCAGCGCGCGGGGGCGCGGGGACCGCGTACGCACCCCGTCCCCCGAGCCGGAGCCGCCCTCTGCCGACAGCACGACGGCGGCCCGAGCGGCGGCGGCTCGTGGGGCGGGCGGTGAGGTCGGAAGACCCGGCGCTACCCGGTGAGGATGCCCAGGGCGTTGGGGATCGGGCGCTCCCGGCCGTGGTCGAGGTGGTTGCGCACCGTCAGCTCGCCGGTGGCCCGGTCGCGGGCGACGAGTGTGGCGGAGGCGCCGCCGTCCAGGTAGGCGCCGTCCGGGCAGCCGAGGTCGCGCACCGTTCGGGCGAGTTCGGTCAGCGTCAGGCCGGTGGAGGTGCCCTCGCGTCCGTCGGTGGACAACAGCGTCAGCACCCGCCCGCCGTCGGCGAGGCCGAGCGCGCTGCGCGGCTCGGCGACCGTGTCGTCCAGCCCGGCCGGCGCCTCCCCGCCGCGCAGCAGCCGATGGGCGCCCAGCGCGAAGCGGAAGGGCACCGGCCCGCTCGACGCGAGCCGGTAGTCCACGGCGACCGGCGTGCCGACGGGCAGGCCGGCCAGCGCGCGGGCGCCCGCCTCGCGGCCGAGCAGCACGGTGCTCCCCGCGGGGATCGGGCCCGTCCCCGGGGTCGCGGAGACCGCCGCCACCCGGCCCTGGCGGACCGTCACCTCCCAGGTGTCCGCCGTGCAGGGGGCCTTCCGCGACTCGTCGCTCCCGCATGCGGCGCGGGCCCGGGACACCGCACCCCAGTCGGAGGTGAACACGCCGATCGAACCGACCGGGAGGGCGTACTGGTTCAGCCCGCCCAGCGGCCAGGCACCGCCGCCCGCGGCCCGCAGCCGGCCCCGCAGCACCAGGCGGCCCAGGCGGGCCACCCCGTCCACACCGACCCC
This sequence comes from Kitasatospora sp. NPDC085464, assembly GCF_044541955.1. Lineage (NCBI taxonomy): Bacteria > Bacillati > Actinomycetota > Actinomycetes > Kitasatosporales > Streptomycetaceae > Kitasatospora > Kitasatospora sp. NPDC085464. The sequence goes on from NZ_JBITTM010000003.1 coordinate 117,176, forward strand.
GAGCACGTCCTCGGCCGTGTCACCCGGCGGCGGTTGCCAGCCGAAGCGCTGCGCCTCCGGGACGGCCGCCTTCAACGCCCGGCCCCGGTACACGGCCGGCCCGGAGGTCGCCCCAGTGGCCTCGACGCCCGGGTGCTGCTCCTCGCTGATGTCGAAGAAGTCCCCGTTCACCGCCGCCACCGCCCGGTGTGCGCCGGCCAGCACGGTCAGCGGCGCGCGGGCGGCCACCGCGCCCGGGAAGAGCAGGTCCGCCCGCACGCCCGGCCTGCGCAGATCGGCACGGACGGCGTACACCCGCGCGCTGCCGTGCGTGGTGCGCACCGTCAGCTCCCGGTACGCCACCCCGGGCGCGAGCGCCGTCCAGCGGGACGCGGCCTCGGGCCCGACCGGCTCCGCCCCGGCGGGCGGGACGACCAGGCCGGCCGGGGCCGCGGCCAGTGCCAGGGCCACCACACAACGCATCGCAGTCCTCACACCCGCCATGCTGACGGCCGGTACGGCGGTCCCGCCGCACTGCCGTCGGCGCGTCGCGCATCGGCCCGGCCGCCGTCGGCCGGGGAGCAGGCCGACGGACGGAGAGCGGGCCGACGGACGGAGAGCGGGCCGACGGACGGAGAGGGTCACAGACACCTGAGTACGCGTACTCAGGCGCGGGGACCGCCGGTCCGGTGAGCATGGGCGGATGAGCGAGGAGCGCCGCGGGCCGGCGAAGGTGGAGCAGTTTCTGGGCGGCGCCGCCGTCATCGCGCTCGTCCTGCTGCAGGCGGCTTTCGGCTCCGGTGTGCCCGCCGCGTGGCGGCTGCGGCGGCTGTCCCGTTCGAAGGCCGTCCGGCAGGCCTGCGAGGACGCCGAGGCACAGCTGCGGACGCGGCTGGCGGCGATCGCGCGGACGTACGAGCTGCGGCCGGTCTTCAGCCAGGCGGTCGACACCTGCACGCGGGGCTCGCGGATCGACCTCTTCCCCAACTCGTCGGGCGGGAACCGCTACGCGATGACGGGGGATCTGGAGATCATCGCCTACTTCGCGCCGTCGGTGCCGATGGACCAGGCGCTACCCGCGCTGATCGAACGCCTGCCGCCCGAGCTGCCGTACCGGAGCCGCTTCGCTCCCGGGCCGGAGCCCGACAACCCCGGGCCGCACTACGTGCTCGACGGAAGCGACCATGCCTGGGTGCGGTGGGACATCCCGGGCGGTCACCTGATGACCACCTCGCCACCGCCCGGGAGGGACCGGCACCGCCTGCGCCGGCAGGTCTCGACCGATCCGGCCGGCATGACCGTGGAGCTGGCCCGGGAGGAGCACGGCCCGCTCATCGCCTGGACCCTCAGCGCCACGTACTACACGAAGACGAAGGACCGGTAGCCTCGCGGCCCTGTTCCTCAGCCGTCCCCCGGCCGGGTACCAATGCGCGGAACCGTGGCCGTAGCCGTGTCCCAGAGGCCGAGGAGGACGGACGGTACGGCCGCCGGATCGGCGACGCGCAGGAGGAGGTGCCCGATCCCGGCGGACCCGATCATGAGCGACGGGCTGTCGGCGCCGCCCGGCGAGCCGGAGCGCAGCTCGTCGAGGGAACGCCCGGCCAGGCGCAGCGCGGCGTCGTGCGCTGCGGCGAGGAGGTCCGGGCGGCCGAGGAGGTGGCCGGCGGTCCACAGGACGTCGATCAGCCCCGCGAGGCCGTGGCAGAGGGTGGCGTCCGAGTCGACGCGCGCGATCCGTCGCTCCAGGGTGCTCAGGGTGGTGGCCAGCGCGGCCTCGGTGGAGTGGCGGTAGGCGGCGCGCCGTTCGGGGTCCAGTTGCTCGGCGCGCAGGCGGGTCAGGGCGATTCCGGGGGCGCCGTTGCACCACGCCACCATGAACGCCGGGCCGCCGGAGGTGTCGTAGGGGCGTTCCCGGTGGTCGGGCCAGTTCCCGGCCGCGGGATCGAACTGGCCGTCCTCGGCGGCGAATCCGTCCCGGGCGGCCCGCAGGAGGGTACGGTCCCCGGTGCTCCGGGCGAGCGCCATGAGGGCCAGCGCGACACCGGCCGCGCCGTGGGACAGGCCCGTCCACGGGGGTGTGTCCGGCGTCCGGTTCCGTCCGGCCGGCCCGGACGCGGTGACGTGGGCGAGGAGCGCGGACCCGAAGGATTCCGCCCGGGCGAGGGCCGGGCCCGGCCGTCGCCAGCCGGGTGCCTCGGCGAGTTGCAGGAGAGCGAGGACGGCACCGGCCCGCCCGGCCATCAGGTCGTCCTCGGCGTCGCCTTCCGGGTCGTCGACGAGGCTGTCGAGCAGCGGCTCGACGGGACCGGTGCCGGGGGCGTCGCCGAGCAGTCGGCGGATCCGTACGGCGGCCAGGAGCACGCCCGGCAGGCCGGTGTACAGACCGGGTGGGGCCGGGGTGGAGCGGGTGGGGCGTTGTGCGGCGGCGAGGGCCGCGGCCAGCGCGCCGTGTGCGGTGCGGGCGAACTCCTCCTCGCCGGTGCCGGCGGCGAGTTCGGCCAGGAAGAGGGCGGTGCCGGCGGTGCCGGAGTAGAGGTCGGGGCCCAGCGTGCCCGATCGCGGTGTGAAGGCGTTCGGGCCGACGCGGCCGGTGAGGGTGCGCGCGATCCACGTGCAGCGGGTCCGGGTGGACTCCCAGCGGGCGTCGGCGCAGATCGACCGGCCGATGCGGCGGGCGGTGGCGAGCAGGGCGTCCGGGTCGGCCGTACGGGCCGGGGGCGCTGCCGTGCGTGGCCGGCCTGCGCTGCGTGACGGTCCCGGCTGGCGGCCCTGGCCGGGCCACTCGTAGCCGGTGCGCGAGTTCGCGGCCAGGTGGGGGGCGAGGGGGTCGAGACCGCGGCGCCGGAACTCCGCTGCCACGGCTGCGGTTGCCCGCTCCGGGCGGGTGGGGCCCTGGGGACCGTCCTCGTCGTACAGCCGCCACAGTGCGTCCGCGACCAGCCGGCAGCGGTGCCGGCCGAAGCTGGTGCCCGGGCCGGGGTCCTCGGCCAGTCCCAGGCCGTGGTCGAGGCGGAGGGTGAGCAGCGGCGGGTCGGCCCGCAGGTCCGGTGCCAGGCGCCGGTGGACGCTGCGGAGGACGGGGAGCGCCTCCGGGTAGCGGGTCCGGGGGAGGTAGAGGACTCCGGCGTCCGCCCGGGCGTACCGCGAGGGGTCGCGCAGGACCTTGAGCGTGAACGGGACCGCCGCGGAGTCGAGGCCGGTGCGCAGGGCGTCGAGCAGGGCGGGGGCGCCGCCGTCCCGCAGGTGCCAGTAGAGGCGGACCAGTCCGGCGGCCTGGTCCGCGGCCGTTCCGGGGTCGGAGCCGGTCACCGTGTGGAAGCCGGTCAGGAGGTTGCGCCGGACGCGGGGGGCGAGGACCAGGCAGGCGTCGCCGACGGCCGGCAGCGCGGGTTCGCCGGGCGCGGCGGCGTCGGCCGGGCGCGCGCGCTCCGAGGCCGGGAGCGCGCGGACCCGCGCGGGCGCCGTCCAGTACACGACGCGGTTGCTCCGGACCTGCACCCGGCCGTCCGGGCCCGCCCCGACCAGCCGCCAACCCCTCTCCCACACCCAGTCGTCCGGGACGGCGGCGCTCAGGGCGGCGGCGAAGCGCCCGGCGAGGTCGGCGTCGACGATCCCCGGCTCCAGCCGGCCGCTCGGCCGGACGTAGCAGCGCCAGTAGAGCGCGGAGGCCAGGTCCTCCACCCGGTCGCCCGGCGCTGTGCCGGCCGGTGCGCCCTGCCCCGGGGGCTGCCCGGGGGAATGCCCCCTGGCCTGCCCTGCAGCCTGGCCCGGACCGGCCGGTGTGCCCCGGACGTGGGCCCGTTCCGCATCCGGGATGGTGACCGCCAGTGTGAGCGCCGTCAGGTCCGGATGGAGTGCCACCGTGGTGCCCGTGGTCATGTGAGGGCCAGGAACTCGGTCGCCGCCCGGTCCGGGTCGGTGAAGATGTTGGCCGCGATCTCCAGCATCGCGCAGCCGCCGACGGACACGGCCTCGCTGCGGCCGGCCTCCTCGACCTGGGTCTGGACCAGCCGGGCCGCGGTGAACGCCGCGGTCCGGGCGGCCAGGTCCCGTTGCGCCGTCACCGTCGACGGGCGCACCGACAGGTACGCCCGCCACACGGCGCGGCAGGTGGCCTGCAGGACGAGGCCCGCGGCGGCGACACCCGGTCCGGTCGGGGGCGGGCCCGTGCCGGTCGGGCGGGACGGGGGTGCGGCGAGGGCGGGATCGAGGACGGGGCCGAGGGCCGCCCGGACGACCGATTCGACCAGCCCTGCCAGGTCCTGGGCCGGGTCGCCCAGGTGCCACAGCTCCCAGTCCACCAGCCGGATGTCCCGGCCACGGGCCGCGTCGGGGCGGGCCGCGCCGGGGTGGAGCCCACGGGGGCGGACCAGCACGTTGGCGGCCCGAACGTCGCCGTGGACGACGGTTCCGGGCCGCCAGCGGCTCACCAACTCGGTGAGCCCCGAGCTGAGTTCGGGGGAACTCTGGACCATCTCCACCAGCATCAGCGTGCCGCGGCTGGCGGTGCACAGCAGCCACGGGTCGGGGCGGCCGTAGTCGGTCACCGGAGCCACCTCGGGCGGTGCCGTGGGTGCCGCGGTCCAGTCCGGGCCGGCCGCGTGGAGCTCGCCGAGCAGGCGGCCGGTCTCCTGGTAGAGCGAGACGGGGAACTCCCCGGCCGGGCGCTCCCGGACGATGTCGCCCAGTCCACGGTGCTCGGGGCGGAACTCCAGGACCAGGAGGGGCCGTTGCCGGTCGGCGTGCACCAGCCGCACGAGCAGGGCGTCGAAGGGGTGGCCCCGCCCGGCGGCGGCGCGGTAGAAGTCGATCTCGGAGCGCAGCGTCGACCGGCTCATGGGCGACTGCTCGTTGGGCACCTTGACGAAGTATCCGCTGCCGTCCGGCCGCGTGATCACCAGATTGCGATTGCGTCGGGCACCGACCTCAACGGCCAGGCCGGTGTCGACGACCTCGTCCGCGCTCAACACCCCTGCTGCCACCAGCTCGTCGACCGTGCCCAGCGCCGTGGGGGCGGCCCGGTCGGGCACCTGCGCAACGTCCGGCACCTGCATGGCCTGGCCGGTCCCGCTCAGCAGCAGTCGGGGCACTGGGGCCAGACGTCCGTGCCCGAGCACGGCCAGGTGCCGGTGGTCGCCTCGGTGACCGAGATCTCGGTGGGGCACGTCCAGAACGGGTCGGACTCCGGCTCCTTCTGGTGGATCGCCCGGGACACCAGCCGGGAGGCGAACCGGCTGCGCAGGCGCCCCTGGAGGAACGCCGCCGGACCGGTCACCTGGTTGACCCGCACCAGGCGGACCTGGGCGGCGTCCCTGATCCAGAGCCGCCGGGGGCTGTCGGCGTTGTCCGGGTCGACCGCCGCGGTGCGGACCACGTCGTCGGCGGCGAACTCGTAGTAGCTCGCCAGGGTCACGTCGACGTAGAGCCGGATGAGGTCGTCCGTCGGCCCGGCGCCGACGTATCCGACCAGCACGGTCAGGTTGTCGCCCGACGGTTCGGAGCCCGGTCTCGGCGTGAACGAGTGCGGGGAGAGGTCCCGCTGTTCCTTGCTGTCGCCGCTCATCGGAGTGCCCTTTCCGCCGGCACGCCGCCGCCCGTCGACCGCACGGCGTCCCTGGCACGAGCCGAAGACGGCGTCGGCCCGCGCGCATGCCGGTCCTTCCTCCCACCATAGGCCTCACCGCCCGCCGACGCCGCGCCAACTCCCCTGCGGGAACGCCGGATCCGGCGTCGCCGGCGGGCGGACACGCGGAGTGCGGCCACCCGCTGTGATCGCCGCTGGTCCGGTCCGTTCCGCGCCGCCGAGCGCCACGTTCCGTGGCCGGTGCCGACGCCGGTCCCGCTGAGGCTGTCCGCGTACGGGTCGGCAACACGTGCACGCAGACCCGTACGCGGATCACGGATCACGGATTCGGTCGGCCGCTCACCCCGCTGTCGCACCCGCCGCGACGCGGGCCACGATCGTGACGCAGTCGAACGTGGTGAATCCCACGCCGAGATCGTTGGCCAGTGTGACGGTGAGCCGGTAGTCCCCGGCCGCGAAGGGTCCCACCGAGGGGTTCATCAGCGGCCCCGCCGTACCGGCGGGCAGGTCGGGTTCGGCGAAGTCGCTCGCGGCCCCGTCCACGTCACTGTCGAACACGGTGTCGTGATCGACGCTGTCGGATCCCGGGCATCCTTCCGGGATGCTCTGGATGACCAGACGATCGACGAAGGCGGAGATGTCATGGTTGCTGATGTTGCGTGCAGACCATTGAACGCGAAAAGAATCGTCGTCGTGAATGATGGAAATGTCCGGAGTGATCGGATTACTGACGTTGGCAAACACGATGTCCGTCATGACGTGACTCCCGTCCACGAAATCCACGCATGCACAAGGGTCCCGTTCACCATCATTCACCGCGGCTCGGGCCGACGCCAAGCGAGGACCGAGGACCTCCCGTACGCCCGGGGCCGCACGGCGGAGTGCCCGTGACCGGGCCCGTCCTGCGGGGGTTGCACCGGCATGACGATCCCTCCGCTGTCCCGGCTGCCGATCCCCGCCCCGCTCGACCCCGGCTCCGAGCCCGAGCCCAGACCGGTCGAGGGACACGGCCGGGCGCCCTCGTCCGCACGGCGGACACGAACCGTCGGACGGGCCGCGGCGGTCGCCTCCGCCCTGGTGCTGGGTGCCGGGCTCGCCCCGACCGCGTCGGCGGCGACCCCGTACCCGGGCAACCCGGTCGCGGAGCAGCTCGGCAGGTACTGGACCCCGGCCCGCATGGCGGCCGCGCGGCCCGTCGGCGCCGAATCCGCCACACCGGCCGCGCCGGGCGCACCGGCCACGGCGGACGGGCCGAGGCCCGGCGAGTTGGTCCCCCCGAGCAGGAGCTTCGACGGCATGCCGCAGACCGGCACGTTCTTCTGGACCGACGCTGTCGGGACGCACCGCACCTGCACCGGCTCCGTGGTCCGCAGCCCCGGCCACGACCTCGTGCTGAGCGCCGGGCACTGCCTCACCGGATCCTCCGGCACCTCCCCCAAGCGGCACCTGGCATTCGTTCCGCAGTACCACGACGGACTCTCGCCGTTCGGCATCTTCCCGGTCAGGACCGGCGGCGTCTACGTCCCGCAGGAGTACTACGACCGGGGACCGCACGGCGGGGCCGCGTACGACTTCGGCTTCGCGAGGACCGAGCCCGACCGGGACGGCCGACGGATCGAGGACGCGGTCGGCGCGGTCGAGCTGCTCACCGGCTCCGGCCACCGACACGCTGCGGTGCGGATGATCGGGTACCCGGCCGCCGCGCAGCGGCCACTGGAGTGCCTGAGCCGGACCACCCGGTGGGCCAGCGACGACCCCGCGGATCCCGGCACCTTCGTGCGCATCGCGTGCGACGGCTTCGTCGGCGGCACGTCGGGCGGGCCGATGCTGGTGCCCCGGCCCGGCGGCTGGGCCGTGATCGGGACCATCGGCGGCTACCACATCGGCGGCAACACCCGTCAGGTCTCCTACAGCGCCTACTTCGGCTCCGTCACCCGCGCCCTGTACGAAGCCGCGACCACCGGCGCAGCCCCGGCGGGCCCGAGTTCCTGAGCCCGGACCCGGGGACCCGGGAGTCCCAGGGCCGTGTCGGTCGGGCCGACCGGCCGGGGTCTCGCGAGCGATGGGGGTGACTCGCGAGGCCCCGGCCGTGTGGGAGGCCAGCCGCGGTGACGGGGGGCGCGGCTGCTCGGCGGCCCGACTGCGGTGGGGCCGCCGTGCCGGGAATGCTAGACCCGCGAACCGGCCACGAACAAGGCTTTGACCTGGGATTTTCCGGCCGCGGACATGCCATCCGGAAGGGGCCGCTCCGGACCCCCGTTCCTCGACCGCCCGTCCGTACGCGCCCGAGGAAGCGGGGGCGGCACTTCGCGCCGAGCCGGGCCGCGCGAGGGCCACGCCGGGCCGAGCCGGGCAATGTCGGCCGACTGTGGGCCGGCTGTCGGTCGGCTGTCGGCCGGCTGTCAGCGGGGACAGCGACCTGTCGGCGGGCTGTGAGCCGCCGACGGGACGGTGGGAGCCGGACGCGGACCGCCGTGCAGGTGCGGGCCCGCCCACAGCCAGACCACTCCGAACCTCCGGGAGCCCGCCATGCCCGCCACTTCCTCCGTACCCTCCGTACCCTCCGCGTCCCGGGCCTCGCGGTGGGACGTCCACCGGCTGCCTCCCGCAGCAGGAAGGAACGTCCTGGTCACCGGCGGCAACGCGGGGATCGGATACTTCGTCGCCGAGCAGCTCGCCGGGGCCGGGGCCACGGTCGTCCTCGGGAGCCGCGACCGGGCGAAGGCCGAGGCCGCGATCGCCTCCATCGGCTCGCGCGTCCCCGGCGCCAGGGTGCGGCACGTGCCCCTGGACCTGGCCGACCACGCTTCGCTCGGGGCCTCCGTGGACGCGCTCGGGCTGGACCGCCTCGACGCGGTCGTCCACAACGCCGGGGTGGCGCTCGACCATCCGCCGCGGCGCGAGACCAGGGACGGCCACGAGCTGATGTTCGCCACCAACCACCTGGGCCACTTCGCGCTGACCCACCACCTGGCCCCCCTGCTCATGGCGACCCCGGGCAGCCGGATCGTCACCACCGGCAGCTTCGCCGCCAAGTCCGAACGCCTGGACCTCGACGATCTCCAGAGCGCGCGCGACTACCGGCCCAAGCGCGCCTACGCGCGGTCCAAGCTGGCCCAGATGCTCTTCGCCGTCGAACTCGACCGCCGCCTGCGCGCCGCCGGCAGCACGACACTGAGCGTGCTCGTCCACCCCGGCGGCGCACTCGACTCCCTCACCCCTTCGCGCCCGCCCGTCCACGTCCGGACCACCGGCGAGCGGCTGCGCCACCTACCGCTCGGCCTCGTCGTCCAGGGCAAGGACGCCGCCGCGTGGTCCGCTGTCCGGGCCGTCCTCGACCCGGACGTCCGCGGCGGCCGGATGTGGAGCCCCCGGGCGTTCGGGCTGCGCGGTGCACCCAGGATCGAACCCCTCTGGGACCACCTCACGGACGCCACGGCCGCGGCACGCCTGTGGGCCGCCTGCGCCGGCCTGACCGGCACCGACCCGATGGCCGCTCACCGCGCCGAGGGATAGGCGGGCGGCCCGGGCCGCCCGCCTATCCCCACCGATGCCGACCGCCCGTCGATCTGACGTTCCGTCAACTGTCGCTCTGCGGACCGGTGAGGTTCTTGGTGAGCCACTCCAGTCCCATCGGGATCAGCTTCTCGAAGTCCACGGTCTTGTGCCGGCCGCCCGGCTGCTCGTAGTACTCGACGGTGGTCGGGGGGAGGGCCCTGGCGACCCAGTCCTTGACCAGGTTGACCTCGTAGGAGGTGCCGCCGCCGGCGGTGGCGAGCATCCTGACGTCGGCCTTGCCGGTGGCGATCAGCTTGTCGGGGCCGTTGGCGGCCTGCTCGGCCTCGTGCCCCTTCCACAGCAGGGAGTCCGCCTTGAAGTCGCCGTCGATCGGCACGGCGGCCCGGTAGACGTCGGGGTGCTGCAGGGCCAGCTTGGCGCTGCAGTCCGCGCCGCTGGAGGCGCCCATCAGGCCCCAGCTGTCGGCGCCCTTGAGGGTACGGAAGTTGGCGCGGACGAAGTCCGGGACGTCCTGGGACAGCCAGGTGCCCATCTTCGGCCGGCCGGGTATGTCGGAGCAGTCCAGGGACCGGTGCTCGTCGCCCGTCAGGTTCTGCACCGGCATGATCATGATGAAGGGGCGCGCCTTCTGCTCCTGGACGAGCTGGGCGTCGATCTCCTGGACCGGCAGCTGGTTGTCCGTCCAGGTGTTGTAGCCGTTGCTCTGACCGCCCGCGAAGAGGGTGAGCACGGGGAAGCCGGACTTGGCGTACTTCGGGTCACCGTACTGCGGCGGCAGCCAGACCCAGACCTGGGCGGAGACGCCGGACTTCCGGCCCGCCAGGGTGGTCATCATGCGCCCGGGTACGGGCCGGCCGCGACGCCGGCGGTGACTGCGGCGACTGTGGTGACTGCTGCTGTGACGGCGGCTGGTGCACGGTGAGAGCTCTCCGATCGGTGTCCTGGACGGTGCCCCCGCTCCGGGTGGAGCGGGGGCACCGTCCCCGATTCATGACGATGCTTCAGCCCGTGCGCGTTGCCCGGCCTCGCCGGACCGTTCGGGAAGCCGCCCCCGACCGGGGCCGGGGGCGGGTGCCTCACCCCTGCGCGGTCGCCGTCAGGGGGCCGAGCGCGGCCGCGCGACGGGCCGGCACCGCGGCGGCCAGGGCGCCGATCACGAGCGAGGAGGCGCACACCAGGAGCAGCGTCCCCCAGGGCAGTGCCATGGCGTAGTGCTCGACCGCGCCGGTGGCCAGCGGGCCGACGGCCCAGGCGCCGGCCAGTCCGGCGGCCAGCCCGAGCAGGGTGCCGAATGCGGCGATGGTCACCGCCTCCAGGCGGATCATCCGCCGGACGCCCCCGCGGTCCAGGCCGACGGCCCGCAGGAGGCCGATCTCGCGGGTGCGCTCGGCGACCGACACGGCCAGGGTGTTGAGGATGCCGAGCGCGCCGATCACGGCGCCGACCGCGAGCATCCCGTACAGGACGGCCAGCAGGTCACCCATGGTGCCGGCGGCCTCGCGGACGAACCCCTCGCGGTCCTGCACCTTCAGCAGCGGGCTGTTGCCGACGGCGGTGCGCAGCCGCTCCGCCATCGCCTTCGAGCTGCCGTCGGTGCGCACGAGGATCCGCTGGACGGAGCCGGGCAGGTAGCTGTCGGGCGCCACCTCGGCGCGTCCGGCGAGCACGTCGAGCGCGGTCGGGTTGTCCCGGTAGACGCCCACGACGGTGTACGGGCGGGCTTCCCGGGCGCGGCCCATGCGGGCGTCGAGGCGGTCCCCGGGGCTGAGGTGGCGCTCGCGGGCGACAGTGGCGGAGACGGCGATCCGGCCCGGACCGAGGTCCCGGACGGAGCCGCCGGTCATGTCGAGCCGTACGACGGTGCCCACCGCGTCGGGGTCGACGCCCGCGACCTGCAGGACCGCTCCGCCGGCCACCAGGGTGGAGTCCGTGACGCCGCTCGCCGCCCGCACCCCCGCGGTCTCGGCCACCCGCCGGACGGCGGCCGCGTCCACGCCGTCGGTGGTGGAGCGGGAACCGATCACGTAGTCGGCGACCAGCCCGGCCGCCGCCCGGTGGTCGAGGGCCCGCGCGGCGGAGTTGCCGATGGTGGCGAGCCCGGTGACCAGCGCGGTGCTGATCATCAGCGTGGCGGCGGTCGCGGCGGTGCGCCGCGGATCGCGCAGCACGTTCTCGCGGGCGAGGCGCCCGGCGACGCCGAAGCGGCCGGTGAGCCGTCCGAACGACCGGACCACCGGGGTGGCGAGCACCGGCGCGAGCGTGATCAGGCCACCGCCCAGGAGGGCGCATCCGAGCATCGCGCTCCGCAGGTTCCCCTCCGAGGCGTCCTTGGCACCCCGCAGCGACACCAGCAGCGCGGCGCCGAGGACGGCCAGGGCGAGGCCCGCCGCGGTGCGCAGGCGCAGTCGGCCCGCGGGCGGCTGCTCGGCCGTCCGCAACGCCTCGATCGGTGCGACCCTCGCCGCCCGCCGGGCCGGCAGCCACGCGGCGGGCAACGTGACGCCCACCCCCACGGCCAGCGCCGCGACGACGGAATCCGGGCCGATCACCAGGGGGCCGCGGGGCAGATCGCCGCCGAGGAGGCCGGGCAGCAGCGAGGCGATGCCGAGGCCGAGCAGGAACCCGGCCGCCGACGCGAGGAGCCCCACCAGCAGGGCCTCCAGGAGGACGGAGCGCGCCACCTGGCGGCGCTGCGCGCCGATCGCCCGCAGCAGCGCGACCTCCTTCGTGCGCCGTGCGACCAGCATGGTGAAGGTGTTGACGATGAGGAACGAGGCGATGAACAGCGAGACCCCGGCGAAGACCAGCGGCAGCTTCTCGTAGCCGCGGGTCAAGGTGCCGACGAGGACGGCCTGTTGGGCGGCCTGGGCGGCGCCGGTGGTGACCTCGGTACGGTCCGCGGGGAGCACGGCGGCGACGCGGCGCGCGAGCTCGGACGGGTCGGTGCCGGGCGCGGCGGCGAGGTCGATTCCGGTGTAGTGGCCCGGGGCGGCGAACAGTTGCTGGGCGGTCGCCCGGTCGAACAGGACGAGCGTGCCGCCGGCGGTCACCCGGGTGTCGTCGGTGGTGACGATGCCGACGAGTCGCTTGGTCATCGCCGGCCCGTCGGTGGCGAGCGTGACCGGCTCGCCGAGCTTCAACCGGCCGGCGGCGGCCGTGCCGCGGTCCACGGCGATCTCGCCGCCGTCCTTCGGGCCCCGGCCCGCCACCAGCGGGTAGCGGCCGTCCGTCCCGTCCGTGCTGCTCGTGCCGTCCGTGCCGCTCGTGCGCGGGACGTAGGCGGCGGCCTGGTTCGCCCACCGCGCACCGACCCGCAGCGGGGTGCCGTCCGCGGCGTTCAGGACGGCCGAGCCGTCGGCGGTCGGCCGGACGGCCGCGACGCCGGGGACGTCGGCCAGCGTCCGCGCGAGGAGGTCGTCGAGCACGCCGGGCTGCTGCCCTGCGGCGGCCCCGGGCCCGGCTTCCCTGGCCGTCACGGTGACCGCGATGTCGGCGAAGTCCCTTGAGGCGGCGGCGCGGTGGGCCGCCGCGGTGGAGTCCGCGAACACGAGGGTCCCGGACACGAACGCGACGCCGAGGCACACCGCGAACACGGTCATGGCCAGCCGGGCCTTGTGCACCAGGGCGTTGCGCACAGCCATTCTCAACACGGTCGTCCTCCTGGGGAGTCGGCGGGGTCGGGGGGTCAGCGGTTCGGGGGTCAGCAGTTCGGGGGTCAACGGGCGGCGGCGCGCGCGTCGGAGCGCTGCATGACGGCCAGCACCCGGTCGGGAGTGGGGCGCACCATCTCGTCGACCAGGCGGCCGTCGGAGAGGAAGACCGCCCGGTCGGCGAACGAGGCGGCGACGGGGTCGTGGGTGACCATGACCACGGTCTGGCCCAGTTCGCGGACGGAGTCGCGCAGGAAGCCGAGGACCTCCGTCCCCGTGCGGGTGTCGAGGTTCCCGGTGGGCTCGTCGGCGAAGACGACCGCGGGCCGCCCGGCCAGGGCCCGGGCGACGGCGACGCGCTGCTGCTGCCCGCCGGAGAGCTGCGCGGGCCGGTGGCCGAGACGGTCGGCGAGGCCGACCATGGCGACCACGCGGTCCAGCCAGCGCCGGTCGGGGGCGCGCCCGGCGAGGGCGAGCGGCAGGGTGATGTTCTCCAGTGCGGTGAGGGTCGGCAGCAGGTTGAAGGCCTGGAAGACGAAACCGAGCCGGTCCCGGCGCACCCGGGTGAGCTGCCGGTCGTCGAGGGTGCCGAGCTCGGTGGTGCCGATGCGCACCGAGCCGGAGGTGGGGGTGTCGAGACCGGCGGCGCAGTGCAGCAGGGTCGACTTGCCGCAGCCGGACGGGCCCATGATCGCGGTGAACTCGGCCTCCTGGAAGCCGATGCTCACGCCGTCCAGGGCGGTGACGCGGGTGTCGGCGGCGCCGTAGACCTTCGTCAGGTCGGTGGTGGCGGCCGCGATGCCGGGGGTGTGGCTCAGGGCCAGGGGGTCGACGGTCACGGGGGGCTTCCTCCTCGGTGCGGGAACTGCACGTCGAAGGGTGTCCGGGGAACGTATCGGAGCCCCCGGCCGTCGTGTATCGGCCGCCGCTCCGGTGCGTATCGGTTCGGCGGCCGCGCTGTCGGCCGGCCGTCGGGCGGGTCGCTGCCGGCCGTCGGGTGGCTGCCCGCCGTCGGGGGGCCGTCGGGCGGCTGCCCGGCCGTCAGTCCGGCGGCAGGGACAGGGTGGCGACGGCGCCACCGTCCGGGGCGTTGTCCAGGCTCAGTCCGGCGCCGAGGAGCCGGGCCTGGCCGAACGCGATGGTGAGGCCGAGACCGTGGCCCGAGCCGCGCTCCCGGGAGCCGGTGTGGAAGCGGCGCGGGCCGTGGAGCAGCAGGTCCGCCGGGAAGCCGGGACCGTGGTCGCGCACGACGACCGTCCGTCCGCTGACGGCGACCGTGACCGGGGCGGCGCCGTGGCGGTGGGCGTTGACGACGAGGTTGCCGACGATGCGTTCCAGTCGGCGCGGGTCGGTCTCCACGTACCCGGAGCCCTCGCCGCCGCCCGTGCCCTCGCCGTCGGCCCTGCCGTCCGCGCCGACCGTGCCGTCCCCGTGGGCAGCGCGCTCCCCGTCGGCAGCGCCTTCCCCGTCGTCCGAGCTGCCCCCTTCCACGGTGACCTCGGCGTCGAGGCCCGTACGCGCGACCGCCTCCGCGACGACGGCGCCGAGCGGCACCCGGGCGCGGACCGGCTGTTCGGCCCCGGCGTCGAGGCGGGAGATCTCCAGCAGGTCCTCGACCAGCCCGCGCAGGTCCCGTACCCGGTCGCGCAGCAGGTCCTCCGTCTCGCCCGGCGGCAGCAGGTCGACGGCGGCGATCAGGCCGCCGACGGGGGTGCGCAGCTCGTGGGCCACGTCCGCGGTGAACCGCCGCTCGGCGCCCAGGCGTCGGCCGAGACTGTCCGCCATGAGGTCGACGGCGGTGGCGATGTCGGCCACCTCGTCGCGGCCCCCGGTCGGCCCGGTGCGGGCGTCGAGGTCCCCGGCGGAGATCCGGCCCGCGGTCTCGGAGACGCGCCGCAGCCGCCGCGCGAGCAGCCCGGCCCCGTACACCGCGACGGGTACGGCGGCCCCGAGCGCGATCAGCGAGGCCACCGTCACGATCACGTCGAGGCGGTCCAGGGTGTGGAGCTCGGGGCTCATGTTGATCCGGACGGCGAGCACCGGGCTGTCCGGCCCCGCGGTGCGCTGGGCGCCCCAGACGCTCGGCCCGAGGTTCCCGTCGACGCTCCCGTCGTAGGCCGTGTGCCGGTCGTCGTCGCCGGGGGCGCGCAGCGCGGCGGGCAGGTCGGGCGGGTCGAGCGCGGCGCCGTCCACGAGCGCGCCGGTGCGACGGTAGACGTCCACGGCCGAGTAGACCGTGTTGAAGGCCCGGGCGTCGGCGCGGCTGCGGATGTCCTGCGCGGTCCACAGGTGCACCAGGACGCCGACGGCCGCCGCGACCAGGCAGGCGGTGAGGGCGGCCAGCGCGGCGATCTTCCACCGGAGCGACGTACGGCGCGTACGGCCCGGACGACTCGGGCGGTCCGAACGGTCCGAACGGCCCGTTCGCGTCCCGCGGAGCGGTCGCACCGGGCTCAGCGCCTGAGCTTGTAGCCGAAGCCGCGGACCGTCTCGATCCGGTCCCGGCCCAGCTTCCGCCGCAGCCGCTGCACGCACAGGTCGACGACCCGGCTGTCGCCGTCCCAGCCGTAGTCCCAGACGTCGCGCAGCAGGGTGTGCCGTTCCAGCACGACGCCCGGGCGGGCGGCGAATTCGAGGAGCACCTTCAGCTCCGTCGGGGTCAGCGCCACGGGCGCGCCGGCGACGGACACCTCCATGCCGGCGGTGTCGATGACGAGGTCCCCGAAGGCCAGGACCTCCGCGGCGGGCGCGGCCGGTGCCGGCCCCGGGAGCGGCGGGTACGTCGCGCGGCGCAGCAGCGAGCGGATGCGTGCGACGAGCACGAAGGTGTCGACCGGCTTGACCACGTAGTCGTCCGCCCCGGCCTCCAGCCCGGCGACGACGTCGAGTCCGTCACCGCGCGCGGACATCATCAGCACGGGCACCAGGCTGGTCTCCCGCACCCGGCGGCACAGCCCGATCCCGTCGAGCCCGGGCAGCATCACGTCCAGGACCAGCAGGTCGAAGCCCCCGTCGCGGAACAGCTCAAGCCCGGTGAGCCCGTCGGCCGCGGCCGTCATCTCGTACCCGTACCGTTCGAGCGCGACGGTGAACGCGCGCCGCATCAGCTCGTCGTCCTCCACCAGCAGCACGCGGATCGGGCGGGTGTCGGACACGGGCGGATGGCTCCTCTTCGGACGGCCGCCGGGGCGGGGGCGGAACGTGAAGGGACGATACAGCAGACATTCGGACATACCCGTCGTGCCACCGGCACCGATGCCCGATCAAGCGCTCCCTGATGCACGACGGATACAAAGCCCCCGGGAGGTCCGGGAGGCACGGGTCGGGACGGGCCCGCCCCCGCGTCAGACGGGCCCGCCCCCGCGTCAGACGGCCCGCCCCCGCGTCAGACGGCCCCGGCCCCCGCCGCGGCGAGCAGGCGCGGCGGGAGGTAGGGCGAGCGGACGTGGACGGCCCAGCCGCGGCTGCGGCGCGCGTGGCAGGCCAGCGCGAGGACGTCGAGGCTGAGCGCGGCGCCGAAGTCGGTGGCACGGTCGGCGACGGAGTGGTGGTCGCGGTGGGCCTCCAGGGCGTCCAGCAGGGCGAGGTTGAAGCTGGTCTCGTCACCCCGGACGAGCTGGGAGAAGAGAACCACCGGGGGCGGGAGGAAGCCCTGGTCCCGGGTGCGTTCCAGCTCCTTCAGGGCCCGCTCGGTGGCCGGGAGCGGGTCGGCGCCGCGGAGGTGGTCGTGCAGGGCGGTGCGGTACGGGGCGAACGGGGTGCGGTCCTCGGCCGCGATGGTGGGGCCGGCCAGGACGAGCGGGTCGAGGTCCTCCGGGCTGCCGGTGATCAGCGCGTAGGAGAGGGCCGTCTCCCAGAAGACCGGGCCGAAGTCCCTGTCCCGGCGGGCGGCGAGGCGCAGCCTCCGGCCGTCGATGGTCACCTCGGCCTCGGTGCCCGGCTCGGCGAGGGCGGCCCGGAACACGGCGGCCCCCAGCCGGGAGCCGAGCTGCAGGTTGGCGAGCTGGGCGTCGGTGGCGTCGGCGGACTGCGAGGCGCGCGCCGCGAGGAGGTAGGTCTGGTAGCGCAGGGCGGCCGTGAGCTCCCACGCGTCCAGCGGCTCGCCCTCCTTCGGCGTGACGGCCTCCGCGGTGCGCCGCTCGAACCGCGCCTCGCTGTCCGGGGCGAGGGGCCTGGCCGGGCTCGGCCGGTCGACGTCGACGGGCCCGGCGGCGAGCCGGGCCACGGCGTCGGGGCGCGGGTCGCGGCCGAGGCCGTGGACGCGCGGGCCGGGGGTCTCGAAACCGGTGACCAGGGCGTGGGGGAGGTAGTCGGTGTCGACCGCCGGGGTCCAGCCGTGGGTGCGGTACGCGCGGGCGGCGAGGGCGATCGGGACGAGCGGCAGAAGGCTTGCGGGCCCGGTGCCGTGCGGGCCGTCCTGGAGGAGCGCGAGCAGGGCGGCGTCGAAGGCCTCGCGGTCCCCGTCGGTGAGGGCGCGCAGCGCGCGCAGGCCGGGCTGCGGCTCCGCGGGGGTGGGGAAGTCGCCCTCCTCGAAGAAGTGGGCCGAGAAGCCGTCGACGAGTTCGAGGGCGGGGGTGACCGGTTCGTCGGGCATCAGCTGGCGGGCCCAGCAGAAGGCCTCGCCGTGCGGGGAGACCCGGTCGGCGACGATCGCGAGGCAGAAGGCGTCGAGCCACTCCCGGGCGGTGACCCGGTGGCGGGGGTCGCGGTCCTCCCCGTACTCGGGGTCGTAACTCATCCCGAAGTTCGGGTAGTCGAGGAAGACGTGGAAGCTGTCGACCGGGTGGTAGGCGGCGAAGGAGACGGCGCCGGCGGCGGCCTCGGCGGCGTCCTTGAGGACCGCCTTGGCCTCGGCGGAGTCCAGGTCGGGCCGGGTGGTGGAGAGCGCGCCGAGGTAGTCGAGGAAGGAGTCCGCGATCAGCTGCCACTCGGTGGTGGTCATCAGGCCGGCGCGGGAGTAGGAGTGGACCTGCCTCCCGATCCGGTTCACGAAGTCCTCGCCGGCCTCCACCACCCGCGCCTCGTCCACCCGGTGACGTTCGATCCGCACAGCCCTGCCCCCTTGATCATCGACTTGGCCCCAGCCTAGGCAATGGGTCGGACATCGCGGTCCGCGGGCCTCACGGCACGGCACGGCACGGCACGGCACGGCACGGCGGTAGGTCGAGCGGAGGAGGAGCGGTTCCCCCGCGGGGGGAGTCGGTTCCCTCCCTGCGGCGGAGGCCACGACCGGGGGTGCACTGGGAGGTTGGAGGACGTCGGGAACGGCCCGACTCCCTTCTCCCCGGAGGACCGACCATGCGCAAGCTCACCACCGCCGTCGCGCTCGCCACCGCGGCCGCGGCCCTCGCGGCCGGGACGGCCGGCACCGCCTCGGCGGCGACCGCGTCGGCCGCCCCCGTACCGGCCCGGCACCTCGCGCTGGACGGCTGGACCCTGCTCAACGAGCACGGCCCGGGCCCCAACCCGGGCGAGCGGCTCACCGCGTGGGTCAGCGCCCGTACGGTCGACGGCAACGCCCGGGGGCACGCCGTGGTGCAGCACGTCTTCGAGACGAGCGGCACCGTCCGGGCCGAGTTCGACGTCGACTGCCTGACCGTCGACGGGAACGGCGCCGTCACCGTGACGGGGCCGATCTCGCGGACCGTGATCACCCCGCTCGGGGGCGAGCCGTACCTCTTCGACGAGGGCCGGCACCCCGAGGCCGGCCTCACCTTCTACCCGACCGACGAGCAGCACCAGCGCCGGGTCGGCTGGGGCCGGACCGACCCCGCGACGCACTCCGAGGTCACCAGGTGCGGCGCGGTCCCGGCCGGCTTCTGGATCCTGGACGGCGGAACCTTCCTGCGCCGCTAGGGTCCGCGGGCCGAACACCCGTCCCCCGCCGCCGGCCCCGGCCCGAGCCCCGGTCGGGGTCGGCGAGGGGCTCGGGCTCGGGGCCGGGTCGGGCTCGGGGAGGGCGCTACGGTGGCGTGCATGACCACGCACGTCCCGCTCCACTTCACCCGCACCACCGACCTCGACGTCCACGGCGACCTCCTGCTGAGGCTCGGTGTCTGGCAGCAGGTGTGCGACTCGTACTACCTCGCGATCGACGAGTCGCCCACGATGGGGGCCGACATCGCATCCGGGCTCGTCCGGCTCCTCGACCAGTGGCTGGAACAGCTCGAACGGCTGCCGGTCGCCGGGGGGCCGGTGTTCCTGCCGTTCGACTTCTCCGACCAGTACACCGGCTGGCTGCGGGTGTCGGGCGTGAGCGGTGGCCGGGTCGTGGTGGAGGCCGGGTGGAGCGGGGTCGCGGGCTGGAGCTTCCACCCGTCGGACATCGCCGGGACTGCGGCCGGCCTCGGGGACTTCGAGCCGATCACGAACACCGGAGTCGAGTGCGAGCTCACCGACCTCGTACCGACCGTACTCGGCATCCGGTCCGCATTCGAGGACGCCGGGGGGACCGGCGACGGTGGTGCCGGCTGACGGCCCGGCCGCGGGTGGACCGGCTCGGGTGATACCGCGTCCCCGGCGCCTCTGCTGTGTCATCATCAACCCATGGGTGAGACAGTTGAGTTGAAGCTCGCTGACGGCACCGGCGTGGTGGTGGAGCTCTCCCCCGCCCCGGCCGCGTACCCCGTGGAACTGCCGCCGGGTGCGGCCGATCTGCCGCCCGGCAGCGCCCCGGTCGTCCCGGTCGGGCGGGCCCGGCGGGCGGCGGAGGCCGCCGGCCGCACCCTCGCCGACGTGCTGAGCCCGCTGGGCGGCGTGCTGGACTCGGTGCACTCCGCCGTCCGCGGCGCGCTCCGCCCGCCCGACGAGGTCGAGGTGGAGCTCGGTGTGAAGCTCACCCACGACCTCAAGCTGGGCATCGCCGGGGCGGGCGGCGAGGCCACCATCACCGTCCGGGCCACCTGGACGCCCCGGCCCGCGGCCGCCCCGGACGTCCCTGCCGCCGCTCAAGTCCCTGCCGCCGCTCCCGCCGAGGAGACCGCCCGGGAAGAAGCCGCCGGGGAGGAAGCCGTCCGGGAGCCGGCCGCCCCGGCCACCGTCCCCGGGCCCGCCGACCCACCGCGCGGGTAGGCGGGATGGGCCCGGACGATCCCGACCGTCCCGTCAAGCTCGCGCACGCCGCCCTGCACCGTGCGGGGGAACCCCTGGCCTTCGGCGGCGGCGTGCTGCTGGCCCCGGGTACGGTCCTGACCTGTGCGCACGTGGTCAACCAGGTGTTGGACCGGCCGGACTTCGCCCAGGAACGCCCCGGGGCCCTGGATCTCCTGGCGGTCTCCTTCCCCGCGACGGGCCGCCGCCGGCTCCGGGCCGCCCTGGCGGCCTGGCTGCCCGCCCGCCGGGCCGACGGGTCGCCCGCCGCGGAGGGCGACGTCGAGTGGTCCGGCGACCTGGCGCTGTTACGGCTGCTGGACGACCCCGGGCCCGCCGCACTGCCGGTGGGGACCGGGCCCTGCCACGCCGGCCGCCCCGCCTACGCCTGGTTCGGCAGCGGGGCGCCGAGCAGCATCGCCGCCGTCCTGGTGCAGGGCGTCACCGAGCGCTGGATCGTGCTCGACTCCACCGGCTCCGCGCAGCCCGTCGTCGGCGGGTACAGCGGCTCGCCGCTGTGGGACCGGGCGCAGCGGCGGGTGGTGGGGCTGGTGGTGAGTCGCAGCGGGCTGCGGGCCTTCGCGGTGCCCGCCGCCGACCTGCGCGAACTGTTCGAGGAGGCGGGCGAGGCGGTTCCCGGTCCGCTGGGCGTCGAGGACGGTGCTCACGGCCCGATGGACCCGGTGGCCCGTCAGCTGCTCGGCCCGTTGCGCTCCGTGCTCACCACTCCGGAGGCGCTGGCCGATCTGGCCGGGCGCTTCCTGGCCGAGCTGGAAGCGGAGCCGGAACCAGGGCCGGAACCGGCCACCGGACCGGGCGACGACCGCGCCGGTGTCGACGTCGGCGCAAACGACGCCCGTGCAGACGACGCCGCCGCAATCGACGCCGGTGCAATCGACGCCGGTGCAGACGGCTCCGGTGCGGACGCCGGCTTCCCCGCGAGCGCCGAGCGGCTGGTCCGGCTGGCCACCGCCCGTCCGCACGGCGCGCCGACCCTGTTGGCGTTGCTGGCGGGCGCCGCGCGTACGCAGGAACAGCAGAGCTGGATCGCCACCACCGCGTTGCGCGTCTGCCCCGAGCAGTTCCTCACGGCCGCCGAACACCGCGAGCTGCTCACCCTGCTCGCGGACGGCACCGTCCCCGATCCGCGGCGCTGCGCGGCCGAGGCGCTGCCGCTGGGCCCCGACCTGGAGCAGGCCCACTGGCCGGAGGCGGTGGCCGAGCTGGAGCGCTACCGGCCACGGTACGGAAGGTTCCCGCAGCTGCTGCGCACGGTGGAGTTCGCGGCAGCGGCGGCCGGCCCGGGCACCGCACGGGGGCTGGGCGCGTGGAGCGAGGCGGTGGCGAAGCGGCTCGGCCTGGCCGAGATCCTGCTCGAACACCGGGCCCAGGCGCGGGAGTCGGCGGAGCGTGCGCGGGAGCGGGGTCCGCAGCGCGGTGCCCCGGCCCCGGTGGTGCAGGTGCAGCTGTGGCGGGCGACCGGCACGGAGCACTTCAGCTACGCCCTGCACGCCGCGGACGCCCGGGGGCGCCCGCTGCACCGCTCGGTCCGGGACACTCCGGTGCCGCGCTCCCGGCTGCTGGCCGAACTCGGGGCGCTGTTGGAGGAGGTGACCGGTCAGGTGGAGCCCGGCGCGGTCCCGGTGGTGGAGTGGTTCGTCACCGGGGAGGAGCTCGATCTGGCGGTCGACCAGTGGGTGTACCGGCCCGACGAGCTGTTTCCGGGCGTGCTGGGGCAGGACTTCCTGTGCGTGATGCGCAGCCCGGAGTTGCGGCGGGCCGCGTTCCGGCCCGAACACCGTTACCGGTGGCAGGTCCTGCGTTCGGGGCGGTTGGCGCTGGTGGACCGGCAGGACCCGGTGGTGCAGCAGCGGGGTGCGCCGGTGCCGGTCTGCGGTGTGGCGCTGTGCTGCCCGGCCGAGGAGGTGCCGCGGTTGCGGGCGATCGCGCTGGCCGTGGGGGTGCCCGGGGTGCTGTGGCTGCGCCCGGCCGATCACGCCATCCCGCCGGACCGGGTGCGGGAGCTGGTCCACGGCGCGGCGCCGTACCAGCTTCCCCGACTGGTGTACGAGGCGCGCCTGACGGAATCCCCGGACGGCCTGCACCGCAATCTGGCGCTGGTCTGGGATTCTCCTGACGGGCATCCGGAGACCCTCGGACTGGGCGACCCGCGGGACTGATCCGGCGGCGCGGGCGGGTCGGCGCCGGCCGGGCGAGGACGAGGCACGGACCGAGGCACGGACGAGCACGGACGAGCACGGACGAGGAGAGGGCGACGATGAGCGGAGCGACGGGACCGCAGCCGGCCACCACGGCGCAGGACGACGGCGGGGACGGTTGGCGGATCTACCGGGGCGACGACGCGGTGGTGCGCGACGAGCCGCTGCCCGCAGCCCCGCCGTGGCGCCGCTTCGGCGCCCTGCCCGGTCCCCGGCCCGCCCCGGCGTACCGGATCGGCCCGCAGGAGGCCGACGTGGTCAACGCCGCACTGCACCTGCGCCGCCCGCTGCTGGTCACCGGGCGTCCCGGCACCGGCAAGTCCTCGCTGGCGGCTTCGTTGGCGCGCGAGCTCGGGCTCGGCCCGGTGCTGCGCTGGCCGGTGAACAGCCGCACCACGCTGCAGGACGGCCTCTACCGCTACGACGCCGTCGGGCGGCTGCGCGACACCGGCCGGTCCCGCGAACTGGCCGCCCCGGAGCCGGACATGGGGAGCTACCTGCGGCTCGGCCCGCTCGGCACCGCGCTCGCCACCGGGCGCCCCGGCCGGCCGCGGGTGCTGCTGGTCGACGAGCTGGACAAGGGCGACCTGGACCTGCCCAACGACCTGCTGGTGGTCTTCGAGGAGGGCGAGTTCGAGATCCCCGAGCTGAGCCGGCTGCCCGACGACCACCCGGACGTACGGGTGATGCTGACCGGCACCCGGGAGCGCCATCCGGTGCACCACGGCCTGATCGGCTGCCAGGAGTTCCCCGTCACCGTCCTGACCAGCAACGGCGAGCGGGACTTCCCGCCGGCGTTCCTGCGCAGGTGTGTGCGTCTCGACCTGCCCGAGCCGGACGAGGCACGGCTGCGCGACATCGTCCGGGCCCACCTGGGCGAGGACGGGCTGCAGGCCGGGGAGGACCTGATCGAGGCCTTCCTGCACCGGCGCGACCACGACCGCGGCGCGCTGGCCACCGACCAGCTGCTCAACGCCGTCCACCTGCGGCTCAGCGGCGTGGAGTTGGGCCGCGAGGGCCTGCTCGGCGCCGTGCTGCGCCCGCTGGAGGAGCCGGAGCCCGGGCTCGGATGATCGACCGACTGCGGACGGTGCTGCAGCCCGCCGCCACCCACCTCACCCCGACCGAGCTGGCCGAGATCCTCTGGCTGGCCCGGCGCATCCCGCCCGGCGGCCTGGCCGGGGCGCCCGGTGCCCCGGCCGCGGCACGGCCCGCCGACCAGGGCCGGGAGCGGCCGGGCGGCGCTGCCGGTGCCACGCTGCCCGACGCCACCGAACCCCCCACCCCTGCCGGGCTGTACGCCCACACCCGCGCGGCCTCGCCCGGCACCGCAGCGCGGCCGGTCCTGGTGCCCGCCGGACGCGCGCTGCCGGGCTCGCTGCCGATCAGCCGCGCCCTGCGCCCGCTCCGCCGCACCACCGCGTCGGCGCACCGGCAGCGGCTGGACGAGGCGGCCACCGCCGAACTGATCGCCGAGACCGGGGTGCTGGACGTGGTCCTGCGCCCGGGCCGGGAACGCTGGCTCAGCGCCGCGCTGGTCGTCGACGACGGCCTGTCGATGGAGCTGTGGCAGGAGACCGCCGCCGGCGTCCGGGAGGTGATGGAGCACGTCGGCCACTTCCGCACCGTGCGCTGCTACGGGCTGGACAGCCGCACCGACGGCCCGCCGGTCCTGCGTGCCCGGCCGTTCACCCGCAGCGCGCCGGTGGTCGCACCGGCGTCGCTGTGTCCGGCCGACGGCCGCGGCACCGTACTGGTGCTCTCCGACGCGATCGGCGCGGGCTGGCACCGGGGACGGGTCGCACCGCTGCTCGCGTACTGGGCCCGGCGCTGTCCGACCGCCGTCGTCCAGCCGTTGCCGCAGCGGCTCTGGTCGGGCAGCGCGCTGACGGTGGAGCGGCTGCTGCTGCGCGGAAACCGGCCCGGGGCGGCCAACGTCGAGCTCACCGCCACCGACCCGGTGCTGCCCGAACTCCCCGTCCCGGGCACGCCGGTGCCGGTGCTGGACCTCCAGCCGGGAGCGTTCGCCGGCTGGGCCGCCCTCGTGGCCGCAGGCCGGCCGACGATCCTGCCCGCCCTCGCCCTGGCCCCGCACGGGGCCGCCGACGACCTCCCACCGGACGGCCACGGACGCGACGACGCGCCCGCCCACCTGACCGGACGGCTGGCGCACTTCCGCCGGGCCGCCTCCCCGGAGGCGTACCGGCTGGCGGGCCACCTGGCCGCGGTGCGGCCGTTGACCCTGGCGCTGATGCGCCTGGTGCAACGCGCCGTGCACGGCCGGGTCGATCCGGCCCCGCTCGCCGAGGTCCTCCTCGGCGGGCTGCTGCGGCGCCAGCCGGGCCAGGGCGGGCCGGGCCCCGCCGTGTACGACTTCCGCCCGGGGCTGCGCGACCTGCTGCTGGAGACGGTGCCGGTCGGCGATCTCCTCGCCACCACCGACCTGGTCGGCGCCGTGCTGCGCTCCTCGGCGCCGGGCTCCGGCCGGGCGCCCGCACTGCAGGCCGACCTCGCCGGGCGCAGCGCCCTCGCCCCGGGGGCGAGCGCCTTCGCCCTGTCCGCCGAGCCGCTGCTGCGCCACTTCACCGCCCAGGCTGACCGGCCCTCCCCCGGCCCGGGCACCCCGGACGGCTTCGACCCACTGTCCGGGCAGGACCGGCGGCTGGCGGCGCTGGTCGCGGCCGGCCGGTGGCGGGCCGCGGTGGAGCGCGGCGAGGAGGTGCTGGACCAACTGGTCCGGCACCACGGCCCGGACAGCCTGCGGGTGCTGGCCGGCCGCCGGGACCTGGCGGAGTGGATCGGCCGGGCCGGCGCCCCGCAGACCGCGCACCGGCTGGCCCGGGAACTGCACCTGGAACTGGCACGGCTGCTCGGCCCCGGGGACGACCGCACGCTGGCGACCGCGGCCACCGCCGCCGAATGGGCCGGACGCTCGGGCCACCCGGCCGAGGCGGTCGACCGCTACCGCTCGGTGCTCGACCACCAGGAGCCCCGGCTCGGCCCGGACCACGCCGACACGGTGGCCTCCTACGGCCGGTTCGCCTACTGGACCGGGGAACTGGGCGACCCGGAGCGCGCGGTCCGGTGCTACGACGAACTCCTCGCCCGGCAACGGCGGCTGCTCGGCGAGGAGCACGTCGCGGTGCTCAACACCCGGGCGAACATCGGTTCCTGGCACGGCCAGGCGGGCCGGACCGGCCTGGCCCTGGAACTGTCCGAGGAACTGCTGCGCGACGTACGGCGGCACGCCCCGGAGGACCACCCGCTGCGCCCGATCACCGAGGCCGAGCACGCCCACTGGAAGGGCGCCGCCGGGGCCCCGGCGGAGGCCGCGGCGACCCTGCGGCTGGTCCTGCCGAGGGTGACCGTCGCACTCGGCCCGGCGCACTCCTACCCGTTCGCGGTGCGCTCGCGCATCGCCCGCTGGACCGGCGCGGCGGGCCACCCGGAACAGGCGCTGGAGCTGATGCGCAGCCTGCTGACGGACGTCAGCTCGGTGCTGATCCCCGAACACGCGATCTTCCTGACGTGCCGGGTCGAGTACGCCCACTGGACGCTGGCGACGGGCGACGTGGAGCAGGCCCGCGCCCTGCTGACCGAGCTGGCCCCCGAGGTGGAGACGGTGCTGGGACCCGGACACCCGGAGGCCGTGCGGGCCCGCGAGCTGCTGGCCGGCCTGCCCGGCCCCGAGGTGGGAAGCGAGCGGTGAGCGGCCGCTCCCCGGCACGGGCCCCGGGGTCGACCGGGGCGCTCGGCACGCGCGGGCTGCCCCCGGCGTTCTGGTGGCTGTGGGCCGGCACCCTGGTGAACCGCCTGGGCACCTTCGCCGTCCCGTTCCTGACGTTGTACCTGACCGTGGAGCGCGGCCGCTCGGCGGCCTTCGCCGGGCTGGTCGCGGCCGCCTTCGCCGTCGGCGGCACGGCCGGCGCGCTGGCCGGCGGCGCGGCGGCGGACCGCTTCGGCTGCCACCGGGCCCTGGTCGGCGCCCATCTGAGCACCGCCGCGGCGACGGCCGTGCTCGGCCTGAGCACCGGCGGGCCGGCGCTGTTCGCGGCGGCGTTCGCCCTCGGCTGCACCGCCGGTGCGGCCCGGCCCGCCACCGCGGCCCTGATGTCCGCACTGCTCGGCCCCGAGGACCGGGTGCGCGCCTTCTCCCTCGACTACTGGGCGATGAACCTGGGCTTCTCGATCTCGGTGCTGCTCGCCGGCCTGGCCGCCCGGACCGGCTACCCGGTGCTCTTCCTGGCCGACGCCACGGCGACCCTGTGCTGCGCGCTGGTGGTGCTCCTGCGCGTCCCGGCCCCGTCCGGCGCCGACGCGGCGGACTGCGCGGCCGGTGCCGTGGGCGGCACCGACGGCGGGCCCGCCCCCGGGGAGGCGTCGGCGCGCGGCCGCCGGGCGCTGCTCTCCGACCGGCCGTTCCTGTGCTGCGTGCTGCTCTTCGCCCTGGTCGCCGCCGTGCTCCAGCAGATGACCACCATGCTGCCGGTCGCGATGGCCGACGACGGTCTGAGCCCGGCGGCCTGCGGCGCCGTCATCGCGCTGAACGGCGTCATCGTCTGCCTGGCCCAGCTCCCGGCGGGGCGCCTGCTCGACGGCCGTTCCCCGTTCCGCCTGCTGGCCCTGGCCGCGGCGCTGTGCGGCGCCGGTTTCGGCCTCACCTCCTTCGCCGGCTCCGCGCCCGCGTACGCGCTGACGGTGGTGGTCTGGACGGCCGGCGAGGTGATCAGCGGCCCGGTCACCCTGGATCTGACCGCCCGCTTCGCCAGGGCCCGAGCCGCCGGCCGCTACCAGGGGGCGAGTGCCTTCGCCTGGTCGGCCGGTGGCGTCCTGGCCGCCGCCGCGGGCGGCTGGACGTACGACCGGCTCGGCTCCGCCGCCCTCTGGTGCGCCTGCGCCCTGACGGGCCTGGCCGCCGCCGCCGGCTTCCTCGCCCTCGCCCGGCATGCCCCGGACTGACGCACGTCGTCGCCCCCGTCGGGGGTGGCGGGGGTGTGCCCGGTGGGGCCGTCAGTGGTGGAAGCCGACGCGGTCGCGGTCGTGGGGGTGGCCCTGGTCGAGGAGCTTGATGGCCCGGCGCATGTCGTCGGCGAGCAGCTCGATCTCGTCGCGGTCGACGCCGTGGCGGACCAGGACGCGCTGGATGACGGTCTCCTGGCGGTCCGGCGGCAGCGGGTAGGAGGGGACCTGCCAGCCGCGCATGCGGAGCTGGTCGGAGAGGTCGTACAGGCTCCAGCCGACCGAGTCGGGGTCGGTGAGGGTGTACGAGACGGCAGGCAGGGCGCCGACGCCGTCGTAGAGAAGCGTGAATGGGCCCATCTCGGCGATCTGCCCGGCGAGGTGCTGCGCGGTGTCGGCGCAGGCCTGGTACACCCGGCGGTACCCCTCGCGGCCCAGCCGCAGGAACATGAAGTACTGGGTGACGACCTGGCCGCCCGGGCGGGAGAAGTTGAGGGCGAGGGTCGGCATGTCGCCGCCGAGGTAGTCGACGTGGAAGACCAGCCCGTCCGGCAGCGCGGCCTGGTCCCGCCACAGCGCCCAGCCGACGCCCAGCGGGGCCATCCCGTACTTGTGGCCGGAGGCGTTGATCGAGGCGACCCGCGGCAGGCGGAAGTCCCAGACCAGGTCGCGGTGGAGGAACGGCGCGATGAACCCGCCCGACGCCGCGTCCACGTGCAGCGGCACGTCGAGGCCGGTCTCCACCTGCAGGCGGTCCAGCTCGGCCGCGATCTCCCCCACCGGCTCGTAGGTGCAGGTGTACGTCACCCCGAGGATCGCGACCACGCCGATGGTGTTCTCGTCGACGTACTCGCGCAGCTGGTGCGGCTGCAGTCCGGTCGCCCCGGGCTCCATCGGCACCTGGCGCAGCTCCACGTCGAAGTACCGGGCGAACTTCTCCCAGCACACCTGGACCGGGCCGCACACCAGGTTCGGCCGCTCCGTGGACTGGCCCGCCGCCTTCCGGCGGTCCCGCCAGCGCCACTTCAGGGCGAGGCCGCACAGCATCGCCGCCTCGCTGGAGCCGGTGGTCGAGCAGCCGACCGCGTTGGACTCGCCGGAGCCGACCGGGGCGTGCCAGAGGTCGGCGAGGATGTTCACGCACCGCGACTCGATCTCGGCGGTCTGCGGGTACTCGTCCTTGTCGACGATGTTCTTGTCCAGGCAGAGGTCCATCAGCCGGCGGACCTCGTCGTCCGTCCAGGTCGTGCAGAAGGTGGCGAGGTTCTGCGCGGCGTTGCCGTCCAGCAGGAGCTCGTTGCGCAGCAGCTGGAAGACCACCTGCGGCGGCGCCGGGAAGTCCGGCATGGCCCGCTTGGGCAGGGGGTGTTCGCTCAGTGGTGAGGCGAAGATGTCGACGGCCGCATCGGACGCCGGCTCCTGTGCGTTGTGGAGAGCCACCGGTCACCTCTCGTGTCGTCCTCGGATCCTCCGAATCGGACAATACGGGCAGAACCGAGGTCTCGGCCTGCGGGCGTACGCCGTCCGCCGCATCCGCCGCATCCCCGGGGCAACGCCCGCCCCCGGTCAGGACTCAGGCTGCGGGCGCCTTCGGCTGCGCCGGCGGCTGCACGTCCGGCGGCGGCGGAGCGGCGGGGAGCCGGGCGAGCCGGAGCGTGCCGACGTACGAGACCACCACCGCGACGATCACCAGCGGCATCACGGTCAGGCCGGCCTGGCCGAGCAGCAGCGTGGCCAGCAGGACGGCGGTCATGGGCAGCTTCAGCATGGCCACCGTCATCGCGCCGATCCCGACGGCGAATCCGGCGGTGGTGCCCAGGCCGGGAAGGTGGCTGAGGGCGAGGCCGCCGACCGCGCCCGCGAAGACGGCCGGAAAGACCGGGCCGCCGCGGAAGGCGCTCATGGAGGCGCAGTAGGCCAGCGACTTGCACACCAGGAGGACGACGAGGGTGGCGGCGGTGTAGCCCGAGGCGCTGTCCAGCAGCGGCCCGAGCGCGTCCTGCCCGGAGAACAGGACGCCGCTGACCGGCCGGTCGGTGATCTCCGCGTACGCGAACGCGATCACGCCGACGGCGACGCCCATCAGCACGGTGAGCGGCAGCCGGCGGCGGTCCACCAGTCCCTGCAGGGTGAGCGCGGAGCGCCGGATCGCCTCGCCGAGCAGCGCGGCGGCCACCCCTGCGACGACCGCCCAGGCGAACTCGCCGAGAGTCGGCCGGCCGGCGGCCGGCACCTGGTTCAGCGCCAGCGAGTACGTGCCCAGGCCCGTCCAGCTGCCGAGTCCGGTGAGGATCAGCGACCCGACGCCCGCGGAGAGCAGACCGGGCACCAGTACCACGCCCAGCATCGGTCCGCCCAGCCCCGACGCCTCCATCAGGAGGAAGGCGCCGATGAGGGGGGAGCCCAGCAGTTCGCTGATGGCCGCGAAGCTGCCGGCCGCGCCGATCACGGAGACGGCACTGGGCGGGGCGTCCCGTTTCAGCGCGCGGACGGCACCGACCGCGAGCCCGCCGCCGAGCGCGATCAGCGGGGCCTCCGGGCCGAGGACGACCCCCAGGCTGAGTGAGACGACCGCGGCGATCAGCACTCCGGGCACCGAGGCGAACGACGGCGTGCCGCCGGTCTTGAGTCCTTCGGCCGGCCGGTGGCCGCCGCCGCCCGGCAGGTGGCGGATCGTCAGGGCGACCAGCACGCCCGCCACCGCGAGCAGCGGGATCGGCCACCAGTCGGGGGTGCCGGCGAAGCCGAGACCCTTCGGCAGGTCGGTGTAGACCAGCGACTGGAGTTCGGTGACCAGCGCGAGGAAGCCGAACGCGCCCGCCGAGACCGGGACACCGAGCAGTGCGGAGATCACCAGCACCGCGATGTACCCGCGGTTGCGGACGATCTCGTACGGGTTCTGCGGCGCTGCCGCGTCCTCGGTGGGCGGTCCGGGCGGCATGGGCATCCCCTCGGGGTCCGGCCCGCCCGGGAAGTCCGGGTCGTACGGGCCTGGGTCTGGTGGCGGCGCGGGCCGGGCCGAGCGTGGGCCCGGTGGCCGGTGCGCATCCGTCCTCCGATCATGGCGGGCGCGAGCGGATCCGTCCGGCTGCGGCACGCTCGGACTCGTCGGCTGCGGCTGCCGGTCCCGGCGGACAGCCGTCCGCGGTACGGCGTTGCGCTCGGCGGACGGTCCGTCGGGCGGTCTAGTCTCGGCTCGTGGGACGACAGCCCGAGCAGCGCGCCGAAGGCGCGGGACCGTTCACCACCCGGCTCACCTGGCACCCGCCCGGCGGCGGCACCGCCGTGTGGGAGTCACGGCCCGCACGGCGCCGCGGCATCCTCGCCGTCCACCCGCCCGGCGCGGCCGCACCCCGGCCCACCAGTGCCGACGACACCGCCCTCGTCCGGCTGCGCCGGCTCAACGCCATCGCCGCCACCGCCTTCGTCATCGGCGGCGCGCTCTTCGCCGCAGGCGCCGCCGTCGCGCAGTTCGGCTCCGGCGACGCGACCACCTGCGCCTCGATCTACTTCGCCGGCGGGCTCTTCTTCAACACCGGCGGCTTCGTCTCGCTCCTCCAGGTCGTCAACGCCCCCCGCCACGTGCCGGGCGGCGAAGGGCGACTGGTCACCCGCCCGTGGCGCTGGTGGAGCTACGAGCCGACGCGGGTCGACTGGCTGAGCGCGTTCGTGCTGTTCACCGGCACCCTCGTGTTCGGCGTCAACCTGATCTTCTCCTTCCTGCAGGGGCTGAGCGTCCGGCAGGTCAACCGGCTGATCTGGACGCCCGACGTCATCGGCTGCCTGCTCTTCCTGATCGCCGGCCACCTCGCCTTCGCCGAGATCTGCCACGGCCGGCCGTGCATCCGCCGCCGCAGCCTCGGCTGGTGGATCGTCGCCGTGAACCAGCTCGGCTCCGTGCTCTTCATGGTCTCGGCACTCGCCGCCTACACCCGCCCGGCCACCGACAGCCTGGTCAACTCCGACATCGCCAACTGGGGCACCCTCACCGGCGCGCTCTGCTTCTCCCTCGGCGGTGTCCTGCAGTACGTCGAGCGCCCCTGACGTGTGCTTCGAGGACGGGAACGGCAACATCCTCGCCATGTACAAGGACCAGGGCTGGCAGACCACCGGCTCGCTGACCCGGTCGGCTGGGCTCGCAGGTCGTCGCGATCGACATCCTCAGCGGCTGCTGACCCGTCGGCCCCAGGGCCGTGACGCACGGACCCGGTTCCACGATCCCGTGGCAGCCGGGTCCGTCTTCGCGTTGCCGTCGACCACGGCGGACCGATGCCTCCGCCCCTTCTCCCCGCCCCCGGTCCGCCCGGTCCGCCGTCGCGCCGGTGAACCGGAGCCTGCGCACCCCACGTGTGGCGTACGAGTGTCCACGAAGCCATCCGCACAGCCCTGGGAGAACACAGTGTCCGTCGTCGACCGGTCGGCCTTCTCGTGGCACCAGCAGTACGCGGCCCCGCAGCTGGTGCGCGCCCTGACCGAGTGCACCGACGCCGAGCGGGCCCGGCAGATCGCCGAACAGGCGGCACCGGGCGTCGCCGCGATCGAGAACCCGTACCTGCGGGCCCACGCGCTGGCCGTCCCGGCGGTGGCCCTGGCCGCCCTCGGCGACCCGGCGGCCGCCCGGCAGCTCGTCGCGCAGGGCGAGCCGGTCGCCCACGCCGTCGACCACGGCGGCAACCGGGCGACCGCCCTCGCCGGCCTCGGCGCGGCGCTGGCCGCCGCCGGTGACCCGGCCGGCGCCCGACGCCTGCTGGACCTCGCCGAGCGGGCCGCACTGGCCGCCACCGACTCGGAGGAGCAGGTGAACGCGCTGAGCGAGGTGATCACGGCGCTCGCCCGCGTCGGCGACACCGACGGAGCCCTGCGGGTGGCCGCAACGGCCGAACGGATCCTGGCCGGCGAACCGGACGACATCCACCAGTCCCGGGCGCTCTGCGGGCTGTCGGCCGCGCTCCTCGACCTCGGCGAGCTCGCCCGGGCCGAGGACCCGGTGGCCACCGCGCGCCACTCCTACTACCGCTACGGCGCCCACGAGCACCTGGCGCTCGCGCTGGCGGGTCGCGGGCGGGTCGAGGACGCCCGCCGGGTCGTCCGGAGCATCGGCGACCCGGAGCCGAGCGAGACCGCGGACCGGGCGCTGGATGAGGCACTGGCCACCGGCACGTTCCGCGTCGTCCCGCCCGTTCCCGGCCTCGACGAGCCGAAGCCGGGCCCCGTTTCCGCCGCGTCCCTCGTCCCCGCCCGGCCCGTGCTCCCGGCACACCCCGTCGTCGAGGCCAGCCCCGCCGTCACGCCGCGCCCCGCCATCGCCGCCCGGCCGCCCGCACCGGCCGCCGGCCCGGAGTCCGACCGGCACTGAGGACCGACCACACCCCGGCCCCGGCGAGGAGTGACGTGACCGCTGGGGCCGAGCCTGTCGGTGCTGGTGCCGCGCGCCCGGGCTGTCGGCGCCGGGCCGTCAGCGCCGGGGCAGCAGGCCGCGGACGAAGGCCGCCTGGCCGACGTGCTGGAGGTCGTCGGAGATCACGCTGATCAGACGCACCCCCAGGGTGACCGGGGGCTGCCAGGCCTCGTCGACGATCCGGACGAGGGAGCGGTTGTCGAGGCCGCGCACGTAGTCGACGGTCCGTGCGTGGACGGCCTCGTGGTAGCCCAGGAGGAGGTCGGCGGTGGCGATGACCTTCGCGACCTGTGCGGGTCGGTGCCCGTAGCCGGTGGACGCCGCGGCGAACGGCAGCTCGAACCTGCCCGCCCAGCCGTCGGCGGTCCACACCTGTTCGCGGTCGGTCGCGTCGGCGAGGTGGTCGTCCTGCACCCGGGTGAGGTGCCAGACCAGCCAGGCGATCGAGTTGGCCGAGTCCTGCACCCGGAACGCCAGCTGCTCGGGGGTCAGGCCGTCGACCACGTCGGCGACCGTGTCACGGATCCTGTCGAACGCGTCCACGAGTAGATCGGCGCTGGTCACACCGGTCACTGTCGCCTCCTGGTCGAGTACGTCGTCCCACCGGCGGCGTGGCGGGCCACGCGCCGCCCCGACGATTGTGTCCCGCCCGTCGGGCCCCGGCCACCCGGGCCCGGCGGTGTCGGTGCTGGCGCAGGTGCCCCGGCGATCCGATCATGGCCCTGGCGTGGTCGGGACCACCCCGGGTGTGGACTGACGCCTTCGCCCACCAGGGGGTCCGCTGCCCCGCCCCGCCGCCCCGCCCGTGCCGTCCACACCAGAAGGGCCCCGCCATGGCCGTCTCCCGGACACTCCCCGCCGACCGCCGCCGTTCGGCACTCCGTCGCATGAGCGTGGCACTCGCGCTCGGCGCCGCCGTCACCCTGACCGGTGCGGGCCCCGCCCCGGCCGGGGCACGGGCGGGCGACGGACCGTTCCCGGTGCCGGTGGCGACCGGCCCGGCCGACCAGGTGATCACGGTCAAGGCGGACGGCACCCGCGCCACCGTGACCCTGTGGGCCCGCCAGGACGGCCTCTGGCGGTCCCTCGACTCCACCGCCGACGCGCGCATCGGCTCCGGCGGCCTGCACGACGGCGCCACCCGCGTCCAGGGGACCGGCACCACACCGACCGGCACGTACACCCTCACCCAGGCCTTCGGCATCGCCCCGGACCCGGGCACGAGGATGCCCTACCACCACGTCACCCCGCACGACTGGTGGGTCCAGGACCCGTCCTCCGCCTACTACAACCGCATGCGCACCGACACCGAAGGCGGCTTCCACCTCACCGAACAGGGGCCTCTCGGCAGCGAACACCTCGTCAACTACCCCGTCCAGTACGACAACGCCCTGGTCATCGACTTCAACACCGCCCCGGTGGTGAAGGGCCGCGGCGCCGGCATCTTCCTCCACGACCTCGGCCCGCAGGCGGGCGCCACGGCCGGCTGCGTCGCCGTCCCCGCCGCCTTCATGGCCCGGACGATGCAGTGGATCGACCCCGCCGACCACCCCGTCATCGCGATCGGCTAGGCACTCCCGGGGCCGGTTCCCGGAGCGCCATCGGTACCGCGCCGCCGGCGGGACCGCGCACGGGGCCGTGTGCTGTGGCGGCGGGGCCGTGCGCGCCGGTCAGTCCTCGCGGCGGGTCATGTGCATGTGCCAGTTGGTGATCCAGGTCCGGCCGTCGTCCACGGAGAACGCCTGCTCCCAGTGGGCGGAGGTGGCGGTGATCCCGGACCAGACGAAGCGGACCTTCACCTTCCGGCCGGCGTACTCGTCGTCGCCGTGGAAGCGGCCGGTGCCGTCCGGACCGAACCGGCCGGTGACGGGCGGGTAGAGGACGCCGGTGCGCCTGTTCGCCCAGTACAGGGACCACGCGTCGGCGGCCGGGTCGTACAGCCGCAGGGTCAGGCCCGCGAAGCCCTTGGTCGGGAAGTCGATCTCGTCGAAGCTGGCCCGCCCGTCGAAGTGGGCCGAGGCGCGGCTGAGGCCCGGGAACTCCTCCCAGTGGTCGTCGCCCTCGGCAGGGTCGAGGAAGTCCTTGCGCCAACGGTTGACGACGTCGTAGGTGCCGGTGAAGAAGCCGAAGCCGGTGCTGTTGTCCATGCGCCGCAGGCTAGGGGCGCTCCACTGACACCTCCTGTCAGTGGAGTTCTACGGGTTTCCCGCGGGCTCGGAGCGTCCTCACCCCCGGAGCGTCCTCACCCTTCCCGCAGGTCGCGGACCAGGCGGCTGACGGACTGGTGGAGGGCGAGGCCGTCGTCGCAGAAGTCCGGGATGTAGTACTCGCGGATGGTGCGGGCCACGTCGTAGCCGGCGTCGGCGTCGAAGAGCTCCCAGCGCAGCAGCCGCTCGTGGGGAACGATGCGGATCGGGAAGAGCTTGCGGGTCCCGCTCTCGCGCTCGGCCCGTACGGCCCGGCCGATCTCGGTGGCCACCCAGTTGCTGGCCATGCTGGCCTCGGACAGCACGAGGATCATCCGACCGCGCCGCTGGATCTCCTCGGTGACCTGCTCCAGGATCGTGCGGCCGCCGCGGATGTCGTGCGGGGCGAACCAGGTGTCCACGCCGTTGGCCTCCAGCTGGTCGCGCAGCTCGGTGGCGAAGGACTCGTCGGCCGCGCTGTAGCTGATGAAGACGCTGGGGCGGGCCGGCTCGCGGGCGCCGCGGGCGGTGTCGCGGTAGGCGCGCACGGTGTCCGGGTCGGCCCCGGCCCGGACGAAGAACCGTTCCAGCCCGGCGAGGTCGCGCGTCAGCTCCCGGGCCGCCCGGTCGTCGTGAAGTTGCTCGCGGGCCACGTCCAGGGCCCGGCTGTTGAGGATGAAGGAGGTGGAGATGGTGCGCTCGTCGATCCGGCAGAGCCCGTCGACGACCACCGGATCCAGGGTGGTGGCGACGAGTTTGGCGTCGGAGAAGACGTTGAACCCGAAGTGGGCGTCGTCGAACCGGGCGCCGAGGAAGGTGACCTCGTCGAAGACGGCCTGGACGAAGAAGGCCTCGCGGTAGTTGCCGCCGAAGCTCCCGCCGCGGAAGGTGGCCTTGAAGAAGTCGGCGGTGCGGAAGGCCGCCTCTTCGAGGTCGCAGTGCAGGAACCGGGCCTCGACGAAGGAGGCCTGGATGGCGTTGATGCGGCGCAGGCGGCAGCCCCGGAACTCGCAGCGGTCGAAGGCACCCAGGGCGAGGATGCAGTCGTCGAACTCGCAGTCGATGAAGACGGCGTCGCTGAGGTTCTCCTGGCCGAGGCGCAGCCCGGTGAACGTCCGGCCGGTGAACTCGCGGGCTCCGGCGGCGTATTCGGCGAGCAGGGCTCGGGTGGCCTGCTCGCGGGCGCGGTCGGTACCGGTGTCGGCTTCGGCGTCGCGGTCGGCGTCGGTCATGGGTGGCCCCCGAGGTTCCTGCGGACTACGAGCCGGACAGCTTGAACATAGCACCGGGGCAAGGCAGTTCGGCACGGATCGGGTCGACCGGGAGCGGGCCCTCGACCGTCCCGCGGAACCGGGCCCCGGACGCGGGCGTCCGTCCGTCACGACGGCGGCCGGTAGTCCGCCCCCAGGCCCATCCGGTCCATCAGGTCCCGCATCAGCATCTCGAACATCGGCTCCTGGTCGACGATCAGCGGCGCGAAGTGCGCGAAGACCTCCAGCGCCACCTGGCCGTAGATCGAACGCCAGCAGGAGAGCATCACGACCAGCGCGCCGAGCGGCATGTCCACTCCGGTCGCCGCGCGGTACGCCGCCATCTGCTGCCGCAGCAGCGGCTCCAGTTCGTCGTCGGCCAGGACCGGATAGGGGCGGGCGTTCCAGAGCTGCACGAACACCGGGCCCCAGACATCGGAGAGCCGACGGACCCAGTCGCTGCTCATCTCCGTCTGCGCGTCCGCCGCCGCGGCCGTCGGCGTCCCGAACAGCAGGTTGAACTCCTGGCGGTGGGCCAGGGCCCAGTGGCGGAAAGCACGGGTGGGGGCGATCAGCCGGGCCGCGAAGTCGGTCTCGGACTCCGCGTCGACCGCCGCCTGCAGATCGAGCGCGAGGTCGGCGACGATGTCACGTGCCGCGTGCCGGACGATGTCCGCCAGGTTCTCGAAGTGCCGGTAGAGCGCCGCCGGCGTGACGCTCACCCGTCGCGCGATCTCCGCGAGACTCAGGGCGTCCACCCCTCGCGTCGCAATGATGTCCCGGGCAACGGCCCTGACGTCCTCCGACATCTGGAGGCGGAGCCGGTCGCGTCGCGTCAGCGTGTTCATCTTCCCGCTCTTCCCAGGCCCAGACGATTGCACGTTCGAATGCGTCGTATGGTACCGACCCGGGATCGTGTCCACTTCAGCACGGTAGCGGACCCGGGCCCGGGCGCGCCGCCGCCCGGCCCCACCGTCAGGCCAGGTTCACCGCCACGGCACCGGCGGTGACGTAGAAGAGCAGGAACAGCACCGGGATCCACAGCTCCACCAGCGTGAGCGGGAGGTACTGTCGGATCGTCTTCCCGTCCCCGAGCTCCACCCACTCGGCATCGTAGGCGCGGGCCGGAAGCCGCTGCTCCAGCGCCCCGATGACCCGGTACTTGGCCCGGTTGAGCTGCCGGTAGGAGGCGATGAGGAGGATCCAGGCCGCACACTGGCCCACTGCCACCAGCCCGGCGACCACCAGCCCCCAGGTCGGCAGCCCGTGCAGGACGTCGACGCGGACGGTGCCGACCGCAGTCAGCAGGGCCGCGTTGACGGTCAGGAAGAAGGTGTTGGTCAGGCTCCGGCGGGCACTGATCCGGTCCGCCATCTCCACGTACAGTTTGTACTGCTCCAGGACGGCCGCCTGGTACTTCTCGCCCGCCGAAGCGTAGTCCTGCACGCCGACGCGGCTGTTCCACAGCCTCGCGTCCAGCGGGGTCGGGGCGACGGGCGGCGCCTGTCCGGGGATCACCACGCCGCCGCCTCCGCCACCGTCCCGCTCTCCGGCGGCAGTTCGCTCTCCACCTCGCGGACCCGGATGTCGGTCCGGCCCGGCTTGGTGCGCGAGGGGCCGACCTCCTCGACGTCGACCACGACCCGACGCCCCTCCGTCACCCGGCCCGCCTCCAGGTCCTCGCGCAGCGACGGCGACATCCGCCGCGCGTGCAGCAGGGCCAGTGTCGGCAGCTCGGGGTGGTCGTCCAACCTCACCAGAACGAAGGACTCGTTGACGACGGCGACGGTGGCACCCTGTCGCTCTCCCGGCCTGGGATAGTCGTCCAGCGACGGGGCCGGCCCCGGAACGGCAGCGGTCGCGGGCTGGTTCGCGGCACCGATCTCGATCCGCTGGCGCACCCGGTCGACCCACCGGATCACCACCGGCACCTCGTCGTTCTCCTTCAGCCCGACCGCTTCGTGCTGTCGCAGCCGGGAGCGGCCGCCGCCGGGCAACTCGACCCAGACGCCCGCGTTGTTCACCAGGTGGACCCGCGCGGTGAACACGGAACCGCGCTGGTAGGTCCGCTCCCAGGTGTCCCAGGGGTCCTCGCCCTCCTGCTGGGTGAAGACCAGCACGTTGTCCCGGTACACGAAGAAGCCGGGGATGTCCCGGCCGACGTGGTAGCGCTGCGACATCTGGTCCGGAATGGTCTCGTGGTAGCCGACGTCCCGCTTGTGCATCTCGGCGATCCGGCGCGGGTTGCGGACGTCGCGGACCCTGATGTGGTCCTCGCCGGCCTCCTCGACCTTGGCCCTGGCGCGCTGGCGGTCCTCCGGCATGTACGGCCGCAGGTCCATCTCCGGCTCACGGCGCTGCCGGCGCAGGGCTTCGATCTCCGACTGCAGGCTGGTGCGCAGCTCGAACAGGCCCCGCACGCTCCACTCGTACCACACCACTCGGAACTGCCCCAGTGCGTTGCTGGGGACCAGGGCACCCTTGTGCGCGATCACCACCAACCGCTTGCGCAGGCACAGCGCCCAGGCCAGCTCCATGGCCACGGACGTCGACGGAACGGACAGGTCGGCCACCACGATCCCGGCCCGGTCGATCCCGGACCAGGCGACGTCCATCGCACTCTCGGTCGTCCCGGCGACCTTGTCGGCGCGCTCGGCGCGGAGGTCCCAGTTCCTGATCCAGTCCTCGAAGTGTCCTTCGTACAGGTCGTCGAAGTTCTCCGTGTTGCCGTTGGGCAACTCCTTGTCGCCGTAGGGCATCGCGAAGAAGACCATGTCCTCCTCGACAGACCCCTGACGTCTCAGGTCCAGCGTCAACGTCCCCTCCTCTTCGGTTTTCTGACGATGAATTACAAAGTAATGGGTATTTACACCCGGCGGCACGGGTCGCGCAATGCGGACGACGGGAATCCGCTGCACACCGCCCAGCTGCGCGCTGGGGCGCGTACGCGGCGGACAACGCAGGGGAGACGAGCGCTCCCGGAGTGCGCGGATCCGCCCCTGGCGACTCGTCAACCTCCCGAACTTGGGCTGTACATGCCGATTGGTGTACGTTCTGGCCAGGCAAGATCCACTGGTTCCGTCCCAGGGGCCCGAAGCCTGGTCGACGGCGGATCTCGACCTTCTTCAGCCCGGCCCCCTCCACCTCCTCCGGCAGTCGGCCGGGGTCGTCGCGTCCGGGTGGAGCTTGCCGACGCCGCCCAGGGCATGCGCCCGAGATCCGCGCATGCCGGCGGTCCTCCCTGTCCGCCTGACACCGAAGGTGATCCTCCGTTTGTCCATGCGCACCCGCACTCTGCCCGTACTCACCGCATCCGCCGTGCTGCTGCTCAGCGCGTGCGACCACACGACACCGGCAGCCCCGCCCGCCGACCCCGCCGCGGCGGCGGCCCCGGCCCTGATCGCCCCGACCGATGCGGCCGCGCCGCTCCCCTCGGCACCCGCCGAGGACCCGAAGGTCACGCTGGTGACCCCGGTCGCCGACCATGCGTCGGCGGGCCCGTCGGCCGCCCCGGCCGCACCCGTCACCCCGAAGTCGGCACCGAAGTCCGCGCCGAGGAGCGTCTCGCCGCAGAACGGGCCCGCCCCTTCACCCGCGAGTCCGTCCCCGGCCGGCACGCCGGTCGTGGCCGGTACGGCCGGCGCACCCGTCGTGGCCGGTACGGCCGGCGCGGACGGTGCGCCCGGCCTCAAGCTCGACTCGTACGACAAGGGCACCGGCAAGGCCGTGCTCGCCGTCGCCGACACCGGTAGGAACGCCCCGAGCCCGAGCGCCACTTCCGCCGCCACAGCTGCCGTCCGGGTCGGCCAGGTCATCGACAGCCCGCCGTCGGCTGCCGCGCCGCAGGGCGCGCTGCTGGCGATCACCGAGGTCAAGTCCGTCGGCGCCGGGAAGGTGGCGGTCAGCACCCGCCCGGCCACCATCTCCGAACTGCTGGGCGACACCTGGGCCGACGTCAAGAGCGCCCTCGACCCGCGCAAGATCCAGGTCACCCCGCGGGTCAAGGACCTCAAGGCCTCCTACGTCCCGAAGGCCGACGGCGGCCAGGGCTCGGCGTCAGCAGCACTTCAACTGAACGCGAGCGACAGCATCACCCTGCCCGGTGGGGCCAAGGCCTCCCTGACCGGCTCGATCGAACTCGACCCCAGCGTCGAGTTCTCCTACCAGGGCTCCCGGGGCATCCTCCGCCCCGAGCAGGCCAGGATCGGCTTCGACCTCGGCGCGCACGCGGACTGGCACCTCACGGCGAGCCTCACCGGCTCCACCGGCCCGGTCAGGATGCCGATCGCCACACTCACCGCCGCCCCCACCGTGATGGTCGGCCCGGTCCCGGTCGTGATCACCCTCAACGTCACCGTGTACGCCGCGATCAGCGCCGACGGCAGTGTCACCGTCGACACCACCCAGAGCATCGACGGCGCGTGGGCCGTCCACTCCGACTACACCAGGGCGGGCGGCTGGACCAGCACCACGGAGCCCGTCAGCACCAAGGTCACCCCGGTCAAGGCCACGTTCTCCGGCCGTGCCGACGTCCGCGCCGGCCTGGTCGCCGAGGGCTCGGTCGCCCTCTACGACACGGTGGGCGTGAAGGCCAGCGTCGAACCGTACCTGCGGGCGTCGGTGGACGGTTCGGTCACCGTCGACAGCAGCGGCGCCAAGCCGGTCGTCGAGGGCACGGCCGGCCTCTACGGCGGGCTCGACGTGAACGGAGCCTTGATGGCACGCATCGCCGTCTTCGGCACCCCGCTGCTGGAGAAGGACCTGCCGTTCAAGATCTACCACAACGAATGGCCCATCGCTGCCGGTTCGTACCGCAGCGGCAACGGGATCGACTGACGATCAGTCATGATAGCGGCTCTGGGCCGGGATTGATCCCCGGCCCAGGGCCTGGGCAAGGCAGTCAGGGCGCCGCGAGGCCCTTCCGTGGTGGCCCACGGCGCCTACACGGTGCTCCGTCAGGCGGGGACGTTCCTGATGACGGCATCGGTCAACGGCGAGAGCTGCTGCACCAGTTTGTCGAAGTCCGCGGTCCGGCCGTCGGACCACTGGGCCGAGCCGACGAGCAAGCCGTGCCCGTAGGACGCGAAGTCCTGCACGAAGCCGCTGTCGGCCGGCAGCCGGGGCAGGCCCGAGTCCTTGGGCGGGATGTGGACGCCGACTTCGCGGGCCTCGGGGTGGGCGCCCAGCTGGGTGACCAGGTGCAGGCTGTCGAGCGGGTCCTTCATGGTGAACAGCGCCAGGTTGTACTGGTTGCCCTCGGCGTCCCTGTACAGCACCAGGTTGACGCCGAGACAGCCGTGGCCCTGGGTGATCCACCCGGCGAGGGTCGGCGCCACGGTGTTCGCGCCGGTGCAGGTGGGGTGCGCCACGGCCGCGACCAGCGTGTACCCCTGTACCTGCGCCGGGAAGACGGTCAGCGGGATGGCCGAGGCCGGAGCGTCGGCCGCCGCCGAGGCCGCCGCCAAGGGGGCAACGGTCGGCGGCGTCGCCGCCGGTGCCGAGGGCGCGGACGACACCGGGGCGGGCGCAGGCGCGGGTGCGGCCGCGGCCGGCGCCGGGTCCGACGGCCGGAGCAGGTACGCCGCGGCGCCTGCGGCTGCCAGCAGGACCGCGGCCACCGGAAGCAGCAGCCGACGCCGCGAGCGTCGACGCTCCGGCTGCGGGGCCCGTTCGGCGACGCTCGGCTCCCGCGCGGCCTTGTTCTTCTCGAAGTCCTTGACGAACTCGTCCCACAGATCGTCACCGGATTCACGCATGCTCACAGCTTCCACACCTTAGTGATCATCACCACCGCTGGGAAGGCGAGCCCCTGTGCCGGGGATCACTCGGGGGACCGACGGCCGGAGTGCCGAACGGAGCGGTCGCGGAAGAGGGGACGGACGGCCGGCCCACGATAGGAGTCGGTACCGGCCGTCCTGCGCCTTCCCGGCCCCGGGCCCTTCAACAAGCCCATGCGAGGAACGCGCTGCACGCCATGCTAGACGAGGGGACCGACACGCTCCCGTTGCCGACGGTCCGACGGCGGTCCGACGGCGGTCCGAGGGTGGTCCGACGGCGGTCCGACGGCGGTCCGGCCGAGTGCGGCGAGGGCGCCCGGGGCTACGGCTCGCCGGGGGCGCCGTCGTCCCCGGGGCGGACTGCGGTGCCGAACCGCCACGACTCGATGTCGCGGTAGTGGATCGGCCCCGGCCCGCGGCCGATGTTGCTGCCGACCAGGTGGAGGCGCTCGCTGAGCCACGGTCGGCCCACGAAGTCGGTGAGCCCGGCGGCGACCTCGGGCACGCTGGTGGGATCGTCGCGGCGGGCCCGTGCGAGCGTCAGATGGGGCCGCAGCGGGCGCCCGCCGAACTCGATCCCGCAGGACCGGACCAGCTCCCGGACGTCGGCGGCGAGCAGGTGCAGTCCCTCCAGGTCCCCGCCGATGCCGCTCCACAGCAGTCGGTCGTCGAACTGGCCGCCCCCGCGCAGGCTCAGCCGCAGGGCGGGGTGCGAGGCGGCTCGGCCCGCCAGTACCGAACGCAGCAACGGCACTGCAGTGGAAGGGAGTTCGCCGAGGAAGGCCAGGGTGATGTGCCAGTCCTCGATCCGGTTCCACCGCAGCCGCGGGTACCTCTCGTAGGCGGGCTGCAGGACGCGGGCCAACTCGTCCTTGGCGTCGTCGGGCGGGGCCAGCGCCACGAAGACGCGCAGGGTCGAGGGCTCGGGGTGATCGTCCACCAGGGATTTCTAGCACCCCGTACGCGGCCCGGTGCAGGCGGATCCGTGAGGAACCGCTCCGACCGGGGTTCCGTGAACGGACCGGACCGGACCGGACCGGGCTCGACGACGAAGCGGCCGGCGCCGGGCGACGGGCG
This sequence comes from Kitasatospora sp. NPDC085464, assembly GCF_044541955.1. Lineage (NCBI taxonomy): Bacteria > Bacillati > Actinomycetota > Actinomycetes > Kitasatosporales > Streptomycetaceae > Kitasatospora > Kitasatospora sp. NPDC085464. Next base: position 159,863 of record NZ_JBITTM010000003.1, read on the forward strand.
GCCGGCTGCTGGTTGACTGTCCGACGTGACCGAACTGATCGACATACCGGACGCCGAGGACGGCTGGGAGCCCGCGTCATCGACCCGACCGGACCGACGCAATCCGGCGTGGCAGTCCTCGATGTTCCAGAACGCCACCTGGCCGTTGAGTGCGCTGGCCTTGCTCTCGGTGGACCTGGACGCGGTGGCCCGGCGGCTCAGGCTGACCCTCGAAACCTCGTGGGACGGGCACGGACAGCTGCGGGCGGCGTTCTTCGTACTGGACGGAACGGACTTCGTCGTCACCCACCACGAGGGCGATGCGCCCGGAACGCACGTCTGGACCAGGAAGGGCGGGCCGACAGGTTCGGCCGAGCGCGTGGCCCGTCTCCTCGCAGCGCTCGGGGTGGGACCGGAAGCCGTCTCGTACTCCACCTGGGGCGCAGGCACCGACCTCTCCCGGATGCCGGACGCCTGGTGGCGGGGCCGGACGAAGCCGGTGTCCTCGCGCCAGGAGTTCTGGGACGGCTTCAAGAAGCGTCCGGGCATGTACGTCGGCCATGTCTCCTTCGGGACGGTGACCGCGTTCCTCACCGGCTACGACTTCGCCGCCGGAGGAGTCCTGTTGGACGGGTTCCGGGACTGGCTCGCCTGCCGGCTGGGATCGGGGTGGAACGTGGTCTACCCGGCCCTGGTCGTGGACGTGGCCTTTCCCGACGGCCGCCCGGCGGAGCCGTGGTCGGAGGAGGAGGACCAGCACGCCGTGCGTGAACTCTTCCGCCTGCTCGACGAGTTCTTCGAGCACCTCGCCGGAACCCCGCTCGCCGGCCCCGGGCCGGCCGGGGGGTCGGACGACGCGGGGTAGCGCGGTGGCGGCCGGGCGAGGCCGGGCGAGGTCGGGCGAGGTCGGGCGAGGTCGGGCGAGGTCGGGCGAGGTCGGGCGAGGTCGGGCGAGGTCGGGCGAGGTCGGGCGAGGTCGGAGGGCCCCGCCCCCCGGGAAACGGGCTGGTCGGGGGGTGGGGCTCCGGACGACGTGCGGGCTGCAGCCGTACGCGGTGCAGCCGTGCGGGTTGCGGCTAGCCGAGGCCGCGGGCGTCCTGCTTCAGCGCGGTGTCGACGGTCAGCGCGGTCGCCACGACGAGGCTGAGCAGCGGGTCGGCGAGCGGGCGGTGGATCTGGAGCACGTAGTTGTCGGCCGTGGTGAACATCGTCTTCGCCAGGCCCTCCCACGTCTTGGTGATCCGGGCGATCTCGGTGTCCGTCTCGTCGACGATGGAGAAGTTCCAGGCGCGCCAGTTCTCCGCCTTGATGGCGCCGACCTTCCGGCCGCCGACCTCCAGCGCGAAGTTGATCTTCCCGATGACGTTCTGCTGGATGATCTGGCCGACCTCCTGGCCATCCGGACGCTGCACGATCACCCGCGACTTGATGAGCTTCGCCGGGCGGGTCAGCAGCAGCACCGGGGTGCCCTGCGCGTCACGGATCTCCAGCTTGTGGGTCAGGTACTGGTCGAGGGAGGTGAGCAGCCGTATCAGCTTGCGCAGACCGCTCTGGCCGACCTGGACCACCGAGCCCAGCGTGCCGCCGTTCTGGTCGAGGACCGCGTACTCGTTGGTCAGCTCGATCAGCTTGGCCTTCTGGTTCACCACCAGGACCGGCTCGGAGAAGAGAGTGCCGCCGCCACCGTGGACCGGTCCGACGCCGGCCTGCTGCTGCACCTGACGCTGGATCCGGGCGGAGTCGCCGGCCGGAGCGCCCGGCTGCCCGGGGAAGCCGGGAGTGTTCGTGTTCTGGGACATGGCGGGCAGGCTAGGGCCAATCCTCGGTTGGTAGCCAGATCGTTTTGGACGGCGCCGGGGCCCGCCCGGAACCTCGCGTTGTGAATGTGGCCTGCAGGTATGGGTTTTGCAAAGAAAAACTGATGGACACTCAATGTGGCGAGTGTGACTGATGTCACAGCTGATGATCGTGCGTAACCGGACATGTCCGACCGCCGCGCATCCGATGCGGCCTCAGGCCGTGGGCGCCCGGGGGTACGGCGGGCGGGGTTTCGGCAGACGGCGGGCGGCGGTTGTGGCGGCCGACCGGGCGGCGGCCGGGCGGGGCCGCCGCCCGGTCGGTGCGTCAGTCGTCGAGGTCCTCCTCCGTCAGGTCGTGGTCGGCCAGGAAGGCGGCGAGTTCGTCGTCGGCGCCGCGGGCTCGCAGGGCCTTGGCGATGACGAACAGCTCCTCCCAGGCGTCGTCGGGTTCGTCCAGCAGGGCGAGGGCGGCGCGGGCGGCCTCCTCGGCCGCGACCGGGTCACCGAGGTCCAGGTGGACGGCGCCGAGTTCGGTGAGCACGGCGCCCCGCCGGATCCCCGCGTCCGTGCCCGGGTAGGCGTCCCCGTCCGCGCCCATGCCCGGGTCGACGGCCGCGTCCGCACCGGCGCCCGTCGCCGCGTGCGCGTCGAGCAGGTCGCCTGCCGTGCGCAGCCGGTCGGCCGCCTCCGCCGGGCGGCCGGTGACGCGCAGTCGGCGGGCGTAGGCAAACAGCAGGCCGGCGGTCGCGGTGGCAGGAGCGGCGGAGTCGGCCGGGCCTTCGCCGGGCGCACGGCCGAGGGCGGCTTCGGTCTCCTTGAGGATCTCGGCGAGCAGGCCGTCGGCGGCCTCCTGCTCGGCCCACGGAAGCCGGTCGAGCGCGTCCGCGAGCGCGGTCAGCGCGTCCTCCTGCCGGCCGGCGGCCTCGAAGCCGCGGGCCGCGGCGAGGAACCGGGCGGCGGCCGCGGGCCCGTAGCCGAGCCAGTCGCCGAGGGTGGATTCGAGCTCCGGGCGCGGCGGCAACGACGCCGGGCCGCCGGCGGACTGCCCCGCCGGGCCCTCGGCGGGCTGCCCCCACTCCCCCGAGTCCAGGAGTTCGCCCAGCACCCGGCCGGCCTCCTGCCTCCGACCGTCCGCCCGGTAGGCGCGGGCCAGCAGCCACCGGCACGCGGCGAGGTCCGCCGTCAGGTCGAGCCGGTCGAGTTCGCGGACGGCCTCCTCGGCCGCCTCCACCGCTTCGGCGTGCCGCTCCTCGGCCAGCAGCGCCTCCGCGACGGCGGCCCTGGCCCGGGCGGCGGAGGTCAGATCGCCCGCCGCGGTCCGGGCCGCGACCTGCTCGGCCAGGCGGTGGATGCGTTCGCCGCTGCGCGAGCGCAGGTCCCGCTCGAAGACCGACAGCGGCGTGGGCTCGCCGATCGGACCGGCGGCCATCCACTCCTCCATCCGCGAGCTCTGGAAGGTGTTGCCGTTGCGCACGTCGAACCGTTCGGCGACGGCCAGGGCCCGCTCGCGCAGCTCCACGGCGAGGTCGGCCACCCGCGCGTCCGGGCGGCGCCTGCCCTCCACGGTGGGGAAGCGCAGGACCGTCCCGGCCTCCTGCTCCCGGGCCCGCGACAGGACGGCGACGGCCGCTGCCGCGAACTCCATCTCCGTCAGCGGTGTACGGGCCCGGTCGAGCCAGGACAGGTGGCGCTCGATCAGGTCGAGCCCACGGCCGACGTTCCCGCTGCGCACGCAGAACAGCAGGTTCAGCGCCAACTCCCCCAGGTGGTGCGGGTTGTCGCGGATCCTGCGGTAGGCGGTGCGGTGCGCCTCGACGGCGCGCGTGCCCTGGCCGGTGCGCACGAGGGGCAGCAGCAACTCGGAGTTGATCCACTGCGGCTGCTCGGTGCAACCGGAGCGGACTGCCGGCTCCCCGACCCGGATCGCCTCGTCGTCCCGGCCGAGCGCGACCAGCGTCCGCACCTGGCTGCTGGGCACGCAGCCCGAGCAGTCGGAGAGGCCGTCCCGGCGGGTGAGCGCCATCCGCTCGTAGAAGTCCTGCGCCTCGTCGAGTTCGCCGATGCTCTCCGCGACCAGACCGCGGTGCTGGAGGACGGCGTGCATGCTGTGCCCGCCCCGGCGGTAGCGCCGCTCCATGTCGTCCACCAGGTCCCTCGCCCGCTGCAACGGGATCTCCGGGAACTGGTGGACGTTGTAGACCATCCACTTGAAGTGCCACAGCAGGCTGCGCTCGTGCCCGGGGGCGAAGCGCTCGGGCTCCCGGTCGTAGGCCGCGAGGCACCAGGAGAAGGTGAGGAAGGACTTCGCCGGCGCCCAGCTGTGCTGGTACATCCGCGTCGCCGACATCCTGACGTCGAAGGCGAACTCGACCAGTCCGAGCGCGTCGGCGTGCCGGATCACCTCCTCCAGGGCGGCGAACTTCGCCGCACCGGTGGGCATCCCGTGGGTGCCGGCGAAGAGCTGCCGGAGTTCCTGCTCGCTGCGGCTCATCGTGCGCCTCCCGCGACGGCGCGGCCGATCAGGCCGAGGAAGGACTGGTTGAGGGCCGCGGTGTCGGCCGGGCGCAGCGGGTGGTGGCCGAGCAGCAGCGCCTGGGCGTAGAGCCCCTCCAGACACATCGCCTGGAGCTCCGGATCGGCCAGCGCGAGGACCTGGCGGGCGAGCGGGTTGCGGTGGTTGAGCACCAGTCGGGGCCGGGGCGCGGTGGCGGACTGGAAGCTGCCGAGGATCGCCGACCAGGTGTCGTCGACCTGCTCCCGGGTGCCCCGGACGTCCAGCTGGAAGGCCGTGTCCTCGTCCAGGAGGTAGAGCGCGGGCAGCCCGGACGGTTCGAAGGAGCGGACCAGCAGGTCGCAGCCGAGCCGGTCGAGCACCCGGTCGGCGACGGCCAGGAACGGGGCGATCGCCTGCTCGTCGGCCGCGTCCAGGCGCTGCAGGTGGGTGGTGAGGTCGGCGGCGCGCAGCTGCTCGACCTCCAGGGTGCGGTCCACCGAGGCGAGCCGGTCGATGATCTCCGCGTCGTAGACGTAGCCGGCGTTGAGGACGGCCAGGCCCTGCGCGGCGGCCACCGGGGCGAGCTGGCGGAACTCGTCCAGCAGCGGGGTGAAGCGCAGCAGGCCGTAGCGCTCGCCGAACTCGGCGAGGGTCAGCGGGCCGACGTTGGTCTCCATCGGCCAGAACTCGGCGACCAGGCGCAGCATGTCGTCGTCGTGCAGGGCGAGGGCCTTGACGCCCAGGTGGTGGACGCGCAGGAAGGCGCGCAGCCGGGCCGGCTCCTGCCGGCTCAACCGTACGAGCCAGCCGCGCAGTCGGTCGCCGAGGGTGTCGCGGGTCGCCTCCAGGAGGGAGTCCTCGTAGAGCGCCTCGCGGCTGGCGGTGGGCCGCAGCTCGGTGGTGTCGACGACGCAGCGCACGAAGAAGGCCCACTCGGGCAGCAGGCGTTCGGCTCCTTCGGAGAGCAGCATCTGCTTGAGGTAGACCCGGTGCGCGGCCGGGACGGCGGGGTTGGCGGGCATCGGGAGGACGAAGGCGACGCCGCGCAGGCCCGCCTCGGCGGTGGCCACGTCGATCACGTCGAAGGGCGCGAAGCCGAAGACCTCCTCGCAGTACGCCTCCAGGCGGGCGCGTCGGGCGGCCTCGGTCTCGTCCTCGGGGCGGTCCCAGGGGGCCGGGCCGCCGGTGACCGGCTCGCCGTCCACCGTGATCGGGTACGGCAGCCGGGCGCCGTAGTGCTCGACCAGGCCGGTCACGGCGCGGCGGGTCAGCAGGTGCTCGCATCCGGGCCGGGGGCGCAGGGTGACGGTGGTTCCGGTCTCCTCGCGCTGCCGGTCGGCGGGCGCGAGTTCCACCGCGTAGGCGCCGTCCGAGAAGCCGTGCCACAGCACGGTGGGCTCGCCGGCCCTGCGGGTGGTGACCTCGATCGCGTCGGACACCATGAAGCAGGACAGCAGCCCGATGCCGAACTGGCCCATGAACTCGTGCCGGGCGAAGCCCAGGTCGTCCCGCTTCGAGCTGCGGCCGATCGTCGCCAGCAGCTCGTGCACCTGTGCCTCACTGAGGCCGATGCCGTTGTCGCTGATGGTCAGGGAGCCGTCGCCGGTCGTGTCACTGGAGGCGATCGCGATCCGCGGGGCGGCGTCGGCCGTACCGCCCGCGTGCGTGGTGTGCGCGTGCGTAGTGTGCGCGTGCGTGGCGTCCGTCCGGCGCGCCGTGATGGCGTCCACGGCGTTCTGCAGCAGCTCGCGGGCGTAGACCTGCGGGCTGGTGTAGAGGTGATGGCTCAGAAGGTCGACGATCCCGCGCAGGTCGACGCGAAAGGTTTGGCTCAACGGGTTCTCCCAGGTCGTGTCGGGAGCACCTTAGAACGGGAGTACGACAGCGGGCAGTCGAATATCCGCGCCGGCCTCGGGCAGGGTCCGGGCGCGCCCCCGGATCCCTTTGGCGCAACCAAAGGTTGCGCATTTCGGCGGAGCGGCCTACCGTTATACGCAACCAAAGGTTGCGAAAGTGGTGGAGAGAGGAGAGCAGGATGGAGTACGGCAGCATCGAGCGGGAGATCCGCGTCGAGGCCACGCCCGAGGTGGTCTACGAGGTCATCAGCACGCCCGAGCACCTGCAGGAGTGGTGGCCGGACGAAGCGGACGTCAAGCCGGTCCCGGGAGCCACCGGGTCCATCTCGTTCGGTGCGGGGACACCGGACGTGAAGGTCGTACCCCTCACGGTGGTGGAGGCCGACCCGCCCCGGCGGTTCAGCTTCCGCTGGGCCCACGGCGAGGGCGAGCCCGCGACGCCGGACAACTCGTTCCTGGTCACCTTCGACCTGGTCCCGTCCGACGGCGGCACGCTGCTGCGGTTCACCGAGACGGGGTTCCGGGAGCAGGGCTGGGAGGCGGCCGTCCTGGAGGAGGCGTACCTCGACCACGCCCGCGGCTGGGACCACTTCCTGCCCCGCCTCGTCACGTACGCGGCCCGGATGGGGACGCGGCCGTGAGCCCCGTCATCGACGACGAGCTCTGGTCGGCGGTCGGAGACCCGATCCGGCGGCGGATGCTCGACCTGCTCCTGACCGGCGGCGGCGGGACGGCGACCACCCTCAGCGACCAACTCCCGGTCACCCGGCAGGCGGTCGCCAAGCACCTCGGCGTGCTGGGCCGCGTCGGGCTCGTCCACGACACGCCGTCCGGACGCGAGCGCCGGTACGAGGTCGACGAGGCCCAACTCGCCCGCGCCGTCGCACAGCTGTCGTCGGTCGGCGCCGCCTGGGATGCCCGCCTGCACCGCATCAAGCGGATCGCCGAGGCCGTCCAGCGCGACCGGGACAGCGGCCGGGAGAGCTGAGCCGGCACGCACCGAGGAACGCACGACGGGACGCACGAAGGCGCGCGTCGAGGAACGCACGAAGGCACGGACGAAAGCACGCACCGAGGAACGAACGCGCCCGGGGACGGGCGCCCGTACGAGAGAGAGGTACCGCCATGGCGGACATCCTGCACCGGATCGGAGTCACGGCGTCCCCGGACGCCGTCTACACGGCCCTGACCACCGTCGACGGACTGACGGGCTGGTGGACCGAGGACACGGAGGGCGAGGCCGGCGTCGGCGGCGTGGTCCGGTTCCGGTTCGGCCCTCCCGGAGGCTTCGACATGAAGGTCCTGGAGACCGAGCCCGGCCACCACGTGCTCTGGGAGGTCATCGACGGCCCGGAGGAGTGGATCGGCACCCGGATCCGCTTCGACCTCAAGCAGGAGGACGACTTCACCATCGTCCTGTTCCGGCACGAAGGCTGGAGGGAGCCGGTGGAGTTCATGTACCACTGCAGCACCAAGTGGGCCACGTTCCTGATGAGCCTCAAGGGCATGCTGGAGACCGGCACGGGTGAGCCCGCGCCGCGCGACGTCAGGATCAGCAACTGGCACTGACCGGCCGCGACGGCCCCCGAGGGGCCGGTGGCAACGGCTGAGGCCTGAGTGCTGAGGACGGCGAAACGGCGAGGGCCGAGGGGGACGCCCCTCGGCCCTCGCCGCATCTCACTCGAACCGGCTCCGGAGCCATCCGACGGGCGGCTCGGCACGGATCCCGGCCGCCACGAAGGACACGTGCTTGCCCCGCCCGGAGAGCACCACCCTCCTGCCCGTGAGCGTGGCGCGGGTCGTGGGCCAGCCCGACCACGCGTCCACCGCGAAGTCCGTCACGCCGGTGCAGACCAGCACGAACTCGACGGCGTTGTGGCCGCGCTCCCGCCACAGCTCGGCGCCCGCCGGGACGACGAAGGCGGAGAACCTCAAGGTGACGGACGCTTCGCGTTCGTCGACGAGGACGGAGTCCAGGTCGTAGTCGCTCAGCGGGGGCGGCGGTGCGCCCAGCACCTCGCGGACCGTCCCGGGGTTCACCACCTCCGCGGACCAGTCGCGGTCACCCTGCCGGTCCTGGTCACCCGACCGGTCGTGGTCACCCTGCCGGTCGCGGTCACTCATAGAACCTCTTCGCGGTCGTGGGCGGCAGCGCGCTGCCGTACAGGCGCCGGTCGAGCGGGCTCACGAACCACCGCTCGGCCGCGTAGGGTTCGGCGTCGCGGGCGCAGTAGGCGTTGAGGTGCCCCACCTTGAGCGCGGCGTGCGCCGTGAAGTCCAGCGAGAACCCGCGACCGCTCACCCCGACCGCGATCCGCCGCTCCCGCTCCCGCTCCCGCTCCCGCAGGAACGGGCTCAACCCGATGTCGATCACGGTGCCGTCGGGAACGCCCCGCATCCGCAGGTCCTCCTCCACAGCCATGAACTCGACCTGCGCCTCGAACCGGTCGCACCCCGCGTCCGTCCAGGCCTGCGGGGCGAGATCGGGAAAGCGGGGGAACTCGACCCGCAAGGTGACGCCGGCCCCGCGCGGGTTCAGCTGCACCGACCGGAGGACCAGGCCCTCCAGGGGCGGCAGTTCGGTGTACAGCGCGGTCAACTGCCCGGAGTGCGTCAGGAGCTCCGACCACGCGCCACCCGCCATGCGCCCGCCCTTCCCTTCCGGATGCCTCACGCACCGTCCTGACCTGGGATGGTACTGCGCGGTCACCGCTCGTCCCGGCCGCGGTTCCCGCGATTCCGCACGGAAGCGTCAGGGACGTCAGTAGCGGGAGGCGCGGAAGGTGCGGCGGTGGGTGTTCGGGCCCGCGAGGGAGGCTGTCAGCTGACGGCGATCGTGAAGTACCTGACGGTGAGCACGCTCGGTTCGTGCGTCACGTTGTCGAGCACGATCTTCTCCACGAACGCGCCACCGAAGTTGTACCGCTTGACGATGTTGCCGGCGTAGTCGCAGATGCCGATGGTCATGGTCTTGAGGCGGCCCTCGCGCCCGGCGATCGCGTCGTCGATCCAGCGCTGGACGATGGGGCTGTGGAACGAGCCGCGGGACAGGGTCACCGTGTGGTTGGCGGGGTCGAGACTGCTGACCTCCGAGATGAACTCGACCGATTGGCCGTCGAGTTGCATGATGAAGTTGTGGGCCGTGAGGATGTCGCCCGGGTTGATTCCACCGTCGTCCGGGAGCGCGGCGCGCACCGCCACGGCGGGGGCGGCCGTGGCGGGAACGGCCGTTCCCACTGCGGCGCCGGTCATGGCGAGGAGGGCGGTGCCGACGACACCGGCCGCGCGAACTGCCCTGCGTCCACCGAGAAGCCTGCTCATGTCGATCCCTTCCTGGGGAAGATGTGCAACGGCATGCCCATACCAACACCGATGGGTCACGCGGTCCACGGGGGTCCGAAAGATTGGCCGGACCCTGCCGGATGCGATCCGCCGCCCCCGCACAGGCACCTCGGCCCGACGGGTGTTACTGGCTGGTAATTTGGCTGATCATCATCTCCTCTGAATGTTCGTCAGATCGCTACGCTCCGGCAGTCGAGCAGTTCGAGCACAGATGGAGCACGTGATGGAACGACCCACCCCCAGCCGTGGACGCCGGACGGCGAGTGCCGTCCTCGCGGCGGCGCTCACCGTCGGCGGGGCCGCCGTCGCACAGCCCGCCGTGGCACAACCCGCGGTCGCACAACCCGCCGTCGCACAGGCGCCGTCCCCGGCTGCAACGGGCACGGGTACGGGTACGGGATCGTTCCGCCTGGCCGACGTCCCGATGGGCGACGGCGTCGTCCTCAAGGCCGACGTGTTCACGCCCGCTCCCGGCGCGCCGGGAGCCGGTCCGCAGGGGCGCCACCCGCTGCTGGTGCAGCCGGCCAGCTGGGGCAGAACGACCTGGAGTACGTCGCCCAGGGCCGTGCGCTCGCCGCCGACGGGTACGTCGTCGTCACCTACACGGTGCGGGGCTTCTGGGGCTCCGGCGGGGAGGTCGACGTCGCCGGGCCCAAGGACGTCGCGGACATCTCCGCGGTGATCGACTGGGCGCTCGCACACACCCCGGCCGACCCGGACCGGATCGGCATGGTGGGGCTCTCGCTGGGCGGCGGCCTGACCCTGCTCGGCGCCGCCGCCGACCCGCGGATCAAGGCCGTCGCCTCGCTCAGCGGCTGGGCCGACCTCACCGACTCGCTCTACAGCGGACAGACCCGGCACCTGCAGGCCGCGGCCGTGCTCGCCGGCATCCAGGCCCCGACCGGCCGCAAGAGCCCCGAGTTCGCCAAGGTACTGGACGACCTCTTCGCCGACCGCGACCTCCCCGAGGTCATCCGCTGGGCGGACGCCCGCTCCCCGGCGCGCTACCTGGACCGGATCAACGCGAACGGCACCGCCGTCCTGATGGCCAACGCCTGGGGCGACAGCTTCTTCAACCCCAGCCAGGTCACCGACTTCTACCAGCGGCTGACCGTCCCCAAGAGCCTCGAACTGCGCCCGGGCGACCACGCCAGCCAGGAGTTCACCGGACTGCTCGGACTGGACAACGCCACCTGGAACAGCGCGCGCTCGTGGCTCGACCGGTACGTCAAGGGAGCTCCGGCCCCGGACACCGCCCCGGGCACCGCCCCGGGCATGACCCCGGGCACGGCCCCGGAGAGCCGGACGAAGCCGGTCCACCTCGAAGTGCGCCCCTCCGGCACACCCGAGGACCACGCCGACTGGCAGTCCGTCAGCTCCCGCACCGAGCACCTCACGGTCGGCGCCGACACGCTCGGGGCCGACACCGCCGGGGCCGACACGGCCGGGGACCAGGTGTCGGCGGACTGGCGGACCACCGTGCTCGGCAACACCCCCTCCGGCGCGAGCGGCGGGGTCGCCCTGCTGTCCGGGATGGTCGACCAGGCGGTGCACCAGCCGCCGACCGTGGTCGTCCCGCTGCTGGCCCGCCCGGCCGCCGTCGTCCGGCAGTCCCGGCCGTACCCGCAGGGCCTGTCGCTGCGCGGCGTCGCCCGGGTGCACACGACGGTCACCTCGACGGCCCCGCAGGGCACGGTCGTCGCCTACCTCTACGACGTGGACGCGCTCGGCGTCGGCCGGCTGATCTCGCACGCGCCGCAGAGCTGGTCCGGCCGCACGCCCGGACAGCCGTTCACGATGGACGTCCCGCTCTTCGCCACCGCCTACGACCTGCCGTCGGGCCACCGGCTGGCGCTGGTGCTGGGCACCCGGGACGCCCTCTACGGCGGGGAGACTCCGCTCGGCTCGCGGGTGACCTTCGGCTCCACCACGGCCGACCCGGCCACGCTGACGCTGCCGGTGCGCTGAGCCTTCCCCCGGCTCGTTCGTACCGACCCCGACGACCGCGGGACGGCGACCCCCGGAACGCGGTGGAGCCCGGAGCCGCCGTGGTGGCGGCTCCGGGCGGGGCGGAGGTACGGCTGTCAGAGGTTCAGAGGTGCGGCCGTCAGGCGCTCGGCGGGGTGACGTAGCCCGCGACGTGCAGGTCGTCGGCGCCACCGCGGGCGGTCCGGGGGTTGAGGTGGGTGCGGAGGGTGACCTTGTCGCTGTAGTTGCCCTCGACGGTGTCGAGGGTGCCGTCGCCGTGCACGGCGACCACGACGCCGACGTGGCCACCCGGGGTCTCCTTGGCCGGCTCGCCGTAGACCACCAGGTCACCGGGCTGCGGGTGGGCCGAGCCGACGGGGTGCCACAGGCCGTGCTGCTTGCCCCAGTAGCCGACACCGCGGCCGGTCAGGTCGCTCGGCACCTCCTTGACGCCCGCCTCGCGCCAGGTCCACTCGACGAACGCCGCGCACCACCCGGTCTTGCAGGTGTGGCTCTTGTTCGGGAAGTACTTGTTGCACTCCGCGGTGCCCTCGCGCACCCCGATCTCGCCCCGGGCGACCGAGACGATCCGGTCGCGGAGCGCGGCGGCGGTCCGCGTGGCGGGAGCGTCGGTAGCGGTCCGCGTGGCGGAGGCGTCGGCGACGGTCCGCGTGGCGGAGGCGTCGGCGACGGTCCGTTCGCTGCGCTGGCCGGCGGACGGGAGGGTCGCCGCGCCGGCCGCGCCGGCGCCGAGAGCACCGGTGACGACGAGGGCGGCGGTGAGCGCGGCGGCGGCGCGGGCGGGCGCGTGGGACCAGGAGGTGCGGGCAGTGCGGGACTTGGCGGCGACGGGCAGGGCGCGGCGGTGGCTCGGGTTCACGGGAGCTCACTCCTTCGGATGATGCGCCGATCCGGGCATGACGAGGAAACCCCGGACGGGGCTGGGAACTTGGCGACTGTCGGCGAGTGCCGACGGCAATCACGATCTCATCGGTCCTGGCCCGTCGGTAGCCTGGGCCCGTCCCAGTTGTCCCATTGCCCGACGGGCTGTCCCACACGCCCGTGACCTGCGGAAACGCAGGGATTGTGGGACAGCCCGGGCTGCCGAGGAGGAGGCAGATGACCGGCCCCAGGCCCACGCGCGGGCGAGCCATCCCGGTGCCGCACCCGCCGGACGTCCAGGACTGGACGCAGCTGATGACCACCCTGACGACGGAGCTGGACCTCCAGGGCCGCGCCCTGCAGAACAGGTCCGCCTAGGCCGGTACTCCGATCGGGAAGAGCACCTGGCACCGCGTGCTGTCCGGCCACACCCTGCCCTCGGCGTCCGTCCTCGATCTGATGGTCGGCAGCGGCAGGTTCACGCCGGAGCAGCGCCGCGAACTGGTGGCGGCCTGGCAGAAGGCCGCCGACTGCCTGGACCGGATCGACGCCGCCCGACGCTCCGGCACGACGGCGCCTCGCGGGCCGGAAGGAGGAGAGGCGGACCAGCCCTCCGCGCCGCCGGAGGACGAACCGGATCCGGCCCCTGCGGAGCTGCCGGCGCCGACCCCGGGGCGCGCCCGGCGCTCGGCCGGCCGGATCACGGGGCTGGCCTCGATCGCGGTGGCCTGTGCCGCCCTCACCGTCTACCTGGCCGGCAACGGCATCGACCCCATCACCGAGAAGGACTCCGCCGACGCCGCCAGCACGACGACCGCGGCGAGCCCGCCGGCCGTGCGGGGCGCAGCCGGCGGATCAACCGCAGTCGGCGCGACGGCCTCCGCGAGCGCAACGGCCTCCGCGAGCGCGACGGCCTCCGCGAGCGCCCCGCCCTTGCCGAACACACCGGCCGTAGCGGGCACGCCCGTTGCGGCCGGCCCACCCGCCGACCCGGCCTCGCAGCCGGCGCTGAGCCAACCCGCGCCGCCGACCGAGCGCCCCGGCGTCGAGAAGGGCTCGCTGGGCGAGGACAGCCGCTGCAGCGCCCCGTTCCCGGGGCCCGGGGTCGTCACCTGGCGGGTCTGCGTGCGGGTGGAGGCCGACCGCGTCTCCATCGCCCTCAAGGTGACGAACCGGGCGAGCCTGCCCACCAGGGCCAAGGTGCGGCTGGAGTTCGCCCGGGCCGGGAAGGTCTATCCCTGCCCCGGAGTGCCCGGCGCCCATGTCATCGACCTCGACGCCGGGACGACCGTGATCACCCCGCCGGCCGACTGCGCCACCGTGCGCGAGCCCATCCCCCTCGCCTACCAGGGCCTCGGCCGGGTGGTCGCGGCCGACGCCACCGACGCCGCCTACAACGTCTCCCCCACCGCGAACGTGTACCCGGACCGGCCCACCATCTGGCGGCCCGACCTCATCGAATAGCGGGACGGCAGCGGACGGGGCACCCCGGCGGCAGGTGCCAGGACTCAGGTGTCAGGCTCCGGTGTCGGGTCTCCGGTGTCGGGCCGGTGAGCGTCCGCGCAGGTCGGGCGCCGGGCCGGGTGGCCGCCCGTCGATCTGGTCAACGCCGGTGCCAGACCGCCCAGTTCTGTCCGGAGTTCGCCCGCTCGACGTACCAGTCGGCGGGGTGGCCGGGCCAGTACTCCTCGGGTTGCTGCCCCGGCGCCGGCAGCGGGGTGACCACGACGGTCGCCTCCGCCGGGACGGGCTGCCACCGCGGGTCGAGGTACCAGACCCGGCCGCGGTAGACCTCGAAGGCCTGGGTGGCGCGCAGCGACCAGTCGAGGTCCCAGGCGAACACCACGTTGTCGTCCGGCTTCAGTCCGGCGGCGCGGGTGAACCCGGTGGCCTGGGCCTTGCGCCACTTCGCGTGCGGCTGGGTGACCTGGGCGGTGATCGTCGAGGTGGCGAAGGCGGCGAACAGGGCGAGCGAGAGGCCGACCGCCCAGAGCACCGGGCGGCCTCCGGTGGCCCGCATCAGCACGACCGCGCCGAGGATGACCAGGGCGGCGGCGCTGGACCGGAACAGGGCGAGCCGGCCCCAGTCGGTGGACAGGAAGGAGACGTCCGGCATGCCCCAGAGCACGAAGACCTGGGTCCGCAGCTTGCTGCCGGCCGACAGGACCACCAGCTCGGCGAGGACCAGCGTGAGCCCGGCCGTCGCCGCCGCCGTCCGGCCGAGGGCGCGGCGGCCGAACCGGACGAGGACCGCGGAGCCGGTGACGAAGGCCGCCGGGACGAGGTAGGAGGTGTAGCGGGCGTAGACCCAGTTGTCGATCCGGCCGTCGTCCGGCAGGGCGGCCGCCGCCGCCAGCGCCGTCCCGACCAGCAGCGCCACCAGCACGCCGCCGGTGATCCGCAGCGGCCGCGGGAAGCGGCGGCTGAACACCGCGTACAGGCAGACGGTGACGGCCAGTCCGCCGATGCCCCAGGTGGAGACGATGAAGCACCAGATCTGGCCCGCGGTCCGGGTGAGGGTCCGCTGGGCGGCCTCCGGGTCGGTGAGGCCCCGCCAGAGGAACCCGCCGACGTCGCTGTTCTGGACGGTGAACTGGGCGTGCAGCCAGGCGGACAGCAGTTCGGCGCCCAGTACGCCGAGGCCGAGCGCCCCGAGGCCGGCCGCGGTCGCGCGCCACGGGGCCCAGCGCAGCAGCAGGACCCCGACGAACACCACGGCGGTCAGGGCGACCACCACGCCGCCTCGGTCGTGCGTGGCCATCGCGTAGCCGGCGGCCGCGCCCGCCCCGACGGCGTGCCAGGCGCGGCGCCGCAGCGGGCCGTCGGCGAGCCAGCCGTGCAGGCAGAGCAGCCAGGCGAGGATCAGCGCGGGCAGGACGGCGTCGGTCAGCACGAACTGCGAGTAGAAGACCACCGGCGGCAGCAGCGCGGTCACCGCGCCGAAGACGTAGGAGAGTTGCCGGCGCAGGCCGAGGCGGCGCAGGGCGACGTACGCGAGCGGGAAGACCAGTGAGCTGATCAGGGCGTTGATCCCCATGATCAGGTGGTACGCGGTCACCGGGTCGTCGGCCAGGCGCAGTGCGGGTGAGATCAGCAGCGGGTAGCCGCCGGGGATGACCACGCCGACCGGGATCTCGGTCGTCGACCGGCCGGCGAGGACGCGGGCCAGGACGAGGTAGGAGTCCTCGTCGGGGTGGACGGACGGGTAGCTCAGGTGCCGGGCGAGGACGAGCCGGAAGAGCAGCTCGGCGACGTACCCGGCGGTCAGGGCGGCGGGCCGGAACCAGGGGCGCAGGCGCAGCTCCCCGAAGTGCCGTACCGCCCGGGCGGCGAGCCGGTCGGTGAGGCCGCCGGCGGGGCTGACGGTGGGACGGCCAGTGGTCCTGCCGGTGGGACGGCCGGCGTCGGTGGTCGGTGGTGAGACGGCGGTGGCGGCCGGAGCTCCGCTCGGCTGATCGGACGTGCTGGGTGCGCTGTGTTGCTGCATCGAACTCTGTTTCCTCCCCTGATGGTTCGGCTCCACCGGGATGCCCGGGCATCCGGGCGTCCCGGCGCCCGGGGCGTCGGAAGGCGTGCCGAACCGCGGCGCGGCCCGTGCCGGGACGCACCCTCGTGTCGTGTGACTATATATACAGGTGATCTACATATGCAGCCGAGCTGAGTCAGCTGGGATGGATCTGCTGAGATCGGACATGGTTCCCCCCGGGACACGGCTGCGGGCATGCCGCAGCCACCTCTGGCGATGACTGTGGAAGACAAGCGCGCCCCGGTGGCCCCGGCCGTCCGGGCACCGTCGTCAGGGCGGCTGCACTGCGACGCGAACGGGGGAAACCGGCTGTCGGCCCCACCGCTCACCAACGAAGACGTGCGGCAGGCCGCGAGGTTGCAGGGGCAGCGCAAAAGATTTTCCCGACGCCCGGATCAGCGGCCGCCCCCTCGCGCGACGCCGCATCACGGACCGGGAAAGCGGTTCCGCCGATCCCGGTGTGATCGGCATACTTCCGCGCATGGACATCGTGGAGAACGACCCCCGGCCGCACCACTACCAGTTCGCGCACCGGGTGCTCGCGGGCCTCGCCCGGGACCTCGGGCCGAAGATGCTGGCCCACGAACCCGACCACGGCTTCAGCGCCGGGTTCGCCTCCCTCTGGAACGACGTCGGCGGGCGGCTGCCCGACGGACAGCAGCTGCCCAGTGACGGTCTGAAGGCGGAGCTGATCACGCTGGGCCCGCACCGGCTGCTGGTGATCGTCATGCCGCGGCCCATCGCACCGGCGGAGGCGTACTACACCGCCGTCGTCCAGCCGGGCGGCGCGGATCACTGCCGCTACTTCACCCTGGAACACGCCATGAACCCGTTCACCGGGGAGCCCTACACCGTGCTCGGTGAGTGGGCGAACGGCAGCCACCTCAACCTCGGTTCGGGCCCGGCACCGGACCTGTCCGCCTTCCTGAGTGCGGTGGTGACGCTGCTGACCGAAGCGGAGCCCGTCCACGCGGCCTCCCACCCGGCCCCGAGCGGCCCCGGGCAGGACAAGCCCGAACGCCGCGGCCTGCGGCGGCTGTTCGGCCGCTGACCCGAGGCCGGACCGGAGGCGGCACCGGCGCCGGAGCCCGAGGCGACTCCGGCTCCGGCTCCGGCCCAGACCCCGGAACCGGTGCCCCCCCCGGCGCGAGGAAGGCGGACCCCCGTTCCTCAACCGTCGTGGGAGCGCGGCCCGGTGGCGGTCATGGTGAGCCGGTCGCCGAGCGTGCTCCTCCGGTACAACACCTGCCGTCCGTCCCGCGCCCGCGTGACCAGTCCCGTGGCGTACAGGACGCGCAGGTGTTGGGAGACGGCGCTCGGGGTGACCCTGAGGCGGCGGGCGAGCTCCACGGTGGGCAGCGGCTCCTCCAGGAGGCCGAGCAGCCTCGTCCGGGACGAACCGATCAGGGACACCAGGGCGGTCCGGTCGACCGTCGGCACCTCCGGGCTCCACAGCGTGGCCACTCCCCGAGCGGGATAGACGAGACTCGGCGCCTCGTCCGGGCTGACGGGCGGCGCGGGCTTGTGCGCGAACACGGACGGCAGGAGCAGCAGCCCCCGGCCGGACACCGCGACCCGATGGCTGCTGATCATCTCGTGGATGCACAGCTCCCCGCCCTGCCAGCGCAGGTTCCGGTGCATGTCGGCGAACAGCAGTCGGGCGCCTCCCAGGGCGAGCCGACGGGCGCGGTAGGTCATGTCGGCTTCCAGCACCAGTCGCATCTGCGGCCACACCGGCTCGATGGCCACCTCCCAGTACTGCCGCAGGAGATCGCAGACGGCGTCGCGGAGTGCGGCGACCCGACCGTCGTCGGTGGCGCCGGCATCGCGGAGGGCTTCGGGAAGGGGGTCTGGCGCGTGCGCGAGCAGCAGGTCGTGACGGACCCGGTCGCAGGACGCCCGACGGACGACGGAGAGTTCCTCGCCGAAGGCCGGCGCGAAGCTCGTGGGATTCGGGGTCAGGAAGTCCGGGAGGGTGCGCCGCTGGGCGACCAGGGACATCAGGAGGCCGGTGTCGAGCGCGCCGAGTCGGCCGAGCACGGATCTGCGCCAGGGCAGGTGCAGCGCCGAGAGGCCCGGATCCTGCAGCACCCGCAGACTGAACAGGGTCTCGTGCAGGGGCGAGAGGGCGAAGCGGGTGTCCGCGAGGTCCTCGACGCCGAGCACGAAGCTGATCATTGAGCCGTACGCTACATCGATTGGCGACGCACCGTCGATGCCGTCGACTTCCTCCCATGACACACGCACCCCGATCGACACACGCACCCCGATCGCAGTGGACCGCACGATGAGCCGCCGGACGGTCCTGGTCCTGGCCGTCACGTGTGCCGTGGCGGTGGGCAACCTCTACTTCCCGCAGGCCATCGGTCCGCTGGTCGCCGCCGGGCTGCACGTGTCGCCCGATGCGGCCGCCGCGGTGGTGACCGCCACGCAGGCCGGCTACACGGCCGGAATGGTCCTGCTGGTTCCGCTGGGCGACCGGCTCCCGCACCGCCCGTTCCTCGTCGTCCTCCTCGCCCTGACCGGTCTGGCCCTGTTCGCCGCCGGTTGCGCACCGACTCTGCCGGCCCTCGTCGCCACCAGCGCCCTCGTCGGCCTGACCACCGTGGGCGCGCAGATCGTCGGCCCGCTGGCGGCCGGTCTGGTGGCCGCCGACCGCCGAGGAGCGGTGGTCGGCACCCTGCTGAGCGGATCGACCGGCGGCATGCTGCTGGCCCGGACCTTCAGCGGCGCGCTCGGCGAGTGGCTGGGCTGGCGGGCCCCCTACCTGGTCGCCGCCGGCCTGGCGCTGGTCCTCGCCACCGTCCTGGTGTTCGCCGTGCCGACCACGGCCCCGCCCTCCCGCCGACGGTACGCAGCGCTCCTGGCCGAGCCGCTCCGCCTGCTGCGCACCGAGCCGGACCTTCGCCGCTCGTGCTTCTACCAGGCCACCGTCTTCGCCGGGTTCTCCGCGGTCTGGACCTGCCTGGCGCTCCTGCTCGCCGGACCCGTCTACGGGCTGGGCGCCCAGGCGGTGGGAACGATCGCCCTGGTCGGCGCGGCGCCCATGGTCTGCACCCCGTTCGCCGGCCGCCTGGTGGACCGTCTCGGCCCCGATCCGGTCAACCTCGTCTGCCTGCTCGGTGTCCTCGTCTCGGCCGCGGTCCTCTCCCTCGGCGCGCGGGGCGGCACGGTGGGGCTGGCCGCCCTGACGCTCGGCACGCTGCTCCTCGACACCGCGATGCAGTCCGGCATGGTCGCCAACCAGGTCCGCGTCTACGCCCTGCGCGGCGACGCCCGCAGCAGGCTCAACACCGCCTACATGACCTGCGCCTACCTGGGCGGCAGCGCGGGTTCCTGGCTCGGGGTGCGTGTCTGGGGCCGGGCGGGCTGGTGGGGCGTCTGCGGGCTCGTCGCCGTACTCGCCGCGCTCGCGCTGGGCCGCCACCTCCTGGCGCTGTACACGTCCGCGGAAGGAGCACCGCGCCGGGCGGCTTGACCGGCCGGGCCCGACCGGTCAGGCGCGACCGGTCAGGCGCGACCGGTCAGGCGCGACCGGTCAGGCGCGACCGGTCAGGCGCGACGCAGGTCCAGCATGGCGAACACCTTGTCGTACCGGCGCTCCCCGACCGCGACGTAGTCCGGCAACCGCCCGTACTCGGTGAAGCCGAGGGAGAAGTAGAGGTGCAGCGCGTCGGCGTTGTCGCCGCGGGCGTCCAGGGTGAGCACCTCGATGCCCGCCGCCCGCGCGTCCGCGATCAGCGCCGCGGTGAGCGCCCGCCCGATGCCACGGCCCTGGGCGGCGGCGGAGACCGCCAGCTTCTCCAGGTCCGCGTGCGGGCGGTGGGTCGGGCGCCGGTGGCGCAGCCAGTAGCCGAACCCGGCCAACTGCCCGTCCACGTAGGCCGCCCGCAGTGCTCCGTCGCCGGCCCGCGACCTCGCCAGCACCTGGTCGACCAGGCCCGCGACCTCCTGCGCCGACGGCGGCTCCAACCACCCCAGCGCGGCGCCCGCCGTCACCAGCTCCGCCAGGATCCGGTGCGCAGCGGCCGCGAACTCCCCGTCCGCGCCCGCCCGTTCGGCCACCGCCGCGGAGTCGAGGAGGACCAGTTCTCCTGGGGTCGGTGCAGCGGTCGGGTTCCGGATCATGCCCGGCAGCCTATCCTTCGCGGCAACTCGCCGAGCTCCGCGGACGTTCGCGGACGTTCGTGAACGTTCGCGGACGTTCGTGAACGTTCGTGGACGTTCGCGCACGACGGCGCTGACTCGCCGTCGCCCGACCCGGTGCCCACTCCGCGCCACGGTGCCGCTCGGCGCGCCCGGGCGACGCGGTGGCAGACTCGGTCCATGACCTTCTCGCTGCCCGAGCCCGACAAGCAACTGTCCGACCCGACCACGCTGTTGCTGGAATACCTGGACTACTACCGGTCCGTGATCGGCGCCAAGGTCGAGGGCATGTCCGACCCGGAGCTGCGGACCAGCCGGCTCCCCTCCGGGTGGACCCTACTCGAACTGCTGAAGCACCTCGTCCACATGGAGCAGCGCTGGCTGCGCTGGGGCTTCCGGGGCGAGCAGGTCGAGGCGCCCTGGGGCGACTGGGGCCCGGCGGACCGCTGGCACGTCGGCCCCGAGGAGACGGCCGCCGATCTGCTCGCCGCGCTGCGCACGGGTGGCGAGCACACCCGGGCCATCGTGTCGGGGACGCCGCTGTCGACCGTAGCCGCGGCCGGCGGCCGTTTTCCGGACGACGGCACCCCTCGGCCCACCCTGGGCTGGATCCTCTTCCACGTCCTCCAGGAGTACGCCCGTCACGCGGGACACCTGGACATCGTTCGTGAGCTCACCGACGGCGCCACCGGCTGAGGCACCGGCGTCCGGCGGGTGGGCCGGGCGCGGTGAGACCTCGGGGGCCGGTCATATGATCAGTCAGTTCCCTGTGCTGTCCTACGTGTTCCTCCGCGCACCGCGCATCACCCCCGGAGTCACCTCTCGATGAGCACCACCTGCCCGACGTGCGCGGCCGCGGACGACACCGCCGCCGTACGGAACGCCCTGCTGGACGCCGACCGGCCCCTCGACCCGCCGACCCGGGAGCTGCTGTCGATGCCGCCCGAGCCCGGGGGCACGACCGGGGCCGCGATCACCCTCTTCGTCCTGGCCGGCCTCGTCGGCCTGCTGGGCCTGCGCGCCCTGCTCTCCGGTGACGACGGCGGCAGCTCCGACGCCGCGTACCGGGTCGGCTACCACTACGGCGCCCTGCTCGTCGCGGTGGTCCTGCTGGGCATCGGACTCACCGTCCACTTCGATCACCGAAGCCGCCGCACGTCCACGGCGGACCGGTGGCCGCAGAGCTACGAGCAGTGGCAACAGCTCCACCAGGTGTGGCGGGCAGCCTGGTTGTGCCGCCGCTGCCGCGTCGCGTTCCTCCCCGCCGCAGCCCAGCGCCCCGGCTCCACCGCCCCGAACGCCGCGTCCGTCCCGTCCACCGCGTCCGCCGTACCGGTGACGCAGTTCCCGCAGTGGGCGGCGGCCTTCGCCCGCCAGGGCGGCCCGGAACAGTTCGACGCGCCGCCGGCCGGCCGATAGTGTCCGGCGCCCTGGAGCCACCGGCGGTCACGGGTGCGGCCCGACGCGACGTCCTCGAAGGGGTGGCACGCAACCCGGCCGCACCGGATCGACCCGTGGACCAGATCCGCCGCCGGTGCGTCCAGCGCCGAGGCCGCCCCGAGGACGTCGCCGCCGCGGTCGCCTTCCTCGCCGGCCCCAGCGCGTCCTTCATCACCGGCCGGTCGTTGCACGTTGACGGCGGCTGGCTCCTCCACTGACCCGCCCACACACCACCGAGACCGTCGAGAACAGGAAGAGACCACCATGCAGCACCGCGTCCGCGCCGTCCTCCTCACCCCGAACAACACCATGCTGCTGATCAAGCGCATCCGCCCCGGCATCGACCCGTACTGGGTGATCGTCGGCGGCAAGATCGAACCGACCGACGCCGGCCCCGAGGACGCCCTCCTGCGCGAGGTCCGCGAGGAGATCGCAGGCGAGGCCCGGATCGTCAGCCTCCTCCACACCATCGAGACCGCCGACGAGCGCCAGGACTTCTACCTCGCCACCATCGAGAAGTGGAGCTTCGAGGACCGCACCGGCCCCGAGTTCAGCCAGGAAGGCCGAGGCGAGTACATCCTCGAAGAGATCCCCCTGGCCGCTGACGCCCTCGACGCGGTCAACCTCCTGCCCCAGGACTTCGCCACCGTCCTGCGCGGGGCCGTCGAACGCGGCGAACTCCTCGCCGCCCGCTGACCGTAAGGGCGGCCGGGGCAGCTCGGTCACCCGACATCCATGTGCAGACCACGACAGTCACCGCACACGGCTCCACCGAGAAGCGACAGACCTTGATGTGATCAAGACCGCTGCGGCAAAGGGACCTTGGTGTAGCGGGTGACGTGGTACGTCCGGAGCAGGCGCGAGGTAGGCCGGCCGGAGCGTCGGATACGGCCGCCGAGCCGCCCCTGCACTGCCTAGGATCAACCGGGTACACAGGATCGCCGGCGAGAGGAGCCCCATGGGCGGGGCCAGCAGCATCGACAGAGCGCAGGCCATGATGACCGAAGAGACGGTCGAGGAGATGCTGCGGTCGAGGGCCGGAATCGACCCTGTTGACCTGACCGCGCTGCTGGATGTCCTCGCGATCGGCATCACCAACAGCGCATGGCGCAACACCTGCGTCGAGGACTGGCATGGCGAGGGACGCCTGTCTGACGGCGACATGATGCGGGTCAACAGCCACACCACCCACGGTGTGCGCCAGCGGCTGCGGGGATGGGCGAGGGAGCACGGCATCCGTACCGGCACTCGTGAAGGGCTGGCGGGGCTCACGGTCGAGGATGCCGACGCTCTCGGCTACCGGCTCTTCCGCTGGCTGACGAACCCCGAGCGCAAACTCCCGACTGGTGCGACGCTCCGCGATCTCGCGCGGACCGAGGCGGACCTCGACGAGTACGTGGAAGAGGCGGACCGGAATCTGCGGGGCTTCGTCGCGCGGATGGAGAACAACGGCGTCCGCTTCGGCCTGCTGTTCTCGGCTGCCCATGGTGCACTGGCCTGCACCGAATGGTGGGGGCACCCCTCCTGGCCGACGCGAGTCGACCAGTTCGTGGCCGTGCTCGACAACCCGGCAGACCATCCCTATGGGCCCAAGGAGTACGAGCGACTGCGACCCGAGCCAGCCGGCATGCAGGATCGGAGCGCACTACGTGCGGCGCTCATGCGGGCGCCGTGGGAACTGGACAGTGCTATCGCCGAGTGGCTCATCGACGCAGGCATCGGCTGCTTGAGGATCGCCCCGGACGTGCCCGGCGGGCGCTGACCAGCGATGCTGCCAGGTGCCCTGCAGGGCACATCCGGGACACGAAGGCCAAAAGTGCCGCCGACCAGTGCGAACTACTGAAGGTGGTTCCGCCTGGCCAGCGGCACTTTTCTGGTTGAACCCGCAGGTCACGGGCTTGCGGGGGTCAAAAGATCAATTATCGGACTCGTGGTGGTGCTGGAAGAGTACTTCCGGATTGGTGGGCGAGGGCCCGTCCAGCAGCGGGCCGTGGATCCCCTTCAGCGTCCGGTCGAAGAACGCCGTCACGTACTCGCGTGTGATCGCCACCCCGCGTTCCGGGGAGAGGGGCGCCGTCGGGAACCCGGCCTCCTCCAGAAGCAGGTCCAGGTCGCTGAAGCTGAAGTGGTCGGCACCGGTGACCGTCAGCCACTTCTTGTAGCCGCCGAGGGCAGGCCAGGTCCGCCCCCAGTTGTCGCCGTCGGCCGAGAGGTTGTCGGCCGCGCCCAGCATGAGGAACGGCCGGTCGATCTGGCCGGGCATCGGGACGGGGTGGAAGGAGCCGTCCATGTTCACTCCGGCCCGTACGCGCGGGTCGGCGATCATCGTGGCGGCGGCCGCCGCTCCGCCGATGGAGTGTCCGGCCATGCCGATCTCGTGCTTGTCGATGAGGTGTGCCAGGTGCCACGCGGTATTGCCGTGCGTCAACCGGTCGATCACGAAGGACACGTCCAGCGCACGGCTGGCGGCGACGGCGTCGAAGTCGAGGCCCGCCGGGCCATCGCAGATCGCGCACGGCGACGTCTGGCCGTTCGCCAGCGTCTCGCCGCTGTCCTCGTAGGTGTGGCCGACGAGCGCGACGACGTAGCCGTGACTGGCCAGGTCGGTCGCGAGCGAGGTGAGCGTCATGCGCGGGTTCTCGTACGCGGCTGAGAGGACCACCAGCGGATGCTTGCCGCTCTGCGGCCGCGCGCCGTCGAAGGCGTGCGTGGTGACGCCGGCGAGGGTCTGCGGGGTGACGCCGGAGCTCGCCGGCAGCTTCCGGCGCTGGAGGACTCCGGCTGCCTCGCCGAGGGTCATGTACGGGGCCGGGGTCCCGGTCCCGGGGACGGCCGGGTAGACCATGGTGACGGTCAGTTGGCGGGGGCCGGATGACGGCACCCACGGGTCGGGACGGCTCGCGTCGGTGAGGTGGATGACGTCCTCGCCGGCGGTGTAGGGCCCGGTCGGCGCGGGGAGCGCGCCCTGGAATGACCGCGTGGGCGCGGTGGCCGTGGCGGTGGCCGGTGCGGTGTCGAACGCGTGCGTGGCCACCGGTGTGGCCGACGGTGTGGTCGTGGCGGCGAACCCGGTGCCGGTTCCGGTGACGATGGCGGCGAGCGCCAGCGCCGCGACGGCGCTGATACGGCGATTGCGTTTCATGGGGGAGACGCTAGGTTCCGCAGCTCCGCATCGAATCAGCCCGCGGATGCAAACATTCCGGCGTCGTTCGTAGCCCCGGCGAGGTACCGGAGTAATCCGCCGGGAGTATGTCGTGCGGCGCGAGTTCCCTTCGTCGGCCTCGTCGAGCGCCGCCTTCGTCCTGGCCCACGACGAACACGACGCCAAGCCCTACCGCCGGACCTCCGACGGCAGCCCACTCACAGCCGCATGAACCCCCGGAGGATCGGCGCGGCGCTGCACTAGTCCGCGGTGCAGCCCCAGTAGGCGACCTCGGCCGGTTCGCCGTCCCGGTACAGCACCGTGCACCGGCCGATCGCGCGGCCGACGGGGGCGAGCAGCTGCGATATCGAAGCGTCCCACTGCTCCCGCGTGGGCCGGCCGTCGGGAGCCCAGCTGCGGATCTCCCCCTCCGTCAGGGGGCGCATCATCGCCTCCTGGTCGCCCGCCCCGGCGTCGATCAGCGCGTAGAAGTCCAGCACCGTGCCGGTGCCTCCGGTCAGGATGTACTCCCGCCAGTCCTCGTCCTCCCAGAGTTCGACGATGCCCTGCCCCGGAAAGCCGTGGTCGTCCTCCGCCAGCTCCTGCTGCTGGGCCCTGCGGAACGCCGCCCCCAGGTCCTGCTGGTACGGCCCGGTCGCCGCCCACCCGTTTCCGCCCACGTCAGAACCCTCCCGTTCGCCGACCTCTCGGACTCACCGCAGGCTAACAACCGCCACTGACAGGGCCGGCCGTCCGGGCCGTCCGGGGTCCGGGCCTCGGGCGTTCGGGCCGGCTGCGCCACCGCGGGGTCCGCAGTGCCGTCACGGCCGCCCTCGCCGTCACGGCCGCCCCCGTACGCGGCGGAAAGCGGGCGGTATGCGACCATACCCGCCATGTCCAGCACATTTCCGCCCGGCCGGGGCGCCGACGCCCCGGCCGACCCGCGCCGCCGCCTCCTGCTCGAACTCGGCGCAGGACTGTTGAGCGGCGGCCTGCCCGTCCACGACGTCGAGGAGGAGCTGCGCGGTCTCGGGCGGGCGCTGGGGGCGCCCGACGTGCGGGTGGCCGCCCTGACCACCGGACTGTTCGTCGCGCTGAGCGCGGACGACGCGACCGCGTTCGAACCCGTCGGCCCCACGCTGCGGTTCGAGCAGACGGCCGACCTCCTCGACGTGGTGCACCGGCTGCGCGCGGGCGACCCGGACGGACACCGGGCGCTGCGCGACCTGGACGCGATCCGCCGGGCGCCGG
Organism: Kitasatospora sp. NPDC085464; assembly: GCF_044541955.1. Lineage (NCBI taxonomy): Bacteria > Bacillati > Actinomycetota > Actinomycetes > Kitasatosporales > Streptomycetaceae > Kitasatospora > Kitasatospora sp. NPDC085464. Next base: position 185,688 of record NZ_JBITTM010000003.1, read on the forward strand.
CCCGCTGGCCCGGCTGGGTGGCGGACCTGGGGATGCTGCCGGTCGGCGTGGGGCTGTGCCTCTACCTGCAACCCGTGGCGGCGAACGTCGTCGCCGCCGGGATCGGCTCCCTGATCGTGGTGGGCCTGACCATGGCGGCCCGCCGGATGCCGCTGCTCCGGCCGCTGCTGCCGGTCACCGCAGGCTTCCTCGTCTCCGTCCTCGTCCTGGGTGCCGCCCGCGCCTCGCTACTGGACGGGCCGCTGCGCACGATCGTCGCGACGCTGGCGATCCTGCTGCCGGGCAGCCTCCTGGTGACCGGACTGTCGGAGATCGCCGCGGGTGCGGCCAGCGCCGGCACCGCCCGGCTGGCGTCCGGCTCCGTGCAGCTGGCACTCTTCCTCGCCGGCGTGGTGGCCGCCGGCACCGTCACCGGCGTTCCGGCCTCCGCCCTGGCCAACACCCAGGTGGCCACACCGAGTTGGTGGCTGATCTGCCTGGGGCTGGCGCTCACCGTGGCCGGGGTCGTGATCAACGTCCACACCCCGCCGCCGGCCATCCCGTGGATCGTCGCGGTGATCGCGGTGACGGCCGCCGTCCAGGTCACCGTGACCTCCGCCAACGGCGCGGCGATCGGCGGCCTGGCCGGCGCGGTCACCGCCGCGGCCGCCGCCACCGTCGCGCACTGGCTGCGGCGCGGCTCGTCCTGGCAGGTGCTCTACCTGCCCGCGTTCTGGGTCGTGGTGCCGGGCTCCTTCGGCCTGCTCAACACCGCACAGATCGAGGTCGCCAACGGGGCGCACGCCCTGCTCACCGCCGTGTCGGCCGTCTTCGGGGTCTCCATCGGCACCCTCATCGGCTCGGTGATCAGCCGCATCCCCCGGCCCACCCTGCTGCGGCCCCGGACCTGACACCCGGGCGGCCGCGCAGCGCTCCGCGGCATCCGGCTTGACCGCGAGGCAGCGAAGCGCCGCGAACTCGACGGTCCGGCCGGTCCGTTGAGGCAGCCGCCCCTCCTCCACGCCGGCCGGTGCGGTCAGGCGTTGCCGGAAGCTCCGGCCCAGGGACGCTCACCGACCTCGCAGTGGTAGCAACGTGCCACAGCACCGTCGTGGTTGTACCACTCGTGGGCTCCGCAATCCTTGCTGCCCTTGCCGCCGAGCCCTCGCTCGACGAGGTACCAGGGCAGGTGCCTGCGCAGACGGGTACGCCATCGATACCGACCGGTCCGAGTCACCCCGACAGGCTAGTGCGATCCGGCCCACCCTGGAGATCGATCACCCAGCCGAGGATCCGGGCCGAGCCACTGTCTGGTGGACACGAAGACGCGTCGATCGGGACCGCCCATCGCTGCGCGCTGCGCGGGCCGACGAACGGCGAGGACCGTCGCGGGAGTGTCAGCCCTCGGGGGCGGGATGCCACCCGGCATCGTTCGCGCGTCGGAAGGGAAAGGCCATGGCGGCCACGGCGTCGGAGAGGCTGAGTGGCTGTTGTCACACGGTGGCGGTACGCCTCCGGCTGTCCCAGTTCGCGGCCACTCTCGCGTGTGACTGCCTGGCTCACCGGTTCGCGCATGTGGGCGGCCGAGCTGTTCGAGCAGGACGTCAAGCCGGCGGACGTGACCCCGGTCGCCTGATGCCGCAACGGTAGAAACAGCCGGGAGCGGACGGTGCATCAGGTCGCGGGGCTGCCTGGCGCTGCCCGTGGCAGCGCCAGGCTTGTCCTCGGGTCGTCACCAGGGCCGGCTCTAGCCGTTGAGGATCGTCACGTTGTACACGGACTCGGAGGAGCCGAAGTCGACCCTGTTGGTCCGCGTACCGGTCGGCCCGATTTGAATGGTGCCGACGCTGGTGTCGAAGCTCCCGTGATTCCAGTCGGCCGTGATCCTGTAGACGCCGGTCAGGTTGACGTTATACACCGTGTCGGGGGTGCCCGCGTAGCAGAAGTTGCCGGAATGGGTCCAGACTTCCAGGCCGTGGCTCATGGGGCCGTTGGCGTTCTGGGTGGGGCACGCGATGCCGCCGATGGCGCTGGCCGGCGTGGCGATCGCCACGCCGCCGGCCAGGATGCCGCCGGCGAGGACTACGGCCGAGAGTTTCCTGCGAACTGTCAAGATCATCTCCTGTGCCTTGCGGTGGCCGCGATCCCATGCCGGTGATCGCGGTGGTCCGAGTCGCGCCGTGCCGCCCTGGCCCGCCCTCCAGCCCTGGTTCCCAGGTAAGTCCGTTGCCAGTTCGAAGAGTTCTCAGATGCCGAGAGCATGTCAAGGTTAGCCATCAGCCTCAGGTCTTGTCAGGCACTTCTCGATTCCACCCTCGTGCCACACCTGGTGCCACTGGTAAGCGGCTGTTGTCCTTCCGTGCTTGATGACTGCGTTTTCGCCGGTCAGGTACAGGGGCGGCGGCCCCGGGGAGTGGTGTCGTGTCGTCGCTCGGCTGGAGGTCGGGATGCCGTCGGTCATGGGGCTTCTGGAACAGCGAGAGCTCGCTGCTCGCCGTCGCGTGGACGGGCTGCGGGACGAGGCCGACCGTATCCAGGCCGAGCCGGCCGTAGCCGACCGCGGCGAGCACGCACCCCACCGAGGCGTCACAGGCGCGCTGACGGGCACGGCCGGGCTGCCGGGGGGAGCGCGCGCCCGTACGCGTCACGCGCCGCGGCCCCACCGCGCGTAGCTCCGCTCGATCTCGGCCAGGTACTGGGCCAGGTCGAAGCGGACCTCCTCGATGACCCGGCCGTCGGCACCCGGGTACATCAGGTCGCTCCAGAACACGGTCCGCCCCCGGAGCCGGACCCGGATCCGGACCGCCAGGGCGGTGTCGGGGCCCTGCCCCTGGGTCCCGAGCTCCACGCTCCGGGGCTGATCGGCCGGATGGAGCGGACCTCCGGGCCTGAGCAGCCGGCTCGGATGACCGCCGGCCGCGCCGTCGTGACTGCGCGCGATCACGTCGAGGCCGTCGACGAAGAGGTAGGTGTGGACGGCGCGGCACACGGGCGGTCCGGGACAGACGCCGACCAGCAGCGTGCTGACCGGGTCGCGCTCCTGGCGATCGGCGACGCTCTCGGCACGCACCTGGCGCGGGGGCCTACGCGGCATTCGACCCTGACGGCTTCGACATCACGGAGCCGATGGTAGGTGCCCACGGGACTGCCCGGCAGTCCGTTTTCCCGGACCGCCGATCGGGGGCGGCCCCGGCAGGTCTGCGCGGCCGGCCGACGTGGGCAGTCCGCCCGGAGACCGGCACCTCGAACGGCACCGGGCGGGAGTCGGACCCCCGTGGGGTCACTGCCGCCGGCCACCGGGACAATGATCTTGGTTGTCGGCCGGTGCGAACGAGGGGCAGGCGGGGTTGCGGATCAACGTTCTGGGGCCGCTTCAGGTCGTACGAGGTGCGGACGGGGAGGCATTCGAGGTCGGCGGGGCCCGGCTTCGGTCGCTGCTGGTCCGTCTGGCGCTCGACCCCGGGCGCGTGGTCACCCGTGAGCGCCTGGTGGACGACCTCTGGGGGGACACCCCGCCGGAGGAGCCGGCCGGCGCCCTGCAGTCCCTGGTCTCCCGGCTCCGGCGGGTGCTGGGGGCCGACCGGGACGTGATCGGTTCGCACCCCGCCGGGTACCTGCTCGACCTGCCCCGCGGGAGCGTGGACGCCTGGGACTTCGAGCAGAAGGCGGCGGCGGGACGGGCGGCGCTGACGGCGGGCGCGTTCGCCGAGGCGGTCGCGCTGCTGGACGGGGCGCTGGAACTCTGGCGCGGCGCGCCGTTCGCGGACGCCGAAGGCGTCGGGTTCGCCGCGGCGCCGGCGGCCCGGCTGGCGGAGGTGCGGCTGTCGGCGGTCGAGGACCGGGCCGACGCCCTGCTCGCGCTCGGCGGGACCGACGCGCCCGCGCGCCTGGTCGCCGAGCTCACCGGACTGTGCGTCGCCCACCCGCTGCGCGAGCGGACCGCCGTCAGGCTGATGCGCGCGCTCCACGCGACCGGGCGGCAGGCGGCGGCGCTGGAGGTGTTCGAGCGGACCCGGCGGTCGTTGGCGGAGGAGCTGGGTGCCGACCCGTCCGCCGAGCTGAAGGACGTCCACCTGCGTGTGCTGTCCGGCGCCCAGCCGCTCACCTCGGGGCCGGCCGGGGCGTCGGGCGCGAGCGTGGCCGGGCGCACCGCGCTGCCCGGCTGGATCACCGCCCTGGTCGGCCGCGACGAGGCGCTGACGGCGGTGGCGGAACGGCTGCGCCGGTCGCGCCTGGTCACGCTGACCGGGCCGGGAGGCGTGGGCAAGACCCGGCTGGCCGTCGCCGCCGCAACGGCCGCGCAGGCCGCACCAGCAGCACGAGCCGCACACGCCGTACAGGCAGCACACGCCGCACGCCGCGCACCGGATGTACCGGACGCACCGGACGTACGGGTCGCCGAACTCGCGGCCGTGGCCGGGCCGGACGGGCCGGCCCAGGCCGTGCTGACGGCGGTCTGCCACCCGGCGGACGCCGGGGTGCTGTCCGGCGGCCTGCCCACCGGCGAGCCGGCCGGGGACCCCGTCGACCGGATCGTCCGGGCGCTGGAGGGCCGGGACGTCCTGCTCGTCCTGGACAACTGCGAGCACCTGATCGAGGAGGCCGCCCGGCTGACCCACCGCCTGTTGGCCGCCGCGCCCCGGCTCACCGTGCTGGCCACCAGCCGCGAACCGCTCGGCGTGACCGGCGAGGTGCTGTGGCCGGTGCCGCCGCTCGCCGTGCCCGAACCCGGCGCCACCGCGCAGGAGGCGCTCGCGTGCCCGGCCGTCGCCCTCTTCGCCGAGCGGGCCGCCGCGGCCCGCCCCGGATTCGCCGTGGACCGGGACACCGTCGAGCCGGTCGTCCGGATCTGCCGGGAGCTGGACGGCCTCCCGCTGGCCCTCGAACTGGCGGCGGCCCGGCTGCGGGCGCTCAGCCCCGGGCAGATCGCCGCGCGGCTCCGCGACCGGCTCCGGCTGCTGGACCGCGGCCCGCGCACCGCTCCGGACCGGCACCGCACGCTGCGCGCCGTCATCGACTGGAGCTGGGAGCTGCTCGACGAGGACGAGCGCGTCCTGCTGCGCCGGCTCTCGGTGTTCGCCGGCGGGACGACCCTCCCGGACGCGCACCTGGTCTGCGCCGGGCACTGGCCGGGCGGGCCGGCGCCCGACCCGACGGCCGTGGAGGACCTGCTGGCGTCCCTGGTCGACAAGTCCCTGGCCACGGTCGCCGGCCTGGACACCGGGGCGGTGCGCTACCGGCTGCTGGAGACGGTCCGCGCGTACGCGGCCGAACGGCTCGTCGAGGCCGGGGAGGACGGCCGGACCGGCGCCGCCCACCTGCGCTGCTTCACGGAACTCGCCGAGGACGCCGAACCCCGGCTGCGGACGGCCGGTCAGACCGGCCTGCTGGCCCGGCTCGACGCGGAACAGGGCAACCTGGACGCGGCGCTGCGCCGGGCGGTCGCCGTCGGCCCACCGGAGTTCGCGCTGCGGTTGGCGGCCGCACGGGCCTGGCCGTGGCTGATGCGTGGCCAGGGCCGCGAGGCCGGTGAGTGGACGGCGGCCGTCCTCGCCGCCCACGGCTGCGTCCCGCCACCCGGCCTGGAGCAGGTGCACGCCCGGTGCGTGATCCTGGCGCAGCTCACCGCGCCGCTCCGGGAGACCGGCGACGCCGTGATCCCGCCCGAGGCGATGGGCGCGGCCCTGGTCACGGCGCAGCAGTCCGACCACCCCGTCGCCCTGGCCGCCTCGCTGCTGCTCGCCGTGGCGAGCCCGCCGGACGCGCCGGACCCGGCGGCCGGGGCGGGCGGGGCGGACACACCGGGCGAGGCGAGCCCGCCGGACGCGCCGGGCGCGGTGGGCTCGGTGGGCGCGGTGGGCGCGACGGCGCAGCGGTACGGCGGGCATCCGGACCGGTGGGTCCGGGCGGCCGCCCGACTGGTGCTCGGCCGGGTCGAGTTGGGCGCGGGCCGGATCGGGCGCGCCGAGCACTGCCTGCGGACCGCGGTGGACGACTTCCGGGCCCTGGGCGACCGTTGGGGGCTGGCCATGGCCCTGGTCACGCTGGCCGCGCTGCTGTCCGTCACCGGCGCGGCCGGCGAGGCGCTCGCGGCGCTGGCGGAGGCCGGTGAACGGGACGTCGAGATGGGCGGTCGCGGTGAGGCGCCGCTGCTCCTGCTGCTGTCGGGCGGGCTGCGGGCGCGCGGCGGCGAGGCGGCGGCGGCCCGGGCGGACCTGGAGCGCGCGCTGGCCGCCGCCGACCGCTCCCGGGACCCGCACCTGCAGGCCGCCGTCCGCTTCGCACTCGGTGAACTCGCCCGGCGGACAGGCGACTTGGACGCGGCGGCGGACGGCCTGCAGGAGACGCTGCGGCGGCTGGAGCAGCTGCCCGCGACCGGTCCCGGCGCCCCGGCGCGGCTGCACCTGCTCGCCCTGCTGCACACCGGTCTGGCCCGGACCCGCCGGCGGCTCGGCGCGCCGGACACGGCCCGAGCGCTGCACCGGCGCGCCCTGGAGCTGGCCGCGGACAGCGGCGACCGGCCGGTGCGGGCGGACGTCCTGGAGGGGTACGCCGAGTACTGCCTCGCCGTCGGCGACGCGGCGCGCGGGGCCGCGGCGCTGGGCGCGGCGTACGGCCTGCGCGGGGCCCATGACGCGGGCGATCCGGAGCTGCGGGCCGTCCTGGACGGCTGCGCCGAGGCCGTCGGGGAGGCCGGGTTCCGGGCCGCCTGGGAGCGCGGCCTGGCGTTGCCGCGGCCGGAGTCGCTGGCCCTGGAGGCAGGCTGACGGGCCCCCTGGACCACCGTGGTCAACCGGCGGCCGCGTACCCGGTCAGCCAGAGCGCCGCTGCCCGGTCAGCCGCTGAACGGCTGCTGGTCGGGTGCGCAGACCGTCCCGGGGGCGGGCAGGACACCTTCGACCAGGTAGCGGGTCTCGTGCCGGACGGCGCAGTCGCTGGGGTTGGCCAGCACGGTGTGGCCGTAGCCGTCGACGGTCAGCAGCCTGGCGCGGGCGAGCGAGCGGGCCATCGCGCGGGAGCCTTCGTACGGCATGGCCGGGTCATCGGTGTTGGCGACGACCAGGACCGGCTGGGCGGTCGGGTGGTTCCAGGGGCCGTCGTACCGGTCGCGGTCCCGGGCGGGCCAGTCGGCGCAGCGCTCGTCGGCCCAGGCGAAGTACGGGCCGACCTCGCCGGAGCGCGCTCGGGCGAGCGCGGCCAGGGCGGCGTGGTCGGCCCGGGCCGGCGGGTCGGCGCTGTCCGAGCACGCCACTGCGAGCACCTGGTCCGGCGACGGGTGGACGACGGGCGGCAGTGCGGTCGGCGCGGTGGGCGCTTCGGTGGCGGCCCACAGTGCGCCGAGCGTCGCGCCGAGCTGGGTCCAGCCGGTGCCGGGGATGCCCGGGACGGGGTTGGCGGCGTAGAGCGAGAGGATGGTGGCCTCCAGGGTCGAGCCGGCGGTGAAGGTCATCCCGCCGAGGGCGACCGGTCGGGTGCGCAGCCGCGCGAGCAGTTCGCCGTACCTGGCCCGGGTGGCGGCGGCCGTCCCGGCGGAGAAGGCGCAGCTCCGGGAGTCGGCCTGGGATCCGGGCCGCGGGCCGGCCTGGGATCCGGTCAGGGGGCCGGCCTGGCCGCACTGGTCGAGGAAGGCGTCGAGGACGCGGCCGGCGGCCAGGTCGCTGCCGTTGCGCAGCAGGGTGCCCGTGGTGGCGCCCTGCCCGCCGCGGCCGGTCGACCAGGCGACCGGGTCCGGTGCGCTGTCGAGGATCATGGCGCGGACCCGGCCGGGGAACAGGTTGGCGTAGGTGGCGCCGAGGTAGCTGCCGTACGAGGTGCCCAGGTAGGTGAGCTGCCGGTCGCCGACCGCCCGGCGCAGCAGCTCCATGTCCCGGGCGACGTTCGCGGTGGAGATGTGCGGCAGCAGGGCGGGGTTGCGGTCCGCGCACTGCCGGGCCAGCCGTCGGTAGGCGGCGCTCCAGGCCTGCTGCTGGTCCTCGCCCTCGGGGTAGCCGGCGGCGGTGCCCGCCAGCAGGGCCTGCTCGTCCTGCGGGTCGTCGAAGCACTGGACGGGAGCGCTGGCTCCGGTGCCGCGCGGGTCGAAGCTGACGATGTCGAAGCGCTTGCGCACCTCCTCGGGGAACCCGCCGAGCATCGCGGGCAGGGCCTTTATGCCGGACACGGCCGGGCCACCGGGGTTGTAGAACAGCGAGCCGATCCGGTGCGCGTGGTCCTCCGCGGGATGCCGGATGACGGCGAGGTCGATCCCGGCGCCGTGCGGGTCGTGGTGGTCGAGCGGGACGCGGGCGGTAGCGCACTCGAAGCCGTCCGCGCACTTCTCCCAGGTCAGGCGGGGCACCGGTCCGGTGTCCGGCGCCGCCAGGGCCGTCGCCGGGCACACCGCGGCCAGCAGTGCGGCCGCGGCGGCGCCCGCGCCGAGCCGCCAGCCGGCTGCCGTACGCCGCGCCGCAGTGCGGGACGCCCGGTGCGGGCGCGGTCCTGCGGCGGGGCCGGGGGGAGGGGAGGTAGGAGTCATGCCGGTGCCCTTTCGTCAACGGGCCGGGCGGTCGAACGCGCTCCTCGGTCGCGGCGTACCGCCCGGCACGTCCGACCGTTCCGCACCTCGCGGGCAGACCGCCGGCAGAGCGCTGGCAGTGCGCTGGCAGTGCGCTTGCAGCGCCCGCCCGGCCGTGCGGGGTCCGTCAGCATGCGCAGGAGATGCCCGAGCGCGGGGCGGTCAGGTCGTCGACGGGGCGCTGCTCGGTGCCGGTGGCGGAGTCGTAGGCGAAGCCCTCGCGTGCCCAGTACTCGAAGCCGCCGAGCATCTCCTTGACCCGGTAGCCGAGGCGGGCGAAGGCGAGCGCGGCGCGGGTCGCGCCGTTGCAGCCGGGGCCCCAGCAGTAGGTGACCACGGTCAGGGCCGGGTCGATCAGCTGCGGCGCCAGCTCGGCGATCCGCGCGGTGGGGATGTGGAGGGCGCCGGAGATGTGGCCCTGGTCCCAGGCGGCGTCGCTGCGGGTGTCGACCACCACGACACCGGGCGCGCCGGACATCAGGTCCGCGTGGACGTCGGAGACGTCCGCCTCGACGGCGAGCCGGGCGGCGAAGTGGGCGGCGGCCTCGGCGGGGGCGGCGGCGGGCACGCTCAGGACGGCGCCGGTAGTCGCGGCGGAAGCGGTGGCGGCGGAAGCGGTGGCGGCGGGAGCGGTGGCGGAAGCGGCGGGAGCGGTGGCGGACATGCGGGTACCTCGTGTTCCGGCTGGTCGGGGCGGGGCTCGGTGCGCGCCGTTCCCGGTTCTCCCGGTCGGCGACGGCTCCATCCTCCGGTCCGCGGGCCCGCCCCACGAGTGGCGTGAACGCCTGAGGTCGCCAAGATCCCGCCAGTCGGACGGCGCGCCCCACGGCCGTCCGAAACCCTGCCCGATCGCGTGCGATCCCTAGCGGGCAACCGCATCAATCGGGTCACTCCAGAACAAAGGTAGGATAACTCAACTTCCGCGCTACGCGCGGAGACTTCCATAAATGTTCCATTTGCCCGATTCATCTCCCGCTTCACACGCACGGAGCCACCCTCATGGACAACACGTCCACCGCCGCCACCGCCGACGGCGCGATAGAGACGCGCGGTATCGAACCCGTCCCGGACCACGAGCGCCGGGGCAGAGTCCGCGAGCTCTTCCCGACCTGGGTCGCCGCGAACATCAGCGTGCTGCTGCTCACCATGGGCGCGGCCCTGGTGGTGCTCAACCAGCTGAACTTCTGGCAGGTCCTGATCGTCGCGGCGTGCGCCGCGCTCGTCTCGTTCGGCCTGGTCGGCGTGCTGTCGGTCTCCGGGAAGTGGGGCGGGGCGCCCGGCGCGGCCCTCTCGCGGGCCACCTTCGGCGTGCGCGGCAACCTCTTCCCCGGCGCGATCCTCTGGATCGCCCGGTTCGGCTGGGAGACGATCAACGCCGTCACCGGCGCCTACGCCGTGTTGACCGTCCTCGACCTGATGTTCGGCGTGAAGAGCAACACCGCGCTGATCGTCATCACGCTCTTCCTCTTCGTCGCCTGCACCTTCCTGGTCTCCGGGATGGGCCGCAAGGCGCTGAACGTCTGCAACACCTGGTCGACATACCTCTTCGGCGTCTTCAGCATCCTGGTGCTGGGCTACCTGGTCGCGACCATGGACTGGAGCGAGGTCTTCGCCAAGCCCGCCGGCACCACCGCGATGATGATCGCCGGCATCGGAACCATCGCCGCCGGCGGCATCAGCTGGGTCCCCACGGGCCCGGACTTCGCCCGCTACCTGCCGCACGCCGCCTCCGGCAAGAAGATCGTCGGCGTGACGGTCTCCGGCGCCGGCCTGGTCATGGTGCCGATGGTGCTGATGGGCGCCGTGATGGCGGTGGCCTCCCCCGGCCTGGCGCAGGCCGCCGACCCGGTCTCCTTCCTCGGTGACCTGCTGCCGACCTGGCTGGCCGTGCCCTACCTGCTGACCGCGATCGTGGGCATGCTGCTGATCAACAGCCTCTCCATGTACTCGGCCGGCTTCACCGCGCAGACCATGGGCGTCAAGCTCCCGCGCGCCCTGGCCGTCAGCATCAACGCCGTGATCTCGCTGGTCGGCGGCCTGCTGCTGATGCTGGTCGCCAAGAGCTTCCTGGGCTCCTTCATCACCTTCCTGATCCTGCTCGCCGTCTCCTTCTCGGCCTGGATCGGCGTCTACGCCGTCGACATGTTCCGGCGCCGGTCGCGCGCGGTGCGCTACGACGCCGACGCGCTGATGGACACCAGCAGGCACAGCCGCTACTGGTACGTCGGCGGCTTCTGCTGGCAGGCGATGGTGTCGTGGGTGCTCGCGCTGCTGATCGGCCTCGCCTTCACCAGCTGCGACTGGTTCGCCGGCCCGCTGTCCGACACCTTCGTCGGCAGGTACGGGCTCGCCTGGGCCGCGACCATCGTGGTCTCCGCCCTGATCATGGCCGTGCTGCCCACGCCCCGGGAGAACACCCCCGCCACCGCCGAGCAGCCTGCCGGCCTCCGGGCGGAGCAGCCCGAACGGGTCAGCGCCTGACCGCGCGTACGCGGGCGTCCGGACCCCCGGACCCCGCGTACGCCCCGGACCGCCCGGGTGCCGACTCAACAGAGTCGGCACCCGGGCGGTCCGGTTTTCGATGCCGCTGTCCGCGGCCGCCGCTCGGGCCCGTACGGGCCTTCACGGGCCTCTTCGGGCCTTCACCGGCCTTCACGAGCCCTCTCGGGCCCTCACGGGCCTCTTCGGGCTCTCCGGGCCTCGTGGGCCCGGCGGCCGTCAGGAGGCGCAGTCGCGGCAGATGGGCTGACCGTTCTTGTCCTCGCCGGCGAGCTGGTTGCGGTGGTGCACCAGGAAGCAGGTCATGCAGGTGAACTCGTCCTGCTGGATGGGCACGACCCGGACGGTGAGTTCCTCACCGGACAGGTCGGCACCCGGGAGCTCCAGGCCTTCGGCGCCCTCGGTGTCGACGTCGACGACGGAGCTCTGCTTGTCCTCGCGCTGACTCTTCAGCTCCTCGATGCTCTCGTCGCTGCTTCCGTCGCCGGTGTCTCGCGGGGCGTCGTAGTCGGTTGCCACTGGGGTGCCTTCTCCTCAACAGTCGTTTCCGGTGGGCAGGTCGTGCCACCCACCGGCCGACACGGTACCGCTCCGGCGCGGCGGACCGCCCACCTGTGACGCACCACCATGCCATCTGCCGGGCCATCCGGCGCGCGAACGCCGCCACGCGACCACCCGCCACCCACGCGTCCCTCGCCTGTGGTAAGCGACCTGGAGGGCCCGCGCGGGCCGTCCAAGCCCCGCCCGGACGGCCGTCCACGCCCCCGTGCGGACGGCCGTCGGGGAGCCCACCGGACCGGCTCGGGCCCGGGGGTGGAACACCTGGGCGGCGGTGTCCATCCGGCACCGGTCGACCGACGCCGGGCCCCGCGCTCACGCGGGCGCGCCGGTCTCCGACCGGCCCGACGCGAGAGGATTCGGGTATGACGATCACACCCCGGCTGGTGGCCAAGTACGCGATCCCGGACCGGGACGGTGCCCACACCTACCTCGACCCCACCGGCCCCGTTCCCCGGCTGGAGGTCCGCAGCCCGGAGTCGCTGCGCATCTACGAACTGCAGGAACAGGCCGAGCTGAGAGCCGAGTTCCCGGCCCCGACGCCCAACCGGTGGTCGCGGCAGTGGGTGGCTCCCGACCTCTCGTTCGCCGTCTTCGGCGCCGGGACGGAGTACGTCGCGGTCGCCCCGGACGGCACCAGGCTGTGGCAACAGCCGTACGGCACGTGGGAGGTGAACCGCTGGGGCTACCTCGACTTCTCCGGCTCGGCCGGCGGCGCCGATCGGGAGCTCCGGATCTGGTTGCGGCTCCCCTCCGGGCTGTCCGACCGCACCCTGATCCTCACCCTGGACGCCGCAGGGGCGGTGCTGGCGCGGAGTGTGCTCCCGTGCGGCGGCTACGAGCGGTTCGTCAGCCTGCTCTGGGACGAGAACGACGAGGTCAGCGGCGTCACCGTGTCCGGCGGGCAGGCGGCGGCCACGCACTTCGAGGCGCGGTGGGGGTCCGGTGGCATCGTCCTGGGCCGGCAGCTGCCACCGGGCCGGGGCGACCTGCTCCTGAACGAGCGCGAGTACCTGGGCGCGGACTCACGGAACGCCCGCTGCATGACCGTCGACCGGAGGCGACAGGACGTCAGCTGGCACAGCCTCCCCTCGTACCGGGTCACCGCCACGCTCGGCCTGAGCGACTTCCCGGCCCCCGGCACCGGCGACTGCTCGGTGCACAACGACCCGCAGATCTCCACCTTCAGCGGGTTCGTGGACGACGACACGGCGATGGTGACGCTCTACAACCCGTACGACGAGGCCGCGGTGTACGTGTTCGGCCACGACCGCTGGAGGGAGCACAGCCACTGGCTCGCCGACCCCGCCACCGGTGCCCTGCACGGCCGCATCGAGTACCCGATGGCCGAGGTCGACACCGTGATGCCGGTCGGCGACGGCACCTGGATCACCGAGGAATGGGACGCCGTCTACCGCTGGCGGCGCTGAGCCCGTCCGCCCGTCTGCCCGTGCACCCCGCCCGCACATGAGCCCGTCCGCACCGGGCTCGCCGCGACGCCCGCGGACTAGGCTGGCGCCGCAGGCGTGTCGGCCCGGGGTGGGGAGAGCGGCGTGGGAGTCGAGGAGCCGGAGGGAACGGGCGGGACGGACCGGACGGGCGGGGCCCTGCCCGGGTCCTGCCCGCAGTGCGCGCGGGACCTGGTGCGGGAGACCACCCGCGCCGGGGCGTACGGGGGCACCAACGAGTGGTGGAAGTGCCCCGGTTGTGGGTTCCTGGGGCGTCCCGACCTCGGGGGGCGCCCGATCCTCCACCCGTTCCGGTACCCGGAGGGCGAGGAGGCGGACTGCGTCTTCTGCGGCTGGGAGGACTGCAACCGGGCGAGCGAGGCCTTCGCCTGGGACGGCTGGCTGTGCGAGTGGATCGTCTGCGCTACCTGCGGGCGGGAGAACGTACGCCGGATCAGGCGCGTCGACGAGTAGGGCTCAGCCGGTACGGGCCCCGGGGCCCCGGTCCCGTCGTGCGCCCTGGAGTGGGAAGTCGGCCGGGCCGACTTCCCACTCCCCGGCCGGGCAGCGCCCCGGCGAGGTGGGTCAGGAGAGCAGGCCGTCGTAGTCCGGCAGCTTGAAGGTCCGCTCGGCGTGGCCGCCGTTCAGGTCCGTCCAGTTGTTGCCGATGCTGGCGATGATCGTGTAACCCTCGTTCTCGACCTTGATCCGCTCATCCGTCTTGTACTGCTGCACCGACTTGAAGAGGTCGCCGATGCCGCGCCCGTGCAGCTCGTCCACGGTGTAGCCCGCGCTCTGCAGGCTGGACCGGGTGATGGCCTCCATGAAGTCGACCCGCGCGGTGACGAAGATGATCGCGACCCCGCGCGAGTGGGCGTACTGCGCGAGCTCCACCACCGGCGCCATGCCCGGCATCGCGAGCGGGTGGAAGTGCGTCGCCAGGCTGGTGTTGTCGATGTCGAGGACGATCGCGGGCTTTCCGCCCGAGGGCTGGGAGACGCGCTGCTCGACGTAGGCGCGGGCGGGCGCGATCGCGGCGGCGACGTCGGCCAGCCACTGCTCCTCGGTCACCGAGCTGCTGCTCGCCTCCGCAGCGACGGGAGCAACGGGAGCAACGGGAGCAACCGGAGCGGCCGGAGCGGCCGGAGCGGCCGGAGCGGCCGGGGCCGCGACGGCCGGGGTGGCAAGAACGGCGGTGACCGCGGCCGTCAGGGTCGCGGCAGCAACGAGCTTGGCCTTGAGACTCATCTCTGAACCTCGCCTTTCACAGTGGTGAACAGTCAGTCAAGTGGTCTTTCGACATGGCACCTTGGTGCCAAGGAGAGCGATTCTCGCCCAGCCGACCCCGGTCCGGGCGGGTCACCTCGACAGAACGTCAAGAACATGCCAGACACCTGGCCGGCGCCGTCCGCAGCGTGTACCGCCCCGCCCCCGGGCCGGGCTCACCGGCACCGCGCGCGGTCGGCCACTGCGCCACGGGCGCCGGGGACGGAACGGCGCACCTGCTACGCGTCCTGCCCCGTCGGGTCCTCCTGCAGTGCCCTGAGCGACAGCTGCACCCGTTCCCGCACCAGGTCGACGTCGAGGACCACCGCGGTGACCTGCCGGCCGACCGCGACGACGTCGCCGGGGTGGTCGACCGGGCGCCGGGACAGCTCGGGAAGGTCGATCGTCGCGGTGAAGCCGGCGATGTCGACGGACGTGACGCCGGAGTCGGCGATCCCGGTGACGGTGCCGGTCACGGTCTGACCGCGGCGCAGGGTCCTCAGGAAGGCCCAGGCCCGGTCGCTCGGGGTCGGTTCGGTCCCCCACCGGGCGCGGACGACGCCGTCGTCGTCGGGCAGGACGGCCGTGAACAGCGGGGTGCGCTCGTCCACGTACACCGCCAGGAGCGCGGCGGCCCGGGCACCGGCGACCCGGGCGGCCACGGCCTGGAACTCGTCCTCGTCGGCGACCACGCTGGTGATCCGGCCGTCCTGCTCCTCCCAGACGAACTCGACCAGGCCGTCCTCCGGGAGAGCGGCCAGGACGGCGCCGACGTCGGTGGAGAGGTCCGGCCAGACCGCCAGCCGGGCGCGGGGGGTCAGCCGCGCCCGCACCGCCGCCAGGGAGCCCTCGCCGAACCGGTGCCAGCGGGAGGCGTTGCCGAGGTGCATCTCCTCCAGGAGCGCCGCCTCGCCCGTCGCCACGCACGTCCGCACCCGTGCCCAGAAGTCGTCGTCGGCCGGGCGCTGCGCACCGGACTCGTCGAGCTCCACGTCGTACGGAGAGGCCTCCAGCGGCTCGGGGAAGAGCCCCAGTTCGCGGGTGCGCGCGAGGGCCGCCTCGCAGGGCACGGCGCTGCCCACGTACACGTACTGGTCCCAGCCGACGTGCACCGCGAAGGTGTCCTCGACCTCCAGGCGGCACCAGGCGCCGTTGTCGCGGAGCATCGCCCGCACCAGTTCCAGGCCGACCGTCAGCGGTACGGTCGCCCCGTCGTGGTAGCCGGTCAGGTCGGGCGGGAAGAGTCCCGCGAGGCCGCCGCCCTCGATCGCCGGCTCCAGGCCGAAGTGCACGAAGCCGGGCGCGACCTGGGGCTCGCGGACGGCCAGCTGCCGCACCCCGGTGTCCTCGGCGAAGGCGGCGACCGCCGCCAGGTACGCGGCCTCGACCGGCCCGTGGTCGCTGACGGCCTCCTCCGCGCCGGTGTAGGAACCCCGCTGGTCGCGGTCCGCGGGATCGTACTTGGTGACCTGGTAGACGTACGGCAGCACGCGTCACACCCCCACGGCGCCCGCGCCGCGGCGCGAGCGGGAGTGTCGGTGCCGGCGGCGAGAACTCATCGGGCCATCCTGCCGGACCGCCCGGTCCGGCGCTCCCCCGTTTCCGACGCACCGGGGGAAGGCCGCCGCCGGCGCGTTCCGCGGTGCCCGGTCCCCGGACCGCCTCCCGCTCAGCCCGACCCGTCCATCAGCGCGGTGACGTACGCGTCCAGCCGCGCCTCCACGGCTCGCGTCGTCAGCTCCGTCCTGCCCGCCTCCCGCCACGGCCGGGCCACCGCCCGCACCTCCTCCGAGCAGGCCAGGGCGTCCCGCACCCGCCAGTACAGCCGCTCGCCCGCGGCCGCGGCCGACACGCCGCCGGCCTCCTGGTAGGCCTCGGCGAAGCGCCGGCCCCACGCCGGGCCGTGCAGCAGCGCGAGGTTGGTGGAGCAGTGCGACACATCGAGGTCCGCCGGGCCCCAGGAGGCGGTCGCCCAGTCGACGACGCCGGTGATCCGAGCACCCTCCGGCCGTCCGGGCGGCACGTCGAACAGCACGTTGCCGGGCTGGAAGTCCCGGTGCAGGAACCGCCCTTCGTACGACGGCGCCGGTCCGCGGATCACGTCGATCGCCGCGGCCCACGCCGCCGCGTCGGCGCCCGTCGGGACGACGACGGTCTCGGCGGTCGTCGACGCCACGTACGCCCGGGGCCGCTCGGCGGGCCGCACCGCGTGGATCGCCACCAACTGGCGGGCCAGCAGCGCCACGCGCGTCCGCACCCCGACGTCGTCGAGGACCGTCCGGCCGGGCAGCTGTGTCATGAGGAGCGACGGATGCTCGCAGTGCTCGGCGGTGGGATCGACCGCGACCAGCGCGGGGGCCGGCACGTCGGTCCCCGCCAGCAGGGCCAGGGCGCCGGCCTCCCGGTTCAGCCGGTCGGTCCTCGGCGCCCGCGGCGGACGACGGGCCGACGAAGCTCCGCAGCACCAGGTGACGGGTGCCGCCGTCCCGCGTGCCGATGGTGAGCCTGCGCACCTCGGCGGTGATCCCGCCGTGCAGCGCCGCGGTCCTGACGATCCGCTCGCCGGGATCCAGGTGCCGGCGCACCCACGCCAGCGTCAACGGCCGTACGGCAGAGTCCTCGTGGCGGTCGGTCACCCCGCCACCTCACCACCGCGTGACGGTGCGCGCAACGCCCGGCCGCCGGGGTACCGGGAGCACGGGGACGCCCGCTTCGGCGGACCGGAGCCCGGATTGTCAGTGGGCCCGGGCAGGATGGGCACCATGACGGATGGAACGACCTGGCTCGCCGCCCCGCAGGCCATCGCCTTCGGGGGCCACCACGTGGTGCTCGCCCGCGGGCTCCCCGGGGAAGAACTCGCCGACCGCCTCGCAGAGGTCGTGCACGGCGTGAAGCACGTCGCCGTGGCAGTCGGCGAGCACACGGGGGACTCCCTGCTGGACCTCATCGAGGACACCTACGGCGGCACCTTCGACGGCATAGGCCTGCGCCTCGGCCGGTTCGAGGACTGGACGTACGCGGTCGCGTACGGCGGCTGGCCGGGCGAGTTCGACTCGGCGGCCCCGGTGTCGCACGGCGGCGCGCACGTCTTCGTGCTGGAGTACGAGGAGGAGAACGGCAAGCCGGTCCCGCCGCAGTTCGCGGCCTTCCACGACGGCCGGCTGCTGAGCGCCTTCAACCTCCACCTGGACAGCTCCTGGGGCTACGAAGGAGTGGACGGCGACCCCGCAACGACCGCTTCGCTGCAGGAACGGCTCACCGCAGCCGGCCTGCCGGACCCGGAGCGGAACCGCCGGGAGGTCCACCGCACCGCGCTGGGCGTCGTCGACGCGTTCTTCGGGCTCTCGCTGCCGCGGGAGACGGTCGTGAACGGCACCCTGCCGGCCGTCCTGCTGGAGCCTGCGTAGGTATTGCCGAGCGCCGTCCGCCCCGGCCGTGCCAGGATGCTCGGCATGTCTGCTGCCCGTGCACTGAGCTTCGGCGCGATCGCGGAGGCCTACGAGAGGTACCGGCCGGGGTATCCCGACGAGCTCGCCGCCGTGGTGACGGCGTACGCGGGCGGCCCGGTCCGGACGGCGCTGGAGATCGGTGCGGGGACGGGCAAGGCGACCCGGCTGTTCGCCCGGCACGGCGTCGCGGTCACGGCGACGGAGCCGGACGCCGCCATGCTCGCCGAGCTGGGGAAGCACCTGCCCGGGAACGTGACGACCGTACGGGCCGCGTTCGAGGACGTGGAGCCGGGTCAGGCGTACGGGCTGGTCTACGCGGCGGCGGCCCTGCACTGGACGCGCCCGGAGCGCCGGTGGTCCAGGGTGGCCGCGCTGCTGGAACCGGAGGGCGTGTTCGCCTCGTTCGGCGGGCCGGTCCAGCTCGCCGACCCGGCCGTCGAGGAGTCCGTGCGTGCGGCCCGGGCGCCGTTCCTGGAGAGCGACGACATACCGTCTCCCGACGGGACGGCGCCGGATGCGGAGCTGCAGTGGCCGGGCACGGAGCTGCAGCGCTCCCCGTTGTTCGTCGACGTCCGGCAGACCGTCGTCCCACGGCGCCTGACGATGCGCGCCCCCGAGTACGTCGGCTACCTGTCGACCGTCTCGGCCTACCTCCAACTGCCGCGGTCGACCCGACAGCAGGCCTACGACGCGATCACGCGGGCCCTGCCGGAGACGGTCGAGATCGCCGCCGACATCGTCGTCCACCTCGCACGCCGGGGATCCGCGTAGCGAGGCGGCCCCCCGGCGGTCCCGGGGCGTGCAGGGCGATTCGATCGCGGAGG
Source organism: Kitasatospora sp. NPDC085464 (assembly GCF_044541955.1). NCBI lineage: Bacteria > Bacillati > Actinomycetota > Actinomycetes > Kitasatosporales > Streptomycetaceae > Kitasatospora > Kitasatospora sp. NPDC085464. The sequence continues at coordinate 204,262 of NZ_JBITTM010000003.1, forward strand.
CCGCCACGCTGCGCGCCGTCAGGCGTGCTCCCGGGCCGGTCGCTAGCATGGGGCCGCCGAACGAACGGCAGGAATCGGGCCTGCTCCCCCAGGGAGCGGGCCCGCCCCACAGGTGGTCCGCCGGCAGCCGCCGCGGACGCACCCCGGAGGGAGAGCGAACCGTGAAGACTGCTCCCGCCGGCGGATCCTCCCGCTACCTGGTGCTGGCGGCGATGATCTTCGCCGTCGCGATGACCTTCATCGACCAGACCATCGTGTCGATCGCCGTGCCGAACATCCAGCACGAGCTGGGACTGACCAGTACCGGGGTGCAGTGGGCGGTCAACGCCTACCTGCTCACCCTGGCCGCGTTCTTCGCCTTCGGCGGCCGGCTCGCCGACACCGCCGGCCACCGCAGGATGGTGGTCCTCGGGGTGCTGGTCTTCGCGGGCGCCTCGGCCTGCTGCGGCCTCACCCCCACCGGGAGCGCGGCCGAGGCGTGGCTGGTCACCTTCCGCGCCGTCCAGGGCCTCGGCGGCGCGATCATGTTCCCGGCGGCGCTGGCCATCGTGGTGCAGAGCTTCGCGCTGCGCGAGCGGGGGCGGGCGCTGGCCCTGTTCTTCGGCATCGCGGGCGGTCTGACCGCGATCGGCCCGGTCCTCGGCGGTTACCTGACCGAATGGACCTGGCGGGCCATCTTCTGGGTGAACCTGCCGGTGGCGGCGATCGCGCTGGTGCTGATCGCGATCTCCAAGCCGGTGACGGACATCCGGCCGGCCCCCATGGACTACCGGGGCCTGGCCCTGATCGCCGGCGGTGTCGGGCTGAGCGTCTTCGGGTTCCAGCAGTCGCAGGTCTGGGGCTGGTCGAACCCGGCGATCGGCCTGTGCATCGCGGCCGGTGTCCTGCTACTGGTCGTCTTCGTGCTCGTCGAGAAGCGCACCGCCTCGCCGCTGATTCAGGTGGACATCTTCCGCATCCGCGCGTTCTCCGTGCAGAACCTCGTCCTCGGCATCTCGATGCTGGTCTTCGTCCCGGTGTTCTTCTTCTCCAGCGAGTACGCGCAGATCGCGCTGGGCGACTCCTCCTCGGAAGCCGGCGTCTTCCTGCTCTACTTCTTCATCGGGTTCGTGATCGCCTCGCAGATCGGCGGCCGGATGCTCGACCGGGGTGGCGCGAAGCGGCCGGTGGTGACCGGGTGCGTCCTGGCCGCGGTCGGGTTCTACCTGTGGGCGGGCGACGCGACGACGCTGAGCTTCAGCGAGCAGCAGTGGGACGTCGTGCTGGCCGGCGCGGGCATGGGCTTCATGCTCAGCCCCTCCAGCACGGACGCCGTCAACCGCGCCTCGCGGCTCTCCTACGGCGAGGCGACCGGCATCACCCAGACGGTCCGCAACTACGCGGCGAGCCTGGGGCTGGCCGTCCTGGGCACCGTCCTGGTCACCGATCTGCGGTCCCAGCTGACCGACTCCCTGGTCGCCCAGGGCCTGCCGCACGACCAGGCGGTCTCCACCGCCGCCCACCTCTCCCAGGTCCAGGCGCAGAGCGGCGGGAGCACCGCGAACATCCCCCAGTTCTTCCGGGTCGACTTCGCCCACGCCACCCAGACGGTCCTCTACTGGATGGCGGTCATCATGGCGGTCGCCGCCGTGGTGGCAGTGGTGGGCCTGCGTCCGGGCGTGCAGACCGAGACCACCGCCGAGGAACCGGCCGCCCAGCCGACCGGCAGCGGGCCGGGCCCGGCGTAGGACGCGGTTCGGCGACGCGGGGGCCTCGCGCACCCTGGTGCGTACGGCACCCGAGCCTGCGGCTCGCTGCCGTACGACAGTTCGTCACTGGTCCGAACGGCCGGAGCGTGACCTCGACGGTGCTGGTGAGTTCACCCTGGCATGACGCATGTGACTCCCCTGCCCGGCGGTCGGCACGACGACCACGAGCACCACGACGACAGACAGCACGACGACACGCAATATGACGACACGCACGACGACGGCAGGCGCCCCGGCGACGGCGGTGACGCGGGGCTGGTGCTGTTCGCCGCCGACCGGGCCGACTACGCGGCAGCCCGCGTCGCCCGTGCGCAGCAGGACCCGGCGGAGTGTGCCGGCGCGGATCGCACGGCGGTGCGGCAGCGCGCACAGGTGGCGGCCGCGACGGTGATCGCGGCGGCGGCCGCCGGCCGCGCGGCGGTGTGGGTGGCGGAGCTGGCCGCCCGCACCGGCCGACGGCAGGTGGCCGAGTACGCGGCCGCCGTCCTCGCGTGCGGCCGGGACCTGGACGACGAGGACGGCTTCGACGGCGGTGTGCCCGAGGAGGTCACCCGGGTGCTCAGCGGGGCGGTGCTGCTCGACGATCCCGGGCTGACCGCCGGCGAGGGTCTCGCCCTGGCGGCGGTGGGCGCCATCGCCCTCGCGATGCCCCGCACCATCACGGCCGGCGACCCCGTCCGGCAGTTGCCCGAACTCGCCCGCCACCTCGACCTGGCCGTGAGCGCCGGCCGCACCGCCGACGTCTGACGCGGCGGGGCGGCGGCGGGGCGGCGGTGGGGCGGCGGTGGGGCGGCGGTGGGGCGGCGGGGCGGGGGCGACGTCGCGGCGAGCGCGACAGCCGGGCCGGGCCGGGCTGCTACCGGACCGGGCCGGCCAGCGTCTCGATCGGGCCCACGTCCTGCTTGGGCGGGCGGGTGAGGCTCGCCAGCTCCTCGGACGGTTCGCTGCCGTCCCTGACGGCCGTCACATAGGTCCTGGCCTCCTGCAGGCTCACCCGCGGGGCCTTCCTGCGCAGGTGCTGCATGGCGGCGGCCCCGACGGTGTTCGCGAGCCGGCGGACGTCCGCGGCGAGCGGATCGGGCGCCCTGAAGCCCTTGACCTCCCAGAGGTAGTCCTCTTCCCAGTCGTCGGTCCAGCGGCAGCCGGGGACGAAGTGGATGCTCCCGTCCTCCCGGTCGACCAGGTAGGGGCCGCCGTGGAGGAACCCCCGCTTGGCGGGGTCGCGGGCGCCCTCGGCCGACGTCCAGTGGACGAGCCACCCGACCGCCCGCTCCTCGACGGCGTAGACGGCCAGCTCCGGGATCAGCCTTGCCCACGACCAGTTCGGCAGCTCCCGCGCCAGGTAGGACTCGACCAGCTCGACCGCTCGTTCCTCGGAGATCACGGTCCCATCCTTCCCCCAGGGTCAACCGGATTTCCGCGCGTCCCGGCGCCCTCGCGCGGCCCCGGCCCCGGCCCCGGCGCCCAGGCCCGGGCGACCGGCGGCGCGCCGGTTGCCGCCACCGGGCTCACGGCCCAGATTGGCAGGGACACCGCCTGCGCGTTCGCCGCCGTTCGGCAGCCGCTCGGCGGGTCGGCCGACAGGACGGCGTGGAGAGGCGAGGCCCGATGAGCACGGTGGTGGAATCGATCGACGTGGAGGTGCCCGTCCGCGTCGTCTACGACCAGTGGGCGACCTTCGAGGACTTCCCGAAGTTCATGGAGGGCGTGGAGGAGGTCCGGCAGCTGGACGACCGCCACGCGCACTGGCGTACCAGGATCGCCGGGCTGTCCCGGGAGTTCGAGACCGAGGTGATCGAGCGGGTGCCCGACGGGCGGGTCGCCTGGCGGACCACCGGGGAGAGCGTGAAGCACACCGGCACGGTCGACTTCGAGGCGCTCGGCGCGGCCCGGACCCGGGTCACGATGACCATGGACTTCCGGCCCACCGGCTTCGCCGAGAAGGCCGCCGACAAGCTCGGCGTGCTCGGCGTCCAGGTCCGCGGCGACCTGCGCCGCTTCAAGCGCTTCATCGAGGACCTCGCCGCCGGGGCCGGACCCGGGCCGTCGTCGAAGGACACCTGACGGCGGCGGAGTCGGCCCGGGGCCGGGGCCGCCGCGTCGGCCGGTCCGGGCGCGGCGAGCTCTGCGGACCGACCGGACCGCCGGCGGCTAGACGTTCAGCCGGAGCTGCAGGCGGCAGCCGCCGGGGCGGTTGTCGGTGTCGACGGCGAGCGCCACCGGGTGGCCCGGGGAGGCGGTCTGGAGGTCGTTCGGGAGCGCGCCCCCGCACTGGCCGACGTCGCCGTCCCCGGCGTACCGGATGTCGAGGGTGGCGGACGGGGTGTCCGAGACGAGGAAGGTGAGCGTGCACCCGCCCGGTCGGCTGTCCGTGTCGATGCGGATCGCGGGGCCGAAGGTGCGGGCCGTCGACGAGGTCGGCATCCGGTAGTCGCCCTGGGTTCTGGCACTGCCCGGGGGCGGTACCGGGGCTGGACGTGAACGCGTACCGGACGGAGGCGTCGCGCAGCTGGTTCTGCGGGTCGAAGATGCCGAAGGCGAGCCGGCAGCCGCCCGGGCGGTCGTCGGTGTCGAGCCGGATCTCGTCGGACCAGTCGCCGTTGAGGTGCCACTGCTCGCCCTGACGTCCGCCGCACTGGCCGGGGTCGCCGTCCGGCTAGAAGCGGATGCCGATCTCCGCCGGGCCGAGCAGCCGGGGCGCGGCCTGCGAGGGCGGGGCGGGCAGGACGGGCGCGGCGGCCGTCGTCGCGGTGGCGGCGGCGAGCAGGGCGAGTGTCCGGATGACATGGTGCACGCTGGCGGTCCCTTCGACACGGGGCCTCGCGGCCCTCTTGAGGCACAGGGATTCCGGCAGCGTGGACACGCCAAACGGAAACGGGGGATCCGGGCGGATATGTCACTGGAAAGGACGGCGGACCGCCACGCGGTGCGCCTCGCATCAAGGCTTCCCTTCGCGGCTTTCCGTCACGGCTCCCGAAGTGGGCCCCGGGGTGGACCCCCGACAACGCCGTTGCCGGGAGGCGCGGTTGACCGGCACTCTCCCGGGCGACAGGGTCATGCCGGATGGACGAGGCGGTGCTCGTAGGCGAAGATCACGGCCTGGATCCGGTCGCGGAGTTCGAGCTTGTGCAGGATCCGCCCCAGATGGGACTTCACGGTCGCCTCGGCGAGGTGCAGGGTGGCCGCGATCTCGGTGTTGGACAGGCCGCAGGCCACCTGGACGAGCACCTCGCGTTCGCGGCCGCTGAGCCGCTCCAGCCGCCCGTCGTGGTGGGTGCCGCCGCCGTCGGGGATGTGCGGGCGGAGGTCCTCCAGCAGGCGGCGGGTGATCCGTGGGGAGAGCACCGCGTCGCCCGCGGCGACGTTGCGGATCGCGGTGAGCAGTTCCTCGGGCCTGGTGTTCTTCAGCAGGAAGCCCGAGGCGCCGGCGTTGAGCCCGGCGAAGGCGTACTCGTCCAGGTCGAAGGTGGTGAGGATCAGCACCTTGCTCTGCGGGGCGATCCTGACGATCTGTCGGGTCGCCTCGATCCCGTCGGTCCCGGGCATCCGGACGTCCATGAGGACGACGTCGGGGCGCAGCTCCCGGACGAGGCGTACGGCCTGGCTGCCGTCCGCCGCTTCGCCGACCGGCGTCATGTCGGGCTGGGCGTCCAGGACCGTGCCGAAGGCCATGCGGAGCAGCGCCTCGTCGTCGGCGATCAGGATGCGGATCGTCATGCGGACACCGCTCCGCTGCTGCCGAGGAGGAGGCGGGTGTGCACGCCCCAGCCGCCGCCCGGGAGCGGTCCGGCCCGCAGCGTCCCCCCGTAGGCGGCCGCGCGCTCGCGCATGCCGGGGATGCCGTGGCCGGGCGGTCCGGCGCCGGACGATGCGACGCCGGACGGTGCGGCGCCGGGGTGCGGCGGGTAGAGAGGCGGCGGGCAGGGGCCGTTGTCGGTGACGTCCACGGTGACGGTCTCGGCCGCGCAGCGGATCCGGACGTTCGCGCGCGTGCCGGCGGGGGCGTGCTTGAGGGTGTTGGTCAAGGCTTCCTGCACCAGGCGGTAGACGGTGAGTTGGGCGGTGGCGGGTACGTGGCCGTGGCCGCCGTGGAGGTCGAGGCGGGTCGGCAGCCCGGTGGCGCACATCTGCTCGGCGAGGGCGTCCAGTTGGGCGAGGCCGGGCAACGGGTGGCGCTCCGCGTCCGGTTCGTCGGTGCGCAGGATGCCCAACGAGCGCCGCATGTCGGTCAGGGCCTGGCGGCCCGTCTCGGAGATCTGGAGCATCGCGGCGGTGGCCCGGTCGGGCGACCGGTGCTGGGCGTAGACGGCGGCGTCGGTGAGCGCGACCATGACGGACAGGTTGTGGGTGACGATGTCGTGCATCTCCCGGGCGATGCGCGTCCTCTCCTCGGCGACGGCCAGCCGCGCCTGCTGTTCCTGCTCGCGCTCCAGGCGTGCGGCCCGTTCCACCAGGGCCGCGAGGTAGGCCCGGGTGGTCCGCGCGTTCACCCCGAGGACGGCGGCGGCCACGGTCATTGCGGTGACCGCGACGAAGGGGGTCAGGAACGCGCCGTCCGCCGCCCAGCGCAGGCAGGCGAGCAGGACGCCTGCCTCCACGACGGCACCGGCGACGAGCACGCCACGCCGGCCGACGTGCGCGGCCGCCGTGTAGAGGGCCACCAACAAGGCGACGTCCGCGGGCAGTTGGACGTCCATCAGCCACTGGACGAAGGCCGCAGCGGCCACGGCGGCGAACACCGTCAGCGGGGCCCGGCGCCGCCACAGCAGGGGCAGCGCGAGGGCGGCGGTGAGGGCCGCGGCCACCGGCAGCTCCCGCGGTGTGCGGGTGGTCAGGACGTTGAGGAGGAGGAGCGCCGGCAGCAGCGAGTCCCACACCCCGGGCGGCAGTCGGGTGCTCCGGCGCCCGGCGGCCGTGACCAGCCGGGCCGCTCGCGCGGAGGCCGGGCCGGCGTACACCGCCGGCGGCGGGGCCGACCCCGCCCACCGCCCCCGGCGCCCGCCCTGGTGCCGGCGCCGCCCCCACTCGCTCACCCGTACCAACTCCCGCACCCGCACCCGGCGGGCCTGGCCGGGTTCCGCGGCCGCCTCGGTCATCACACGTCCTTGTCGATCCGGCGTCAGGCCTGCCCCGGACGGGGCCGACACCGCGTACCGCCGGATCCGAGTCGAGTCCGGGACCGTACGCCCTCGCTCGCACTGCCCGGCAGGTACCCGCTCCGCGGCACGTCGCGGCCTGGTCACGGTAGGCCGCGCGCCCCGCGGAGCGCATGATCCCGCCGACTGATCGCCCCGCGCCCGGATACGACCCCAGGAGGAGCCCCGCTACCTCCCGTGGTCGCAACGCGGCCGCCGGTCCGGAGCTCCCGAACCCTCCTCCGGTCGCACCGGAGCCGCCACGCATGGCGACCGCGGTCGCACACGGCGACGACCCGGGGCCGATGCGGCGGCGCACGCCCGGCGCCGAGCATGGCCGGGTGACCGAGATCATCGAGGGACCGCAGATGTCCCCCCTGGAAATCCTCGCCCTGCTGGGTGCCGTCGCGCTGGTGGTGGCGCGCTGGCTTCCCCCCGCCGCCCGACCGCGCGTCACGATCGCGGCGGGAGCGGTTCTCGTGCCGTCCGCGATCGTGCTCGGCGTGACGGGGATCCGCTGGCAGCTGCTGCCCGTCCTCGCGGGCGCCGCCCTCGCGCTGCCGTTCGCCCTCGCTCCGCTGCTGCGCCGCCGTACCGGCCGGCCGGCGTGGCGGGCCCGCTGGTGGCTGGCGCTGCCGGGATCGGTGGCCTGCGCCGGCCTGATCGCCACGGGCCCGGTGGCCGCCTGGGCCTTCCCCGTACCCGTGTTCCCCGAGCCGACGGGCGGCTTCGCGGTCGGCACCCGCGTGCTGCAGTGGACCGACCCCGGCCGCCCCGAGACCTTCACCGCCGATCCGTCCGACCTGCGCACGGTCGTGGTCCAGCTCTGGTACCCCGCGCAGAAGAGCCCGGCGGGCGCGCGGCAGGCCCAGTACCTCGGGCGCACGGAGCAGGAGGCGCGCACCGTCTCCGAGGCGCTGGCCCGCGGCGTCGGTCTGCCGGGCTTCCTGGTCGACGGTGTCCCCCGTGCCCGCAGCCACTCGGCCTTCGACGCCCCGGTGGACGGCAACGGGGGCCGGTTCCCGGTCGTCCTGTTCTCTCCCGGGTCGGGCGGAGTGCGCACCCAGAACACCGCCTGGGCGGAGGAACTGGCCAGCCACGGCTACGTGGTCGCCGCGCTCGACCACCCGTACGACTCCGCCGCGGTCGTCCTCGCCGACGGCCGGACGATCACCGGCGAGACCGCCTCCAGCGGTGACGCGGAGAAGGACGAGGAACTGGCGGCCGGCTGGACGGCGGTCCGGGCCGCCGACCTCGGCTTCGTCCTCGGCCGGCTGGACGCCGTCGACCGGGGCGAGGGCGCCGACCCGCTGACCGGCCGCCTGGACACCGGCCGGGTCGCGGTGGCCGGCCACTCCATGGGCGGCGCCGCCGCCCTGCAGGCGGCCCGGCAGGACCACCGGTTCGACGCCGTCGTCGACCTGGACGGCTTCCCCCACGGCCCCGCCTCGCCCGCCCTCGTCCAGCCGACGCTCGCGCTCACCCAGGCCGTCACCCCCGGGACCGACCCGCGCTACCTGCCCCGGCTCACCGCGGCCCTGGACGCCGACACCGCGACGAGCTACCGGCTCACCGTCCCCGGCGCCGCCCACCTCACCTTCATGGACGGCCCGCTGTACCTGCCGCCCGTGCCCTCGATCGTCGGCTCCCTGGGCCGCACCGAGAGCCCGCGCGTCGTCGCCGGAGCCACCCTGGCCTTCCTGGACGCCACGCTGCGGGCCGCACCCGGGGACCTGCCCGGCACCCTGCGGACCTACGGCGACCTCACCGTCCACCACCCCTGACAGCATCCGCCGGCAGCCAGGCGGTCCCGTGTCGTCGTCCACCGACGACACGGGACCGCCCCGCACGCCCGGCAGGCCGTGCCGTCTTGTCCCGGTCACGGCGGCGGCTGTTGTCACCGGCTCGACCTTGCGGGCTCGTTGGCACCAACTCCGGCTCGCTTGGCGAGCAGGTGGGCGTTCCGTGGCCGCCCGGCGAGCACGAAGTCGGCATTCGTCACACCCAGGTATTCCCCCGGACCGAACGGCCCAGGTTCGCTACCCTGCCGCTCATGCCCGACGTCGCGAGCCCCGCAGACACCATGTTCGAGCGCCTCTTGTGCTGCCTCTGCGGCCAGAGCACCGCCGACTCCGACGACTACGTACTCCTTGGGGTCAGCGCCCCCGGCGTCCCCACCGAGCAGTGGCTCGGCGCCCATGCGGAACACCTCAACGGTGTTCTCGCCCGCGGCTTCTCGGTCGAGGTGCACAAGATGTGACCGGGGCACATGGCAGCCCGAGCTGCTCAGACCGGACGAGCTCGGAACAGATGCCGAGCGAACTGACCGCCCGGCGCGACGACTGGGATCGGCGGGCCCGGCGGCGGAAAGCGTCTTGACGGATCGTGGTCGCCCACCGCCGCCCGCCAGCGGTCCCGGCGCTACCGGCCTGTCGGGTCCGGGATGCGGGCGGCAGGTGCGGCTCCGGCGGGTGGGGTGCCGACGGGTGCGGTGCGTCCGCGGTGGGCGACGCCGTCGAGCAGGAGGCGGAGTCCGAGGTCGAAGCCCCGGTCGTCCAGCTCCGACGCGCCGTCGCGGGCGCGGGAGGCTTCCAGGGAGTCCGCGAGGGCGGGGTAGTCCGGCCGGTAGGCGTCCGGTGTCCGGGTGAAGCCGGCGGTGAAGGTCTCCAGCGCGGAGCCCAGCACCAGGTAGTCGAGTGCGGCTGCGGTCTCCGCCGCGTCGGCCGGGTCGAGGCCGGCCCGGCCGAGCGTGGCCAGCAGGGTGTCGTAGCCGCGCAGCGCGCGGTCGGCCTCGACGCGGCGGCGGGCCAGCAGGGCGATGGTGTTGGGGTGGCGCAGGAAGACCGCGCGGTAGCCGCGCGCGTACGCCGCGAGGCCGGCCCGCCAGTCGGGGTCGGCGAGCGGGGCGTGGTCGATCTCGTCGTTGACCAGTTCGGAGACCGCGTCGACCAGGGCGTCCTTGCTCTGGATGTGGTTGTAGAGCGAGGCCGCCTTCACTCCGAGCCGCTCGGCCAGCGCTCGCATGGTCAGGCCGTCGGGGCCCTCCTCGTCCACCACCTGGAGCGCGGCCTGTGCGATCCGTTCGCCGGTCAGCAGCGCCCTGCTCGGTCGACCCACTGGGGAATCCCCTCTTCCGCTCTGCGTTTCCTGCGGCTATCGTGCCAGACCAGCAGCGGTTGCTAACAAAGTTAGTTTTATCAGGAGGGCGCACCGCATGGCCGAGAACACCCCGTCCGATGACGACACGCTGGCCGCGCTCGGCTACCGCCAGGAGCTCAGACGCAGCCTGAGCGTCCTCGGCAACGTCTCCATGGGCTTCGCCGTGGTCAGCCCCGTCGTCGGGCTGTACGCCGCCGTGCAGGTCGGCATGAGCGTGGCCGGCGGCGCCTGGGTCTGGGCGCTGCCGCTGTGCCTGCTCGGGCAGTGCCTGGTCGTGGCCGTCTACTCGGAGCTCGCCTCCCAGTGGCCGCTGGCCGGCGGCGCCTACCAGTGGGGCCGGCGGCTGGCCGACCCGGCCTTCGCCTGGCTGACCGGCTGGATGTGGCAGTTCGCGGTGATGTTCGGCAACACCACCGTCGCCTACCTCGCCTCGCCCTGGCTCTTCGCGCTCTTCGGCGCCGTCCCGACGCCCACCGAGCAGGTGCTCGTCGCGGTCGGGTTCGTGCTCTTGTGCACCCTGGTCAACGCCTACGGCATCGACCTCCTGCGCCGGTTCGTCAGCCTCGGCATCGCCGCCGAGGCGGTCGCCTCCGTCCTCGTGGGCTTCACCCTGCTGCTGGTCTTCCGGCAGCACGGCCTCTCGCTGCTGACCGACTTCCTGCACGCGCCCACCGGGCGCGGCATCGGCGGCACCGGCGCGCTGCTCGCCGCCCTGGCCATCGCGGGGTGGGCGTTCGTCGGGTTCGACGCCTGCGTGTCGACGGCGGAGGAGACCAAGGACGCGGCCCGGCAGGTGCCGCGGGCGATGTGGTGGTCCCTGCTGAGCGTCGGGCTCGTGGTCATCCTGAACGCGGTCTCGGTCGAGCTGGCGCACCCGAGCCCCGCCGACGTCGTCTCCGGCCAGGACCTGGACCCGGTGACCACCGCCGTCACCCACGCGTTCGGCGGCTGGGCCGACAAGCCCTTCGTCCTCGTCGTCCTGATCAGCTTCACCGCGTGCCTGATGGCCTCCCAGGGCGGCGCGGCGCGCGGGCTCTACTCCCTCGCCCGCGACGGCGTCTTCCCGTTCTCGCGCCAGGTCCGCAGGGTCAACGGGCGCCGGGCGCCGATCGGCGGCCTGGTCGCGGCGACGCTGATCAGCTGCGCCGCCCTGCCGCTGGGCCTGAGCACCTCGGCCATCGGCAGCCTGATGACCTTCGGCAGCGCGGCGATCTTCGCACCGTTCTTCCTGATCTGCCTCGTCGCCCTGGCCGCCCGCCTGCGCGGCTCCTGGACGCCCGCCGGCGCGGTCGGGTACGGGCGCCTCGGCACCCCCGTCAACCTGCTCGCGGTGCTGTGGACCGGCTTCGAGCTGGTCAACATCTGCTGGCCGCGCGCCGCCCTCGCCCCGGCCGGGGCGCCCTGGTACCAGATCTGGGCGGCACCGCTGGGCGTCGCCACCGTCACCCTCGCCGGCCTCGCCTACCTGCTCGTGCGCCGACCCGACCGCCGCATGGGCGACATCGACCGGGACCGGCCGCTGGGCGACGAGCTCGCGCCCGCCGTCCTGTAGCCGGCTCGCGCCGGCTCCCGCCGCCGCCACCCCCGCCCGGGGCGATGGCGGTGGTGGCGGTGGCGGTGGCGGTCGATCAGAAGGCCGATGACCTGCTAATGTTCTTCTCGTCGCGAGGGAGATCATTCCTCGTCAGGCGTCAGCGGTGCTACCAGAGCACGTCCTACTTTCAGTAGGAAGAGTCCGTGCGACCCGGGCCTGGCGCTCCACAGTCGGACGAGGTCCGGCGCCCCTACGGGTGCCGGGCCTCGTCCGCGTTCTGCCGGCCGTTTCGCCGCGCCGACGGGCATCGGGCGTCAGGCGGCTACCTGGGGCCGAAGGTGTTGAGGAAGACCACGGGCTCCCCGCCGAACCGCCCGGCGGCGTCCAGTTCCAGCAGCGCCGCCAGCGCCTTGGCGGTGTACGTCTGCTCCAGTTCCAGGCCCGCCCCGGACGCCGCCCGGTCGAGCGCCGCCGCCCCCGGTGCGGTGGGGTGGGCGTAGCCGGCGCCGAGCCAGCCGTAATCCGTGACCACGTCCGCCGGGCCGGGCTCCGCCCCCGGCAGGCGGGCGCCCCGGGCCCGGAGCAGCGCCAGCGACTTCCGGGCCAGCGCGGTGAGCGTCGGACCGTCCAGCCGGAGGGTGTCGTTGACCACGACGCCCAGCACCCGAGTGCGCAGACCGGCCAGCCGCAGCCCCAGCGCCAGACCGGCCGCGGTACCGCCCGAGCCGACCGCCGTCACGATCCATCCGGGCTCCGGCAGCAGGCCGTCCGCCACCTGCCCGGCCAGTTCGAGCGCGCACTCGACGTACCCGAGCGCCCCGAGCGGCGAGGACCCGCCTGCCGGGAGGAAGTAGGGCGGGGTGAGGCCGTGCGCGTGCCGGACGAACAGCCACGGCGCGGCGAGGACCAGCCGGGTCCTGGTGTGCAGGAAGTGCAGCCTCGCGCCGCTGGCGCGCAGCCGCCGCAGCTGGGCGCGGACGTGGTCGTCGACCGGATGGTCGATCAGGCCGAGGGCGACGTCGAGGCCCAGTTCGCGGCCGTAGAGGGCGGCCGCGAGGCCCCAGTTGGTGCCGAGCCCGCCGACGGTGAGGACAGTGCGGGCACCCCGGCGGCGGGCCTCGGGCAGCAGCCACTCCAGCTTGCGGACCTTGTTCCCGCCCCAGCCGCCGCGCCCGTACCCGCTCTCGTCCTTCAGCCACACCGCGGACCGGCAGCCGAGCCCGGCCAGCGGGCGCACCGGAGTCGGCGCGTCACCCAGCCGGAGGTACGGCAGCGTCCCGGTCAGCTCCGGCCAGCACCGGTGGAGCAGGGGAGGCGTCATGGGGCCGACGGTAGGGCAGCACCGGGCCGTTGCCCAGTGCCGGGACGGCCCGGGCCGGTTTCCGGTACCGACGGCGGTCGGTGACGACCCGGCGGCTGCCCGGGCTGCGGGCCGGCACACGACGGGTGAGCGGCGGTCAGCCCGCCCTGACCGCCACTCAGCCTCCGGCCGTGCCCTGCACCGGCCAGGTGCGGGCGACCGTGGCGGCGAGGGCCGCGCCCTGCCGGTGGCCGGCCCGGGCGGCGGCCGGGCGCCGACCGTCGGCGGTCAGGTCGCGTCCCATCGCACGGCGGGCGTCGGCGTCCGGGGTGATCAGGGTGGTGTGGGTGCCGGCGGCCCGGAGCTCCGCTGCCTGTTGCCGGGCGCCGGGGTGCGGTCCGACGGCCGCGGGGACGGGCGAGAGGGCCAGCACCTGCCGGTGGCCGGCGGCGAGTTGGAGGTTGCCGGTGGATCGGGTGCCGCCGTCGATCCACCGCCGCCCGAGGGCGGCTGCGGGCGGCCAGACCAGGGGGACGGCGCAGCTGGCGGCGACGGCCTCCACGAGGTCGAGCCCGGAGTGCGCGTCGAAGGCCTCGACGTGTCCGGTCTCCGCGTCCACGGCGGTGATCCGCAGCGCCTGCGCGGGCCAGGCGGTGGCGTCGCGCAGCAGGGTGCGCACGGTGTCGTGGAGGTCCTGGGCGGGGGCCGGCCGGGCGGTCAGGGCGGCGTGGCCGAGGCGCCGTACGGAGCGTTCCGGGTCGCGGGTGCCGAGGGCCGCCCACAGGTAGCGCAGGGTCTGCGCGACGGTGACGCCCATCTCGACCCGGTCGAGCCGGGCCAGTTGACGTTCGTACAGCTCGCGGGCGGCTTCGCCGCAGACGAGCCGGGCGCCGAAGACGGCTCCGGCCGAGGTGCCGATGACGGTGTCGGCGGCGGTCGGGTCGATCCCGCCGTCGGCGAGGCCCGCGAGCACGCCGGTCAGCCACGCCCCGCCGACCGGTCCGCCGCCGCCCAGTACCAGTGCCGTCCCACGCATGGCGTTCCTCTCCCCGACTCTCCGACCACAAGAAACGGGGAACACTCCCCGTTTCTCTCTCGGGTGAGCGTACACCGGACGAGGGCGGCACGGCACCGGCGGGCACGGCCCCGGCCGCACCCGCACCCGCACCTGAGGCCGTCCGCCCCCGACCGACGCCGGTCCCGCTACGGTCTGTCAGGAAGAACGGGCCGGTTCGGGCGGTGAGCCTACGCACGGTCACCGACGTTGATGCGTGGGCGAAGCAGGAATAGCCTGGAAAGACCGAGGGCCGGCGGGTGCCGGATGGTGCGGCACCCCCGACCGTCGCCGGTCGGATGCTGGGGGCACCCCATGCGAGATCACTCGACGCGGGCCCTGGCCCTGTGTTCCCCGGGGCACGGCGACCTGCACCTCTTCGTCGGCGCGCAGAACGGCGTGGTGCGGCACCGGACGTTCGACGGCTCCTGGAGCGCGTGGCGCAATCTCGGCAGTCCCTGGTCCTCGCCCGGGGAGCCGCGTCCCGGGGTTACCGGGACGCCCGCCGGCTTCGGATCCGGCTGGCTGGACGCGACGGCGGTCGAGGGCGGCGCGGTCGAGGTCTTCGCCCTCGGCGCCGAGGGCGACCTGCGACGCCTGCGCCTGGACGACGAGGGGCGGGGCAGGGACCGGCCGGAGTGGACGTCATGCGGCGTGCTGCCCCGTGGTGTGCTCCCCCAGGGTTCGGCGCCGACCGGATTCACCGTCGTGACGACCGGGGGCAGCGACGTCCACGTACTCCTGTGGACGGGCGCGCCGGACGGGGAGGTCGTGCACTGGCGTCCGTCCGGCCGGGCGGTCGTGCTGCCCGTCGGCGGCCGGGCCTCCGGGCTGGTCGCCGCAGTGGCGGAGGCAGCGGCGGCGGAGGCAGGGCGGGGAGTGCTCCTGGTCGCGGACACCCGCGAACGGCGCCTGCTCCGCGGCCACTTCGCGGCCACCGAACCACCGGCCGACGAACCCCCGAGCAACAGACCGCCGGCCGACGAGGCCCCGGCCTATGAAGCCCCGACGTGGGAGGACCTCGGGGAGCTGCCCGACGGGCTCGACCGCTCCCCCACCTGCATCGCCGCGACGAAGCACGACGTCTTCCTCGGCGGCGACCGCGGCCTGTGGCACTCCGCCCTGGAGCCGTGGCTCGGCTGGGAGCACCTCGGCGGCGACCTCTCCGCCCCCGACACCGGGCTTCCCCTGCTGACCGCCGTCGAGTCCGGGGAGGGCCGGATCGACGTGCTCGCCGTCTGGGCCGGGGCCGCACTCATGCACCGACGGTTCGACACCGCGTGGTCCGCGTGGCACCTGGTCGACCTGCCGAGCGCGACACCAGGCGCGGCGCCGGGCAGCGCGCCGGGCACCGCCCCGAGCGCAGCCCCGGGCAGTTACGCCGTGCTGCGCCCGGACGACCTCGTCACCCTGACCCTCCGGGGCCGGGGCCTGCACGAGCAGACCCGGCCCGACGGCACGGTGCAGCTGGTGCCCGACCCGGGCGGCGGCCGCCTGATCGTGGAGGTGCCCCCGCAGCACCTGGCCGAGACCGTGGTGGAGTCCGGCATGCCGCCCCAGGGCTACCTCTCCGGACCGTCCACCCTGTCCTTCGCCGTCGGCCCGGACCCGGTCGTCCTCACCGTGGAGGGCCTGCTCGACGCGATGGAGCGCCTCCCCCTGGTCACCACCGCGGCCTCGGCGGCGGACGAGGTGACCCGGCTGGAACTCCCCTGGCGCCTCGTCCTCGCGCTGCAGGGGCAGCCGCGCTGCGCCCACCGCAGCCGGCCCGCGACCGGCGCCGGCGGCGGCACCGAGCTCTGGCACAGCCGGGTCCACGACCCGGCCGGCGGGCTGACGGCGCGCCCCCTGCGCGCCGTCCCCGGCGGTACCAACCTGGGCACGCCCCTGGACGCCTGGCTGGACCAGATCGTGGCGGCCGCGGTCCAGAACCCGGGCATCCCGGTGGCGGTCGACCGGCTGATCCTGAGCGCCTACGGTGCCCGGTTCTCCGCCTCCGCCCACTGGCCCCACCTGGAGTGGGCCCACGACGCCGCGCTGGGCCGGGACTTCCACGTCAAGGTCGCCGCCACCGGCGCGCTGTTCCCGTTCGGCCACCGCGCGGTCTACGTGGAGGTGACCGACCGGCGGTTCGACGGCACCGACCCCGCCGTGGCCGCGCTGCACCGGCAGAGCTTCCTGATCGTCACCGAGCCCGTCCGCGACGACTACGGCATCGGCGCGGGCGGCTCGCACGAGCGGCGGTTCCCCTTCCAGCGGGTCACGATCGACCCCGGTCAGGCCTGGGAGCTGGACGACGCCTCCTGGATCCCCCTGGGCGCGTCGCCCGGCGCCCCGCGGTGCTTCTGGCCGCGGCGCAGCGGTGGACCCGTGGTGTTCACCCTCCGGGCCGGCGCGGGGCAGCAGGAGGTGGAACTGCACCTGCCGCTGCTGTTCGTGGAGGACGCGGCGGCCGACGCCGCGCACGCCGCGGCCCTCGACGGGATCTACGGCGGCGGTCCCGGTTCGGGCGCCTTCGCCAGCCCGGGGCGGCCGGTCTCGGACGTCGGCAGCCGTATCCCGCTCGCCATGGTGTCGCGGACCGAGGCGGCGGCGGGCGCGGTGCAGGAGGTGCAGTCGATGACCTTCGGCGGGCTCGGCGCGGGGCACTCCCCCACCGGGGTGGGCTTCTACCCGCAGGTGACCCAGCTGGCCGTGGGGCTGCCGGCGGCCCGCCAGTTGCTGGGCCCGCTGCCGGCGCTGCCCGCGACGCTCTCCAAGGCGCTCGTCGACACCCCGCCGGGCCAGCCGCCGGCGGAGGCGCTGCTGGACCTGGTGACCCCGAGGCCGCTCGACTTCGGCGCGGCCGGGGCCCGCGCGGGGTCGCTGGCCGCCCCCGACATGACCGTGACGCAGATCTCGCGCACGCTCGGGCCCACCGTCGGAAACGCGCTCCCGCAGGATCCCACGAAGCTGTTCGCCCCGGACGCGACATTGTTCGGCGTCGTCCCGCTGCGCGACCTGATCGCCGTCGTCAGGGACCAGCCGAAGCTGCTGTGGCTCGGCGAGGGGACGGACACCCCGTCCGCGAAGCTCACCTGGCGCCAGCCGCTGGAGAAGGCCTTGGCGCCGTTCTACCCCGACGCCGGGTCGTCGGTGTCCATCGAGGCGCTGGCGAAACTGGTCGGCGGCAAGCCGCAGATGCACGCGACCGGGACGATCGACAATTTCAGGCTGGTGATCCCCGCGCAGGGCCCGGGCGCGCTCGTCACGCTCACCTTCGCGTCCGTCGTCTTCACCGCCGACGCCGGCCGGAGCCTGCACCTCGACGTCACCCTGTCGGACGTGGAGCTCGACGGGACGCTGAAGTTCCTGCGCACCCTGCAGGACCTGATCCCGCAGGCGGGGCGCGGCGGCCCGCGGATCGACGTGTCGGCCACGGCGATCACGGCGTCGTACACCCTGGCCGTGCCGACCGCCGACCTGATGGTGTTCAGTCTGCAGAACCTCACCATCCGGATCGCGGTCACGCTGTCGCTGACCAACCGGCCGATCGCGGTGGACTTCGCCTTCGGCACCCGGGAGAAGCCGTTCCTGGTCACGGTCTCCGGCTTCGGCGGCGGCGGGTACCTGGAACTCGGGATCGGCGCCGGGGGCCCGGACAGCGGGCTGCAGCGGCTCACCGGCGGGATCGAGTTCGGCGCCGCCGTCACCATGGACTTCGCCATCGCGTCGGCGGAGGTGCACGTCTTCGGCGGCGTCGTCTTCGCCAAGAACGGCCGCGACACCGAGATCACCGGCTACCTGCGGATCGGCGGCAGCGTCTCCGTGCTGGGGCTGATCAGCGTGTCGATCGAGCTGACGCTCAGCCTGACGTACGACACCGAGACCAACGTACTGAGCGGTTCGGCCAGGCTCGTCATCACGGTGGACCTGACGTTCTTCTCCAAGACCGTGACGCTGGAGTGCCACAAGAGCTTCGGCGGCTCCTCGCACCTCGCCGCACCGGCGGCCCACGCCGGTCCGGCCCTGGCGGCCGGCCCGGACCCGTCGTCGGTCGAGGCGGCGCTGGGGCCGCAGGGGCCGTCGTTCCCCTGGCAGACGTACTGCCAGGCGTTCGCAGGGGAGTAGCGCATGTCGTCGACCGGCCTGGAGCGGCAGTTCGTCTGGACGGTGATCCCGGCCGGCCGGGTGACGCCGGCGGCCGCCGGGTCCGAGCCGATGGCGGTGTTCTCGGTGCTGCTGACGCCGCGCCTGATCGGCCCGGGAACGGGCCGGCTCACGGTGGCGGACTTCGGGATGCAGCGCTGGCCGGAGCGGTCCGCCGCCCTGCACTTCGACGTATTCCGCGCCGGGACGTCCGTGCCCGCGTCGCCGGTCCCGTACACCGCGCTGGACGGGACGGTCGTGCGGTTCTCGTCCGCCGAGCAACTCGCCGCCTGGCAGGCGCTGTTCGGCGCCGGCACGCTGGTCGAACCGTACCGGGCCGCGTTCTACGACGGCCGGGACACCCGGGCGTTCCCCACGGGCGAGGCCGGCGCGGAGGTCCGCGGCATCTACACCGCCACCGCCCGGGCCCACGCCGTGCACCGGGGCGTGGCCCCGGAGGGCGACGCCGGGCTCCGAGCCGCCCTGCGGGAGATCACCGACCTGTGGCAGACCGGCCTGCTGCCGGCCGGGGACGGGGCGGCACGCGCCGCCGAGGACCAGCCGGCCCTCGCCCGGGCGTACGCCTTCTACCGGCGCAGCGCCGCCGAGTTCAGCCCGCCGGAGAGTCTCGCGGCGCCGCCCGAGCGCGAGTTCCACGACACCGTCGCGCACCTCGCCGACCACCCCGTCGTGCTGCGCGCGCTCGGCCTGCTGACGGACCTCGCCGTGCCGGCCTCCCGGCTGGGCGGAGCCGACCCGGCGGAGCTGCGCGCGGTGCCGCGATGGCCGAGCCCGGACCCGAACCCGCCGCCGGGCTGGACCGGCGCCACCCAGACCGACCTGTCGCCGCGCACCGCCTACACGCTGAACGGGACGCGCTTCCTGCCGGCCTCCGTCGACGGGCCGGCCTCCACCGGCTTCAGCCAGGGGATGCTCCCCCTGTCCGGAACCGGCATGGGAACCGGAGCCGAGGCCGCGCCCGCCGGGAACGCCCGGTTCGAGGTCGTGCCCTTCGACGTGGACGGCGCCGCGCTGCGCCTCGTGAGCGCCGCCCGTTCGGACGCCGCGTCCGCGCCGCCGTCCGTCGCCGACACCGCTCCGCCCGGCGCGCTGCCCGCCCTGCACTCGATGGGGTTCGCGCTCGTCGACCGGAGCCGCGAGACGGAGCACGGCAAGCAGCTCCAGCGGGCCCGGCAGCGCGCGACGCCGTCCGGCCTGCAGGCGTCCGCGCTGCTGGCGGACTCCCTCCTCGGCGGCTACCGGCTGGACGTGTACGACGGCACCAGCAGGACGTGGCACTCGCTGTGCCGGCGCCGGGTGCACTACACCGTCGGCGGCGTGCCGCTCGGGCCCGCCACCGTGGCGGGGCTGCCGGACGAGGGGTACCTCAGGCCCGGCGGGGCGGCCACCGGCGCCGGCCCGGCCGACGTGCTGTACCTCCACCAGACGGTGGCCCGCTGGGACGGCTGGAGCCTGGTCGCCCAGCGGCCCGAGCGGATCGTGGCCACCGGCGACACCCGGCCGGCCGCGGCCGCCCCGGCCCTCGACGCGGCCGTGACGTGCGACCTCGGCTCGCTGCCCCGGCTGCGCTTCGGCCGCTCCTACCGGCTGCGGGTCAGGATCGCCGACCTGGCCGGAGGCGGCCTGCGCGCCGAGGAGGTCGGCGCCGTCGAGGAGCAGAGCGACGACCTCGTCTACCGGCGCTTCGAGCCGCTGCCCCCGCCGGAACTCGTGCCCACCCGGGCGTTCGAGGACGGCGACGGCCAGGACCGCATGGTCATCCGCAGCGACCGCGGCGTGTCGGTGGCCGACTACGCCGCCCACCACGGGTACCGCGCCTACGACCTGCGGCACCTCCTGCCCCCGAAGTGCTCGCTCGCCCTGGCCCTGCAGTACGAGGGCGCCTTCGACCAGGCCCTCGGCCCCACCGCGTCCGCCGCCGACGTGACCCGGCTCTTCGGGACCGCCAAACGGGCGGACCGCGGGCTCACCGACGTCCCGGGTGCGCAGACCGTCGGAACCGACCCCGCATCCGGCGCTCCGTCACCGTACGTCACCCTGCCCGAGACGGACGTGGTGCTGCCCTGGCTGGCCGACCCGAGCGGCGCCTTCATCGCCCTGAACGCGCGGCCCCGGCCGCTGGGCCCCAACGGGCAGCCCGGGCCCATCGTCCCCTCCGACCGGTCGGTGATCGCCGTCTGGCAGGGCGACTGGCCCGACCGCCAGACCGCGACCGTGAAGCTGGAGGCCGCCGCGAGCGGCTGCACGGTGCGGAACCTCGACCGCCGCCACCTCTCGGTCGGGCTCGGCCCCGCGGAGCAGGTGACCTTCGACATCCCGTCCTGCATGCCGTACGAGCACGTCAACTACCTCGGCATCGCCCTGTGGCTGGGCGTCGACCCGGTGAACCCGGCGACCTTCCAGGACGTCGTGCACGGGAAGAACCGCCTGATCACCCCGCCGCGCACGGTCACCATGGTCCACGCGGTGCAGCGGCCGCTGACCGACCCGGGCGGACAGCTGACCGTCCAGCGCAAGCCCGGCGACCACGACGCCGTCCTCGGCACGGACGGCCTCGCCATCGACATCCCCAGTACCGGGCGGATCGACCTCCACGCCGAGTGGTCCGACCACGACGACGCCCCGCCCGCCCCGCCGACGGTGCACAAACGGATGGCGCACGTCGGCTCGTACGAGGTCCAGCACCTGCCGCCGAAGGACGCGCTCCCGGTGATCCGCCAGGAGTTCGGCGACACCCGCCACCACAAGGTGAGCTACACCGTCACGGCGGTGTCCCGCTTCGAGGACTGCTTCGGGCGCCTGCTCGCGGCCGATCCCGGCGCCTGCCTCGCCACCGGAGCGCTCGCGGACACCGACGTGCCGAGCTCGGCCCGGCCCCCCGCACCCCGACTCCTCTACGGCATGCCGACGTTCCGCTGGAGCCGGACGGTCGACGGGCAGCGCTCGCTCACCAGGCTGCGCCGCGGCGGCGGCCTGCGGGTCTTCCTCGAACGGTCCTGGTACGCGTCGGGCGACGACGAGGCCCTGGCACTGCTCGCCTTCCCCACCGCGCCGGCCCCCGCCGAGGCCCTGCGCTACGTCGGCGTCGCCGGACGCGACCCGATCCGCGGGACCGCGGCGCCGCCCGGCACCCTCACCCGCTCCCAGGTCAACGCACCGCAGTGGGCACAGGTGACGCTCCCCGAGCTGCAGCGGGTCCTCGACGCCGGGCTGTACCAGGTCGAGTTCGACGACCAGGAGGACCGCTGGTACGCCGACCTCGACCTCGCCCCGGTGGTGTCCTCGTCCTACTTCCCGTTCGTCCGGCTCGCGCTGGCCCGCTACCAGCCGCACACCGTCACCGACGTGCCGGCCGTGTCACAGGTGGCCCTGACCGACCCCGTCCAGCTGCCGCCCGACCGGCGGCTGACGGTCACCCGCAGCCCCGGGCAGGCCACCGTGGTCCTGGACGGCCTCGGCCCCGGTGGCGCGGGGAACACCGTCCGGACCGAACTCCAGGTCCTGGACGCGGGCGTGCCGGCGACCGCCGACGTCGCGGGCTGGTCCACCGTCCTGACGACCACGGCCGTCCTCGGGCACACGGCCCCCGTCAGCCTCCCCGACACCGGGCAACGGCCCCAGCGCCTGGTCGTCCGGGAGTTCGAGACCCAGCCCGTCCCGGCCGGCGGCGACGGGACCGGACGGCCGGTGTTCCTCGACATCGTTCCGCTCGGCACGTGGTGAGCCTCCCGGGGCCGCGACCGCCGCAACCCGACGACCGGAGAGATCCGGAGAACCAGAGAAGCCCGAGAAGCAGAGAACAGAGAACAGAGAACAGAGAACAGAGAACAGAGAAGGCGATCACGGTGGTATTCCAGATGTTTCCCGGCACCGGCCAGGTCAGGCTCGCGAAGCAGGCCACCACCGGCCTGGTCGCCTTCCCCGTGGACTCGGCGGCATCGACGTGGTTCCTGCACGTGGTGGCCGTCGGGCCGAACTGCCAGCCACTGGGCGGCAGGGCACCGGACATCGAACTCCGGGCCGGCCAGGGGCTGATCACGGCCGTACCGCAGCAACCCGCCGAGGTGGCCGTCCCCGACGAGACCGGCAAGACCGTCGCGACCGCGTCCTGGACCCGGGACGCCAGCGACGTCTTCACGGTGCAGCTGGAGATCTCCGACCCCGGAGTCTCCGCCTGGAACCTGCGACTCACCAACAACGACCCGCAGGAGCTCGGCTTCGTCTGGACTTCGGCCCATTCCATCGAGGAAGGCCGGCAGCCCCGGATCCAGATGGCCACGTCGCTGCACGTGAACGTGCTGGAGACGACGGCCGACCAGGTGGTGCCCGTCGCGAACATCGGGCCGGGCACGCTGACCTTCGGCGGATCGGCCGACACGGACATGGGCGCCGGGTTCCTGCTGCACAGCTTCCCCACCAGCCTTGCCACCAACACCTGCGGTCAGATCGTGATCAGGATCGCCTCCGGCGGCCAGTTCACCGCGCCCTCCGAGACCGCGAACTTCACCCTTGACTGCAACGACACCGCCACGGGAGAGAAGACGGTCCAGCTCACGCGTGAACGGCGGAAGGTGACGAAGGAGGGGAAGGAGAGCAAGGACAAGGAGAAGGACGTCAAGGACAAGGAGCACAAGGACCACGTCGGCAAGGAGCTGGAAGCGCACGCGCCCCAGTTCGTCCGCCCCACACCCGGTCAGGGGTTGGGTGAGGCGGCCGAACACTTCATCCCGGCCGACCAGCGGCCCGACCTCGCGGACAGCGCCCTCGGGAACGAGGACCCCGAGACCGGTCCGGGCCGGGGGTAGGCCCCGCATGTGGCTGGTGCTCAGCGACCCCGCCGACCGGGCGGCGCTGTGGGCCCACGAGGGACTGCGCGAACGCGGACTGGAGCCGCTGGAACTGCTCTCCCCGCAGGCGCTGCTCGGCTCCACCCGGTCGGCGCACCGCGTCGGCCGGCACGGGGCGGGCTTCGAGATCGTCCTGCCGGACGGCCGCCTCCTCGACAGCCGGGAGGTCTCGGGCGTGCTCAACCGGGTGGCCGCGGCGCCCTTCGGGCTACTGCCCTTCGACACGCACGGCGATGCCCTGTACGCCCAGGAGGAGTTGAGCGCCCTGCTGCTCAGCCTGCTCACCTGCCTCGCCCCGGTCGCGGTCAACCGGCCCTGTGCGACCGGGCTGTGCGGAGCCTGGCGCTCGACGGCGGAGTGGACGGTGCTCGCGGCGAGGGCGGGACTGCCGGTGCCGCCGGCGCGGATCTCCAGCAGCCCCGGCCCCGAGCCGGACCGGGCCGCCGTTCCTGACTCGGACGGTGTCCTGGTGCTCGGCGATCGGGTCTTCGGCGCACCCTCGCTCTCGGCCTCACTCTCCGCCGAGGACGAGGAGGCGTGCGTACGCCTCGCACGGCTCGCCGGTACCGACCTGCTCGGGCTCGACCTGCACCGGGACGGCGGACAGCACCCGGTCTTCGACGGCGCGAGCCCGCTGCCCGACCTCCGCTCCGGCGGCGAGCCGTTTCTCGACCGCCTGCTCGACCACCTCACCGCGCTCCCCGCCCTCCCTGCCTTCCCCGCCCTCACCGGGGCAGCCCGATGATCGCCGTCTGCGGCATCGCGAGCGAGACGCCGATCGCCCGGGTCACCGCCGCGCTCGACGAGCTGGGCCTGCCCTACACCGTCCTCCACCAACGACGCTTCCTGGAGCTGCCGTTCGAGCTGGAGGCCACCGGCACGGGCGTACGGGGCCGGCTGACGGCGGACGGCGGAACCGTCGACTGCGCCGAGGTGACCGGCATCTACGCCCGGCTGATGGACTGGCGGCGGCTCCCCGAGGCCCGCCGCCCGGACGAGGACGTCCTGCAGCGGTGCCGGGCCTGGCACGAGGCGTTGAGCACCTGGATCGAAGTCGCTCCCGGCCGGGTGATGAACCGGGCGGCCGCGTCGGCGTCGAACGCCTCCAAGCCCCACCAGGCCCAACTGATCCGCCGGACCGGCTTCCTGGTACCGGAGACACTGGTCACCAACGACCCCGAACTGGTCCATGACTTCGGGGAGCGCCACGGCGAGCTGGTCTACAAGTCGATCAGCTGCCAACGGTCCGTCGTGCACGCCCTCGACCGGGAAGCAACCGCCCGACTGCCCCTCATCCGCTCCTGCCCGGTCCAGTTCCAGCAGCGCGTCCGCGGCACCAACATCCGCGTGCACACCGTGGGCGACGAGGTGTTCGCCACCCGCATCACCACCGACCGCGTCGACTACCGCTACGCCCACCAGGACGGCGGCCGCGCCGAACTCTCCCCCTGGCAGCCGCCCGACGACCTGGCCCACCGGTGCCTGCGCCTGGCCGACGCCCTGGGCCTGGACCTGGCCGGCATCGACCTGATGCTCACCGACGACGGCGACGTCTACTGCTTCGAGGTCAACCCCAGCCCGGCCTTCACCTACTTCGAGTCCCACACCGGCCAACCCATCGCCCGCGCCATCGCCCTCGCCCTCCGCTGACCCCGACATCGACATCGACACCGACGCCGACGCCGACGCCGACGCCGTCCGCGGTGCCGCGTCCTCCCGTTGCGCGAACCGGTGGTCGGTCACGGGCCGGCCTCCTCGTCCGCCTCCTCGTCCGCCTGCTCGTTCTGCTCCGCAGCCGGGGTCCGCTGGGCGGGGATACCGGTCCGTTCGTTCTGGAGGTCCCACAACTCCCTGAACCGGCCGCCCTCGTCGGCCACCAGCTCGGCGAACGTGCCCTCCTGGAGGACCCTGCCGTCTTCGAGGACGACGATCCGGTCGGCGACGGCCACGTTGGTGAGCCGGTGGGTGACCAGGACGACCGCCCGCTCCCGCGCGACGGCGCGCAGGTTCCGGAAGATCCGGTGCTCGGCCCGCGGGTCCAGGGCCGCCGTGGGCTCGTCCAGGACGAGCAGCCCGGCCTCGCGGTGGAAGGCCCGGGCGATGGCCAGGCGTTGCCACTGGCCGCCGGACAGTTCCTCGCCGCCCATCCACTCCACCGCCAGCAGGGTGGACAGGCCGCGGCGGAGCTTGGCGACGACGTCGGCCGCGCCGGAGGCCTCGGCGGCGCGCATCACCGCCTCGTCGCCGTCGCGGGTGGGCTGGCCCAGCGTGATGTTCTCCCGGCAGGTCAGCGGCCAGCGCGCGTAGTCCTGGGGAACGACCGCGACCTGCCGCCACAGGGCGTGCGGATCCAGGTCGCGGGTGTCGCGCGAGTCCCACCGCACCGATCCGCCGTCGGGCAGGTAGAGCCCCGCCAGGAGCTTGGAGAGCGTGGTCTTGCCGGAGCCGTTCTCGCCGACCAGGGCCAGGATCTCACCGCGGTCCACGTGCAGGTTCACTCCGTCGAGGGCCTTCCGCTCGGAGGCCGGGTAGGCGTAGCTGAGGTCCTCCACGCTGATCCGCCCGGGCGGGGGCGGCGTTTCGGTGCCGCGTTTCGGCCGGTGGCCGCCGGCGGTGTCCAGGAAGCTCGACCAGTCGTCCAGGTACATGCCGGTGCGGAAGAGGTCCGCGCCGTAGCCGACGATGCCGCGCAGGCTCGTGCCGACCGCGCCGAGCGCGAACACCGCCGCACCGCCGCGCGGCAGGCTCATCCGGCCGGTGCCGACCAGCCACAGCATCGCCGCCCACACCAGCGCGGTGCCGAGGCCGGACGCGGCGGCCCCGATCACCGACACCCGGGCGCTCTGCATCGCCGCCCGCCGCGACGTGGCGTCGAGCCGTCGGCCGACCTGCTCGTACTTGTCGAGCAGGAAGCCGCCCATCGTGTCGGAGCGGACCTGGTCGGCGTTGCGCTTGAGGTGGATGTACCAGCGCAGGTTCGCCATGATCCGGCGGTCGCCGACCGCCGCCCGGTTGGCCAGGAACTGGACCCGGGCGGCGTGCACCGAGGCGATCCCCTGGGGGAGCGCGGCCGCCACCAGCAGGGGGAGAAGGGCCGGGTGGAGCACGGTGAGCACGCCGGCCGCGCCGACGAGGGAGCCGAGCGAGGCCAGCAGGTTCTGCGCCTCCCCGACGATGTCGACGCACACCTCGGCGCCGCGGTCGGCGGCCTCCAGCTCGTCGTTGTAGCCCGCGTGGTCGTAGGCGGTCAGCTCGGCCGCGACCGTGGCACGCAGCACCGCGGCCTCCGCCGCCCGGGAGATGCGCGGCGACAGGTGGACGGTGATGGTCCGGATGGTGATGCCGAGCAGCGAACGGGCGCCGGCCGCCGTCGCGATCAGGAGGATCGACGGCGCTGCGTGGGCGAGCTTGTCACCCACCCGGCCGGGACCGAACAGGGCCGAGATCGTGCCGGTGGTCGCGAGCAGACCGGCCGCGCCGAGCACGGCGGACACGGCCTGGCAGGCCAGGAGCAGCGCGACGGAGGCGCGGTCGATGCCCCAGCCGAGGCGGAAGGCGCGGACGACGAGCGCGGGCAGGCGGCGGGCCATCGCGCTGACGCTGATCGCCTCGATCGCCTCGATGCGGCGCCCGTCGGCGAGCCACTGCAGTTCCTCGTCGGCACTCTCGGCCGACGTCGTCGCGGCGCTCATGCGTGCGCCTCCTCGTGCGGCACGCGGGCCTCCGGGGCGGGGTGACAGGCCACAGATCCTCCAGACGCAGAACGGTCAGAGCGGTCAGAGCGGGCAGGAGCAGGCAGAGCGGTGCGCGGACGTGCGGAAGCGCCGAACCGGGCCCGAAAAAAGCTTCAAATAGCCTTGTTCCCAGGTGAGTTGGCCACGGCGTTTCGGGTCAGCGGCGTCCGATGATGGTGCTGTTCGAATGCGGCGTTCAAGTGGATTACCTCCAGGCGATCCCGGGGCAAAGAGGGACTTTCCGGGCAGGCTCAGGCCCAGCCCGGGGCAGTCACCGGCCGGGCGAGGACACGCCCGGCGGGTGCGTCGGAGCCCAGTGCGCAGGCGGCGAGCGCGCGTTCGAGAGCCTCGGCGGCGCGGGGTACGAGGCGGTGGCAGGGGCGTTCGGGGGCGAGGACGTCGCCCGGCGCGCGGCCGTCGCCCGATTCACCCGATCGACTGGTCGGCGGCCGGATCGGGCCCGTCCGGCACCCGGTCGAACCCCGGTGGAGCGGGCGAAACCCCGGCCCGCGCGCGGTGGGAGCCGGCGGATCGTCTCCAAAGTGCCGCCTCCGGCTCTCCCAAAGCCCAGACCAGCACCGTGAGACAGCCGTGGGACGGCTCCGGCCGCGTCTCACGGGCGTTCGACGGGTTTGCCTGCGCCTACGGTTGACGATGCGTCGGTCCCGCGGTCCGGCGCTCGCCACACCTGTACGAGAAGTTGGGAAACGCACCATGAAGCTGAACACCAAGGCGGCCCTGCGCAGGGGCGCGGCCACCGTCTCCGCCGCCCTCCTGCTGGTGGGCATCGGCGCCACGGCGGCGAGCGCCCAGCCCGGCGCGAGCTACGTCCGCTACGGCAACCGCGGCTCGGCCGTGACGTGCGTCCAGCTCGCGCTCAACCACTGGACCTCCAACCGCAGCGGCATGCCGCACCCCGAGATGGCCCTGGACGTGGACGGGCAGTTCGGTGACGAGACCCTGCGGGTGCTGAAGGCCTACCAGATCGCCCAGCACCTCGACCCCGACGGGGTCGTCGGCCCCCAGACCGGCGACCTGCTGTACTGGGCCCACCTCCACCTGAGCGACCCGTACTGCTACTCGGTCCTCCCGACCAAGCCCTGACCCACCCGACCGCCTGGTCGTGAGTCGCCCTTGACCCCGGTGGAACCCGGGTGAGGAACGGGGCCCGTACCGTTCGCGCGGTACGGGCCCCGTTTTCCGCTGTCCGGCCTCCGCTACGCGGGCGCGTCGCGGCGGTCGAAGCCGGTCACCAGCGCGTGCAGGCCGACGTCGAACCACCGCTGGTAGCAGTCGAGCGTGTCAGGGTCCTGCCCGGCGTCGGCGGCATCGGTGTCAGCGCCGGCGGCATCGTCGGCATCCGCGTCCGCATCCGCATCCGCATCTGCATCGGCGGCGCCCGGGCATGCTCCCACCTGGGCCAGGGCGTGGCCCAGCGTGAAGACCCCGACGGACTGGATCCGGATCAGTGCGTCGTCCTGGTCGACGCCCGCGGCGGTGAGGCTCTCCAGCAGCCCGGCCAGGACCGGGACGGCCGTGGCGGGGTCGACCGGGTGCGTGGCCAGGAGGGGCACCGCGTTCGGGTGCGCCAGCAGCATGCGACGGTAGGCGACCGCGGACCGGGTCAGCCGGAGTCAGGCGGGGCCGGGGCCGGTCGGGACGGGCATCGCGCGCCAGGTGTCCGCAAGGACCTCCATGGTCACCAGGCGCATGGTCGTGCCGGCCTCGGCGAAGTAGCGCTCGGTCTCGCCGGTGGGGGTGAAGCCGAAGCGGGTGATCGCGCGGACCGCGTCGGTGTTCGCCACGGACGTCATGCTCCACACCCGGGTGAGGCCGAGTTCGGCGAAGGCGAGCTTGAGCATCAGCCAGCCGATGTCGGGCGCGCAGCCGGAG
The DNA here is from genome assembly GCF_044541955.1 of Kitasatospora sp. NPDC085464. NCBI lineage: Bacteria > Bacillati > Actinomycetota > Actinomycetes > Kitasatosporales > Streptomycetaceae > Kitasatospora > Kitasatospora sp. NPDC085464. Next base: position 232,815 of record NZ_JBITTM010000003.1, read on the forward strand.
CCGCGCAGGTGCCGGGCCATGGTGAAGACGCCGGAGTACCCGGTGCTGGCGTCCTCGACGTCGAGGCGGATGCCGCCGACGGGACGGTCGTCACCCCGGAGACACGCGGCCAGCTGGTAGTGGCGGCGCGGTACCGCGGCGGCGGTCGCCACGGCCTCGTCGAGCCTGCGCCGGATCCGGGTGTCGTCCATGACACCCGTCGAGAGGTGGCGCATCCCGTCCTCGTCGCCCCAGACCGGGCGCATGGCGTCGAGGTCGTCGGCACGGTGGTCCCGAAGGCGGAAGCGCGCGGTCTCCAGCACCGGGAGTGTCGTGAGCGGATGTATCTGCGTGGGAATCATGGTCGAGCCCTGACGACGTGGTGGGTGATCGGTGATTGCGGCCGGTGGGACCGCGGCTCACAGTGCACCAGGCGCGCGTAGACATCCGATCAACGCCGTCACCGGCGCCGGGCGGTGCGCCGTCAACTGCCGGAGGAACCTCACCGGGCTCGCGGTGCAGGCCCCGGCGGGTCAGTCGCGGCCTTCCAGGGCGAGCGCCACGGCGGTGGCAGGATCGTCCGCCACGACGACGCCCGGGACGGCTACGCCCCGCGCATCGACGATCTGCCAGGTACCCAGCCCCACCACCGGCTTGCCGCCCTGCCGTACGGCCATCGCCACCTCGGAGAGCGTTCCCCATGACCCGCCGACGACCACGACCGCGTCCGCGGAACCGACCAGGACGCTGTTCCGGGCCTGGCCCATGCCGGTCGCGACGGCAGCCGTCAGGTGGGGCGAAGCCCCGGACCGGTCCGCGCCCGACAGGATGCCGATGACGAGGCCACCCGCCCCTGCCGCTCCCTGCGCGGCGGCCGCCATGACACCGCCGTAGCCCCCGCAGAGCACGACCGCACCCGAGCGCGCCAGCAGGGCACCCACCTCCCGGGCCGCCGCCGCCTCGGCCGCACTGCACTCCGCGGGCCCGCACACCGCCACCTGGACCGCCGGCTGGGTCATCACCTGGGTCATCACCGCTCCTTATCAAGGTGGCGGCACGGCCGGCGGGCCGGACGCGGGTCACCGCGTCACTGGCCCTTCCGCGTGGCACAGGACCGCTCGACGGCGGTCTTGATCCGGCCGCCGAAGTCGGGGGCGTCCTTGCGGGCGGCGCGGAGGGCCGCGCCGAGCAGAAGCTTGCCGAGTCCGTGGCCTTCGAGCACGTTGAAGATCCGGACCCGGGTACGGCCGTCCGGCAGCGCTTCGAGGTCGTAGCCGCCCTCGGCCGTGATGAGGTTCTTGCTCTGCTCGCTCCAGCAGATCGTGCGCGGCGCGTCCAGGGTGGTGATGCGGAACTGGCGGGCGGTCTTCATCCCGGCGTCCTTCACCGTGCTCCGGAAGACCGTCCCGACGGCGGTCGGGCCGTCCGGAGTCTTCGTGATCTCAAGGACCCGAGGGCTGAACTCGGGGTCGTGGCGACCGTCGGCGAGGTACGCGAAGACCTCCTCGACGGGGCAGTCGACCTCCACAGCGGCTTCGAACTGTCCGGACATGACGGCTCCTCGCGGGGTTCCCGGCGGTTGCTTCGCCGTCAGGATTCCAGAGGGCCCCGGCCCTCGCCTCCCGGGCGCGGAGTGTCAGTGCCACCCGCTGGCGTCGGAGGGCGCGGAGAGGAAACGTGGGCGGCAACCCGCAGAGGGAGGACGAGGATGGCGACCTTCACGCTCGTTCCCGGTGCCGACGGCCGGGCCTGGTTCTGGCACCGGCTGGAGCCCGAGCTGCGGGCCCGGGGGCACGACGTGGTCACGATGGACCTGCCGAGCGACGATTCCGCCGGTCTGGAGGAGACGGCGCAGGCCGTCGTCTCAGCGGTGGAACGGCGTGCCGCGCTCAGCGGGCCGCTGGTCCTGGTGGCGCAGTCGCTCGGGGGCTTCTCGGCTCCGCTGGTGTGCGGGCGGCTGTCGGTGCCGGTCGCCGAGCTGGTGCTGCTCAACGCGATGGTCCCGGCGCCCGGGGAGACGGCCGGGCAGTGGTGGGAGAACACCGGCCAGGCCGAGGCCCGGTCGGACCACGCGGCCGCCACCGGGCGTGGCGCCGATCCCGAGTTCGACCTGCGGGCCGACTTCTTCCACGACGTCCCGCCCGAGGTCACCGAGGAGGCGTTCGCCCTGGGCGCCTCGCAGCCGCCCTCCGCGCTGTTCGCGCAGCCGTGGCCACTGACCCGCTGGCCGGACGTACCGACGCGGTTCCTCCAGGGGCGGGACGACCGCTTCTTCCCGCTGGAGTTCCAGCGCAGGATCGCCCGTGACCGGCTGGGCCTGGAGATCGAGGAGATCCCCGGCGGTCACCTGGCCGCACTCAGCCGCCCCCGACAACTCGCGGACGCACTGCTGCGCGTCGGGCCCACGAAGCCCGAGGAGCCCGCAGAGCACACGAAGCCCGTGTAACGGCGGGATCGGTACGGCGGTGCGGTGTCCGGGGTCGTCCGTCCGGGTGGGGAAACCCGAATCCGTCGTGGCGATGAGTTTTCGGGCCACGGCGGGTCTATCTCTTGACGGAGACAATCGACCCACGCACGGGAGTCGGCCATGGGCCTCATCGACATCGAGCTGTTCACCACCCTCGACCTCGTCGGGCAGGCGCCCGGCGGCCCCGACGAGGACCCGGTGGGGTTCCCCTTCGGTGGCTGGCAGGCGCCGCTGATCGACGAGGTCACCGGGGCGCAGATCCTCGCAGCGTACGAGGGCACGGACGCCCTGCTGCTCGGGCGGCGGACGTACGACATCTTCGCCGCCTACTGGCCGCACCAGAAGGACGGCGAGATCGCCGAGTTGTTCAACCGGGTGCCGAAGTACGTGGCCTCCCGCGGCACGCCCGACCTCCCGTGGGCCGGCTCCACGCAGCTCGGTCCGGATCTGCCCGCCGCGGTGCGCGAGATCCGGGACCGGCACGAACAGGTGAAGGTCGTCGGTAGCCTCGACCTCGTCCAGACCCTCCTGCGCGAGAAGCTCTTCGACCGCCTCGACCTCTGGGTGCACGCGATCACGCTGGGCGTCGGGAAGAAGGTGTTCGACGGCGGCGCGGTGCCCACCAACCTCACCCTCCTCCAGCCCCCGGCAGCCGGCCCCCAGGGCACCGTGCGCCTGCGTTACGGACTCGCCGACGGCACCCCCCGCACCGGCGACATGAGCGCACCCGACCGAGGCCTCGGAGACGAGGGCTGAGTAGCGGTCCGCGGACCCGTCACCGGGGCCCCTGCGCAGCCTGGAGGTCGTCGAGACCGAAGGGCCGCAAGGAGCCGCGGACGGGCGGCCGGGGCGGGCGGCCGGAGGGCTGCTGTCACCTCCGGACGCGGTGGGCCAGGACCGTGATGTCCGTGCCGAAGGCGACCACCAGCCGCCCGTCGGGGGTCACGGCCAGTCCACGGACATCGGCGGGGAACGCGTATGCGCCGATCTGCCGTCCCGTGGTGGCGTCCCACACCCGCGCGGTGCCGTCGTCCCCTCCCGCGGCGACGACGGGGCGGCCGTCCAGCATCCCTGCCGCCCCCGCCCGCACCCGGCCGGTCAGTCCCACGAAGGACGGACCGATCCGGTCACCCGTGACCATGTCCCACAGGTGGACCGGTTCGCCCGCGCACCCGGTCAGGATGACATGGCGGCCTGCGAGTGATTCCAGGGCCAGGGCGCAGCGCTGCTTCGGCTGCACGCCGATCCATGCGCTCGCGGTCAGGTCCCACACGCGTCCTTCCCAGGTCACGGCGACGAAGCGGTCCTCCACCGCGCCGAAGAAGTCGATGAACGAGCTGGAGTACTCCTGCGTCGACCGCCCGTGCAGTTCCTCCCGGGTCGTGAGATCCAGGACCCGCACCGTCCTCGTCCGGTCGCGCGTGAGGAGGACGGGCCGCCCCTCGACCGTCGCCACCGTCACCTGGCTCACGGCGGCGGTGTGGCCGGCCAGGGGCTCCCCGAGCTGTTCCCCGCCGTCGAGGTCCCAGACCCGGACCGTTCCGTCCTCAGCGCCGGTCACGATGACGGAGCGGCCGTCCACGACGGCCGTGGTGACCCGGTGCACGGGCCCGGTATGACCGGCCGGCCTGCGGCCCGCCCCGCTCCCGACCCGCTCGTCCCTCTCGCCGTCGAGGTCCCAGACACGGACCGATTCGTCGTCGCCTCCGGTCACGGCGAAGTGACGGTCCTTCACCACGGCCGTCGCCGCTGCCCGCACCGTCCCACGGTGGCCGATCAGCGGCGGGCGCAGGTGCCGGGAGGCGGACAGGTCCCACACGTGGACCGGCCCGCCGCTGCCTGCGAGGAGGGCGACGGGGCGCCCCCGCAGCACGCTCACGGCCGCCGCCTCCACGAACCCCGGCCCGGGCTCACCCACCTGCTCTCCCGTGGCCAGGTCCCGGATGCAGGTCTCGTAGGCGTTGGCGCTGACGGCCAGCGGGGACTCGAACGCCGGGTCCGTCGCCACGACGTGCGTCATGGCGTTGATCTCCATGGTGGCGCACTGGCGACCGCCGCCGTCGGCGATGTCGGAATCGGCGTCGAAGTCGGCGTCGGGGCCGGGGCCGGGGTCGGACGACGGATCGGTGCGGGCGTGGGACTCCCCGACCGGGTCGCTCCCCGCGCCGAACTCCCGTCCCGTGAGCAGGTCCCACCGCCGGACGGTTCCCCAGCCGTGGCCGGTGACGACGACGGGACGGCCGTCCACCACCGCCGTCGCCAGCGCGCGTACGGTGCCGGTGCGTATGCTCAGCAGTTCTCCGCGGCCGGCAGGGGCGGCCGGGTCCCACACCCGTACCCTCCCGTCGACGCTGCCGCCGACCACCACCGGCCGGCCCTCGATCGGCACGGTGGCGAGCGAGTTGATCCAGGAGCCGCCCTCACCCGGGTACAGGACGACCGGCTCGCCTCCACCCTCTCCCGCGACGAGGGCCCACACCCGGACCGACCCGCCGGAGTGCGCGGTGACGGCGACCGGACGGCCGTCCAGGACCGTCGTCACGAGTGCCCGCACAGCGCCGCTGTCACCGGCTGCGGCCGCGCCGCTGTCGCCGACTGCGGCCGAGCCGAGCTTCCGGCCGGTGGCGAGGTCCCACCAGTGCAGTGTGCCGTCCTCGCAGCCGGCGACGGCGAGCCCGCGGTCCGCCACGACCACGGTCGCCACCGCACCCACCGTGGCGGGTGCGGGCAACGCGTACCGCAGCCGGGAGTCCAGGCCGGTACCGGTCGCCCACTGCACGACCCACGGATCACCGGTGTCCCCGCCGACCGCCACCGCGGCGATGCCCCGCGCCAACTCCCGGTGTCCGTACCGGGCGGCGTCCAGCGCCAGCACCTGCCGTCGCAGCTGCGCACCGGATTCACGGTGCAGATGCCCTGACGCCCGGTACACGGCCGCCGCCGCGGCTTCCTCCCGTCCCACAGCGCCGTCCAGGGCCGCCACGACCTGTTCCGGGTCGCCGTTCACCAGCCACTCCGGATCGGCCAACCGGCCATCCACCGACACAACGTCACGACCCGGACCATCACCCGGGAACTCACCGGCCATGACCGGCACCCTAACCACACCCGCCCCGCCCGGTCCGCCGAACCGGCAGGCCGGCCTCCTGAGCTCCGGGCCAAACCCGGTGACACACGCGTGCGGTGCCGGGAGACTGGTGACGGACATCCTCGGCCGGTCGAAGGCCGAGGGCACAAGGGGAAGGGGAAAGGTGGCACTGGCGAAGAAGGGTTCCCGCCGCATCGTCGTCGACGGCGTCGAGTACCGCTGGCGAGTGAGCAGGAAGCACTGGTGCTGCAGCTACGACGGCGTCACCCTGGGCTACCGGGTGGAGGACGCGGCCTCGCCCGGAACGACGCTGGTCGTGGAGACCGGTCGGCGGGCCGTCTTCGAACCGAGCCTAGTGCCCGCTGAGCTCGTCCTGCCGCGCGAAGTCGCCGCCGGCATCCGGGCCGCGCTGTCGGACGGCTGGACGCCGAGGTCCAACGGTGCACCGTTCACGCTGCACCTCTCCGCAGTCTGACGGGGCCGTACCGGAGGGCCCGAGAGTGCGGGAGGGCCGCCCGCCGGCCACGGGACGCTGCGCCGGCTGGAACGCAACGGCGTGGTCGAGCGCGAGGTGACCGCCACCCGTCCGGTGGCGGTCACCTACCGGTGGTGCAGCCCGGCCCGGGCCGGCGGGGGGCGGACCCCGTCGGCGCGGACCGAGCCCGTCACTGCGGCCGCAGGTTCAGGACGAGGTCGCGCGGGAGGCCGTGGGTGTCGTGGAGGTAGTGGAGGTCCTCCTCGGTCAGCGGGCCGCGGAACCGGGGGCGGGCCAGCACCTGGCGGCCGCGCTCCAGGAGGCGGCCGAACCGGCGCTCCTCGTCGAGCAGCACCCGGCGCACGACGTCCTGGTCCCCCTCCTGGCGGAAGTGGTCGAGGGTGTGCCGGATCAGCTCGCCGGGCAGGTCGACGAGACCGCCCTGCGGGTGGTCGCGGCGCAGGACGGTGAGCACCCGTCGGACGAGCCGGCGCAGCACGTAGCCGCGGCCGGTGTTGGACGGGAGCACGCCGTCGCCGATCACCACGACGGCCGAGCGCAGGTGGTCGCAGACCAGCCGCAGTGACGGTTCGTCCAGCTGCCACAGGGTGGGCACCGTCCGGCGCCAGGGGTCGAAGACGTCGCAGTCGAACACCGACCGTCGGCCCTGGAGCAGCGAGGCCAGCCGTTCCAGGCCGAGTCCGGTGTCGACGTTGCGTTGCGGGAGGGACACCAGGGAGCCGTCGTCGAGCCGTCGGTGGCGCATCATCACGTGGTTCCAGACCTCGACCCAGCGGTCGTCACCGGTGGGTGTCGACTCGGGCGGGGTGTCGCCGGTCCACAGGAAGATCTCCGAGTCGGGGCCGCACGGGCCGGTCGGCCCGTTGGACCACCAGTTGTCCTCGACGGTGAGTTCCACCGGCACCCCGTGGCCCTGCCACAGCTCCAGGGAGGCGGTGTCGGGGCCCGTCCGGTCGTCGCGGCCGAAGACCGTGGCGTGCAGCAGCCCGGGATCGACGCCGAAGCCCTCGGTGAGCAGGCCGTAGCCCCAGTCGAGGCTCTGCGGGCCCTCGTAGTCGCCGAGCGACCAGGTGCCGAGCATCTCGAAGACGGTCAGGTGGGTGGCGTCGCCGACCTCGTCGAGGTCGGTGGTGCGCAGGCAGCGCTGCACGTTGACCAGCCGACGGCCCAGGGGGTGCGGGCGTCCTTCCAGGTACGGGGTGAGCGGGTGCATGCCCGAGGTGGTGAACAGCACGGGGTCGCCGGGCGGCGGCAGCAGGGTCGAGCCGGTGATCCGGCGGTGGCCGCGGTCCTCGAAGTACTCGACGAACGTGCGGACGATCTGGTCCGTGTCCACGGGGTGGCTCCTTCGCGTGTGACGGGGAGGCGCCGGACAACGGGCCCACGCGATCGTCGGAACCGGGGAGGAAAACACCTCCGGGCCACCGCCGGCGGACCGTGTCCGGTCGCCGGGGGGAGTCGGGAATGACGTCAGGCGGCGGCAACCGGCGAGCTGGTCGCTCGCGCGGTCGCGGTGGTGGTGTCGAGGCCGGTGACGTTCATGGCACCCAGGGTAGTGCGGCCGGTCTGCGCGGCGCACCCGGTTTTCCGCCGGACGCCGCCCGGGCAGCCGCGAGGACTCCGCAGCGGCGCGTCACCCACGGCACCCGGCCCGTGCACGTCGGCCGGCGGCAGCAGGAGCCCTGCCGCTGCCCGGCTTTCGCCAACGAGCCGGCACCTGTCGGCCGCGGTCCACACGCACCGGTGCGGGGCAGCGCGACGCGCCCCGCACCGGCAGGCGGGCGGGCCGGCGGGTACGACCGGTCAGCCGTCGATCCGGTGCCCGCTCCAGGTCGTCAACCTCACAGGTCGTGCGCCAGTGATCACGCGCGGCCCCGTCGGTCGATCGGCTCTCCGGCAACGACCAGGCCCTTGTACGTGACGCGGGGCCCCGGCGGCGCGCTGCAGGGCGGCGCGCTCAGCCGAAACGGGCGGAGAAGGGTGGATATCGAACGACTTCGTTGACAGTCGGTCTTTGTATGATCGCTTCGATGGGGCGTCAGCGCTGGACCGAGTCCGACAAGGACGGTTGGTCCCGATGAGTGCAGGCCACGACCTCGCGGCGCAGGTCGACCGCGCGGCGCAGGCACGACCTCGCCGTGGCCGTGCCGCGGAGTCGACGCCCCGCACGATGTAGTCGTCGATGGGGGAAACCAGACGTGAGTACGCCTGCAGCCAACGGGCAGTTCAGTCTCAACAGCCAGGCCATGAACGGCGCAGTGGCGGCGTTGAACGGGATGGCGCTGAACAACCCGACCGTCGGCGGGGTCGCCGACGAATCGACCAACGCCGCTGCGACGGCGCACAGCGGCTGGGACACCGCAGGAGCGCTGCGGGCCGCGCTCACCGAGTGGCACGAGCAAGTGAGCCAGCTGACGGGAAGGCTGCACCAGAACAGTGCGGCGATGGAGCAGACCACTCTGAACTACCACAGCACCAACACCTCCATCGCCGACGCCCTGAAGCTGAAGGAGAACTGAGCCGTGCTGGGATACGAGGACGTTCTCAAGGCGAACCCCGCCACGCTGAGCGCGGCGGCCACCAAATGGCGCGAGATGGCGCAGAAGTTCCACACCATGGAAACCGACTTCGATCAGAAGGTGCTCTCGGTGACCCGTAACGGGCTGTGGACCGGCGGTACCGCCAGCATGGCGAACTTCCAACTGATCCTCACCAAGGGGCAGATAACGGACGCCCAGGTCGAGGCGAACGCCATGGCGTCGCTGCTGGACGACGCGAAGGCGGACTTCGAGGCCGCCCAGAAGCAAGTCCGCGACGCCGCGGACGGTGCCGTCAAGGCCGGGTTCAAGGTCACCGGCACCGGTGTGGCCGTCCTGGACACCAGCACGATGGACAAGGCGACCCTGGAGGCCCTGCACCACGACCGCGAGACCCAGGACGCCTACAACGAGGCCGCGGCCAAGTGGACCAAGGCCATCGAGGCCGGTCTGCAGGCGGCCACCGATGCCGACAAGCGGGCCGCGACCGCCCTGCGCAGCGCGTCGAAGGCGGGCAGCCCGGACAACACCTTCAACGGCCAGGCGGTCGGCGGAGGCGACGCCGCCGACGCGCAGCGCGCGGCCGCGCTCGCCACCCGGATCGACAGCCTCAGCCCGGAGGAGCGGGACCAACTGGCGAACCTGATGAAGGCGAACGCCGACAGCCCGCAGTTCTCGCAGACGCTACTGGACAAAATCGGCCCCGACGGCATGCTGAAGCTCGCGCAGCAGCTCGACGATCCCGGAGACGACGGTGGGAAGAAGGCGTCCTACCCGGGGCTGCGGACGGACCTGACCCGTGCGCTCGCCTCCGCCACCCAGGACCCGAACAGCGACTTCTACAAGAAGTGGCGCGAGGGCATGAAGGCCGCCGGCGACAAGGACTTCGGCTCCGGCACCGAGCCGGTGTTCGGGTACCAGATCCTCACCACCATGATGACCAAGGGCAACGCGAAGTACTCCACGCCCTTCCTCACCGACCTCGCCGACGACATCACCGCCAGCGAGAAGGAACACCCGGACCGGTGGAGCTACAAGGCCAACCACAACGGCACCGCGCTCGGCGCCGACCCGCTCGACAACGTCCTGACCGTGATGGGGCGCCAGCCGGAGGCCGCGACGGCGTACCTGGACCCGGGCGCGGACGGCGCCAACAAGCGCCTGCACTACCTGATGAAGGAACGGCACTGGCCGGACGGCTACCTCACCGGCTACACCACGGTCAAGGTGCCGGACCCGCTCGCGCAGAGCGGTCTGGCCGCCGCGATCGAGGCCGCCACCACCGGCGAGCCGGCCGGCAGCCCCCACGACGGCAAGCACACCGAGGCGCAGGCCCGGGTCATGCACGACACCATCGTCACCCTGGACGAGGGCCAGGGCGGCGACAAGATCAAGGACACCCTGCGCCAACCGCTCGCCCACGCCCTCGCCGACTACGTCGGGGACACCCACGAGCTGCTCAACGGGCGCAACGACGTCTACGGCGCCCACACCGGACACGACTCGGTCTGGAAGGACGGCGACTCCGTCCGGATGGCCGTCGGCCAGGACAGTCTGGTCCGAGTCATGCGCGGCCTCTCGGACGACCCGGCCGCCTACGGCGCGCTGCACCAGGCGGAGACCGGGCAGATCGCTCAGGACCTCGCGACCCTCGGCCCCCACCCCGACCGTGACGCGGTGAAGGACGTGATGGGCAAGGGCGCAGCCGCGCTCGGCGTCTACGACGCCATCCGCGCCGACGCGGCGATGGACATGCGCGACGACAAGAACGCCCAGGCCGACTGGAAGGCCAAGATCCTCTACCACACGGTCGGCGCGCCCATCACCCCGATCCCGGTGGTCGGCGACGCGGCCCAGCGCCTGGTCGACACCTGGACCTACGAGGTCAGCCTGAACGAGAAGGACCAGAACAACTCCGAGGCCAACGCCAAGATCTCGGACACCTACCTGGACGGCACCAGGCAGATGTCCGACCTGGTGGGCATCTGGGCCCGGGACCGCGGCATCAGCCCGGAGGACCACATGATCAACGGGCTGCAGGACGACGTCCTGAACACCCGCAACCGCAGCAGCGACGTCGCCGGACGCTACCTCGGCCGGGGCAACGCCTGATGGCCGCCGCCCGCACCTCCCGCCGCACCGCCGTCACCGTCGTCATCGCCGCCCTGGCGGTGGCGGCCGCTGCCGGCCTGGGCCTCTGGTGGACGCTCGGCCGGGACGACCCCGACCGCGACTGCGCCGGACTGCGCGCCGACGACCGCGTCCGCACGGTACTCGGCGCCGCCTGGCGCTCCGACCTGCCGTGCACCGACCTGGCCGATCGCCTGCACCGGGCCACCACGGGCGACCAGCCCGGCGTGCACACCCTGGAGCAGGCGCGCGCCATGCGCGCCGTCGTCCTCGCGCTCTCGGACAGCAAGGACCACCACGTCCACCCGGACGTCCGCCGTCCCCTCGCCGAAGCCCTCGCCGACTACGCCGCCGACACCCACGCCGTCCTGACTCTCGTCAACGACCCCTACAACGCGCACGCCGAGCCGAGCAGCGACGCCTGGCAGGACGACCAGGGCGTCCACTTCGCCGTCCGGCAACGGGAACTGGTCCCGGCACTGCGTGGCCTCTCGGAGGACCCGGCCGCCTACGGCCTGCTGCGCGCCGCCGACCAGCGACAGGCCGCCGCCGGCCTCGCCACCGTCAAACCGAACCCGCCCGACGCCCAGATCGAGGACCAGGTCGGGCTCGCCGCCATGCCCGCCGGGGCCTACGACGGCATCGCCGCCGACGTGCTGCGCGAACGCGGCACCGACTCCGCGCAGGCCTGGCAGAAGGACGCGCTGAGCCGCCTTCGGTCCTCCAAGGCCGACCCGGTGCCGGACTACGCCACCGACCCGGCCGGCCACCTGACGGCCGGCTGCCTCGACCGGATCGACCCCGCCAGCGCGAGCGGCCTCGTCCAGCTCCAGAGCCAGACCGTCTGCCTGCTCAACCGCTGGTCCGCGTCCTCGGGCGCGAACCTGGACGAGCAGAAGCTCGGCGTCCTCGGAGACCGGGCGTTGAACACCACCGACACCGGACGGCAGGAAGCGAAGAAGGCCCTCACCCCGTAGCCTCCCCGCCCCGGCCGGCCGGTCCCGGGCCTGACTGCGCCTTCCGCGCCGCTTCCCCTGCTCGGTTCCGTCGGAATCGAGCAGGGGAAGCGGCGCGAGCGGGGTCTCCCGACGCCGGGCATCCGGCCGCGCCAACGGGCCGGTCATCACGACGTTCCCGAACGTGCCCGGGGATGTCCCCGCGCAGGCGTGCTCGACCTGCTGGGGTCCGCCTCGGGCCGGACCCGAACGGTCGAAGTAGCCCTCGCCGAAGCCGGGTTCGAGGACAGTGCGGGCTCGCCGTCCGAGCTCCTCGAACGCTGCCGCTGCCGCCGAGCGGCGACCCGTACTTGGCTCGCCGGCTCCCCTGAGCGCCGAGGGCCCTCGGAGCCGGCTCCCTCACCGCCGCCCGGACCAGCCCGGCTCCACCCGCTCCCAGGCGGACTCCCAGCTGCGCTCGGCCCGGCGGTCCAGCCGACGGCGGCGCAGCACGAACCCGCCCTCCGTTCCGAGGCCGAGCACGAAGACCGTGCCCAGGCCCGCCAGGACGGCGTCCGTGGCGATCAGTTCGCCCGACCTGGGCGCGCCGACCGGCTGTCCGGCATCGCCCAGCCTGACCGGAACGGCGGTCCCCGTCGGCGTGCCCTCCGGCACGGGAACGGTGCCGGCTCCGGGCCCCGCCGGGTACGTCCAGCGGGCCTGCGCCTGTTCCCGCACGCTGCCCGCCCGGGGATCGACCGACTCGGCCGGACCCGTGGTGACGGCGGTGACGAGGTGCTGGTGGCGGGCGGCGTCCTGGGCGGCGGCCGTTTCCGCGTGGTGGACGATCAGGGCCGCCACCGCCGCCAGGACGAAGGAGGTCAACGCCAGCAGCGCCGCCGTAGCCACCAGGCGGCTGTACGCCCGGTCGACCGGTCGGCAGAGCGGGTTGTGGTCCCGTCCGACGGCCCGGCGGAGGTGCCCGCGCAGGGTCGTGCGCGAGGCGGGCTGCCGGTGCATGGCGGCTGCGGCGGACATGACACGCCTCCTCGGTGCCGGAGCGACTCTGTCTCGCCGACCAGTCTTCCGGGTCCGCCGCCGGCCTCCGAGGGTCCGACGGCCCCGGTTCCGGACCCGAGCGGGCCACATGTCAGGGTCGCTCGTCCTCGACCGGCGGGGCCGCCACCTTCGCGGGCAGCCCCGCCGGTCGAGGACGAGCGCGGACGAGCCCCGGGAGCGGTCCCACGGGGCCGCAGGATGTCCCGTCACGGGCGGCGAACCGGGTTCGTCCGCGCGCATCGTCGTCGAAGGGGCAAAGTCGTGCCCAGGGGCCGACCGGGCCCAGCTCCGGGGACCATCCGGCCCCTGCTGCAACCCGCGTTCGGTGGTGCGATGGGACTACGGACAGCCGGGGCCACGCGCCCGGGCCTCGTACCGAGCCAGGGAGGCGCACATGAAAGCCGCCGTGGGGGACCGAATCATCGTCCAGGGCACCCGACCGGGGGCGGCCCGCAGAGACGGCGAGATCGTCGGCCTGCACCACGCGGACGGCAGCCCGCCGTACGACATCCGCTGGTCCGACGACGGCAGGGTCACCGAGTACTTCCCCGGGCCGGACGCACAGATCCACCACTTCGACCACGAACCCGCGGCCCCGGAGCGCATCCTGCCGAACCCGCACCTGTTCGCCGACTGACGGGCTGCCCTCGTGACCGTCTCGGCCGATCCGTGCACCCGTGGGCTGCCCGGCGCCGAGGCCGCCCTGGTCACGGCCTCGACGAAATGGCGACGGCACGGACGGGTCGCCGACGCCCGGGTGGGGCCTCGGGGCCTCCGGCCACCGGGCCGGTCGGCCCTCCCGGCCGGGTCGGGACCACGCCTAGCGTGGAGGCAGGCCTGTAACTCCGAAGCGGGGAGGACCGCCATGACATCCGCGAATTCGGAGAGTTCCGCCAGCTCCGTCGTCCTCGGCGTCGACGCGCACGACACCGGCCGGATGACCGCCGCCTGGGCCTCCGACGAGGCCGCCCGCCGGGGCCTGCCTCTGCGGCTGGTGCATGCCGTCCCGTCGCTGTTCCGCGAGTTCCGTCCGTTCGACGAGGGCCGGTACCACAAGGCCCTGCGCGAACGGGCCGACCAGGCCCTCGACCGGGCCACCGCAGTGGCGAGGGAACGGCATCCCCAGCTGGCCGTGGCCACCGTAGTGGCGGAGGACGTCCCGGCGCCCGCGCTGTGCCGCGAGTCCCGCCGTGCCGCGCTCGTCGTCCTCGGCTCCCGGCGGCTGGGCCGGGTCGAGGAGGCCCTGAGTGCCTACTCGGTGGCCGTCCCGGTGAGCGCCCAGGCCCACTGCCCGGTCGTCGTCGTCCGCGACCCCGAGCACACCACCCAGGACCCGCCCTACATCGTGCTGGGCGTGGACGGCAGCCCGTCCTCGGAGCCTGCTGTCGATTTCGCCTTCGACCTGGCGGGCGAGCGCCGGGCTGCACTGCGCGTGCTCTGGGTCTGGCAGCGCCCACCGGTCGGCAACCTCGACGAGCACGCCACCGGGCAGATCCTGCGCCGGCTGCTCTTCGAGTCCACCGCCGGCCGCCACGACCGTCACCCCGACGTCACCGTGACCCACGAACTGGTCCGCGGTCACCCCGTGGAGGAGCTCGCGCTGGCCTCCGAGCACGCCCTCGCCGTGGTCGTCGGGCGCCGCGGCAACGGCGGCTTCACCGGCATGCGGCTGGGCTCCGTACCTCACGGCCTGCTGCACCACGCCCACTGCCCGGTCGTCACGGTGCCCGGCCGTCCGTAGCGGAGGTGCCCGCCCGGCGGGACGATCGGGACCGAACGGCCCATCTCGGCAGTTCAGCTGCGGAGCAAGGCTGGAGATGACGAAAGGTGGAGACCATGCACACCGTGATCGTGTACGAGAGCATGTACGGCAACACCCGGGAGATCGCCGAGGCGATCGCCGAAGGTGTGCACCAGGCCGACCCCGGGGCGGCCGTCGACTGCCTCCCGGTGGCCGAGGCCGACGCCGACATCACCCGGACCGCGGACCTGCTGGTGGTCGGCGGCCCGACCCACATGCACGGCATGTCCTCCGGGCTCAGCCGCCGGATGGCCGCAACGGCCGAGGAGCACAAAAACGGCCAGGAGGAGAAGGCGGCCGAAGCCCGGGAGGCCGTCGAGGGGCAAGGTCTGCGAGCCTGGTTCCATGATCTTCCGGAAACCGAGTCCGGTACCCACGCCGCCGCGTTCGACACCCGGGGCGACACACCCGGCTCCGGAGGCGCCGCCAAGGGCATCGCCCATCGGCTCTCCCACCACCGCTACGACGTGATCGTCGAGCCCGAGGGCTTCATCGTGGAGGGCAGCGACGGTCCCCTGCGCACCGGAGAACTCGACCGTGCCCGCTCCTGGGGCGCGAGCCTGGTCTGAACCCGGAGGCCACAAGGCCCGCTCGCTTCCCGCCGCCGTGACCCGTCGTGGCCGAGGCGTCCTCGCCGCATCGGAGCGAGACTGAATCGAGGGGCCGGACAGGAGGGAACGGGATGTCGGACGGCGTGGGCACCGGACACCGAGGCCTGGTCGGCGAGCTGGCCGGCTTGGTGCGACTGGCGAACACCGCCCTGGGCGGTGCGACGACCCTGATCACGCACCCGGCCGACGGCGGCACCGCGGTTCCCGCCGCGGAGAAGGCCCTGGCGGAGCTGCTGACCCGGATCGAGGAGGACGCTGCCACAACGCCCGGTGGGCGGCCCGGAATCGTGGTGAGCGTCCACGTGGGATGCGAGGTCGAGGCCCTCGCGTGGCTGGCTCGGCGGCTTCTGGAGGCGGCCTGGGCACGCCAGGAGCGGGCGCCGTTCGGCGAACGGCTGCGGGCACCCCTGAGCGGGATGGCCGACACCGCGTTGGACCTCGTCGCCCGCTCTGCCGACGCCCTGGAGTCCGGGGCGCCCGAGGACGTCACGGACGTGTCGACCCGGCTCCACGAGGTCGGACAGCGGCAACGTCTGCTGTACGAGCTGCTGATCCGCGGGCAGGGGACCGATCCGGTCGATGTCACCGACCTCGTACTGCTGTCCTGCTGCTACCAGCAGTGCGCCGACCGGGCCGCGGCGATCGCCCGGCACGCCGGGCTGCTCGCGCACACGGCCGGGTGAGGCCCTACGGAAGAAGGCCCTACGGAAGGCCGGCAACGGCGGTCGCCTCCATCAGCAGCAGCGCGGTGGGTTCGTGCCGCACGGCGCCCCGATCGGTCACCAGCATCGGGCCGAGGACGGGATCCGCCCCCGGCGAACCGGTGCGCATCAGGCGTTCGAGCAGCGCCGACACGCTGTGGGCGTACGCCCGCGAGGCCGTCCCGGGCACCTGTGCCGCGAGCTCGCCCGCACCGATCACCGTGCCCCCGCCCCCGGTCACCGTCGTCGTGTCGGGCAGGACACCCTCGACGATGCCGCCCGCCGGGCCGGCCGTCAGGTCCACCAGCACCGAGCCGCGCCGGAGCCCGGCCAGCGTCGCCCCGGGCAGCAGGACGGGCGGCAGCCGGCCCGGCACGGCCAGGGCCGTCACGATGACGTCGTACCGAACGACGGCCTCGGCCAGCCCCACCACCCAGACCGGACGCTCCCGGTCGAGTGAGTCCTCCAGCTCCCGGCCGTCCGCCATCGGGCGCAACGCGGGCAGGTCCAGCAGGTCCGCGCCCAGGGCGGCGACCGCCGCGCGCTCGCGGTGGCGCGGTTCGACCGCGTGGACCGTGGCGCCGAGCCGGCAGGCGGTGTCGATCGCCTGGAGACCTGCGGCTCCGGCGCCGACCACGAGCACCCGGACCGGGTCGAACAGGCCGTCCGCCGTGCCCCAGGGCGGCAGGCAGCGGTCCAGGCGCTCGGCGGCGAGCAGCACCGCCCGGTACCCGGCCACCCTGGCCTGGGAGGCCCCGGCGTCCAACGGGCGGGCGGCGGGCAGATCGGGCGCCAGGTCGAGGCCGATCGCCGTCACGCCGCGGTCCGCCCACTGCCGGACCAGGTACGGGATCCGCTGCGGCCGCAGCAGCGCCACCAGCACCTGGCCGGGGCGCAGCTCGTGCACCGGGTCGACGTTCGGCGGGTGGATCCCGAGCAGGACGTCCGAGCGGCGCAGCAGTTCGGCGCGCTCGGTCACCGCGGCGCCCGCGGCCCGGTAGTCGGCGTCGTGGTGGCCGTCCTGGTCGAGTCCGGCGCCGGACTCGACCAGGACGGCCACGCCGAGCCGACCGACGGCCGTCACCAGGTCGGGCACCAGTGCCACCCGGCGCTCCCCGGGTACGGTCTCGCGCAGCACCCCCACCGTCGTGGCCGTCATCGCTGCCTCCAGGGTCGGCCTTTGCGCCCAGTATGTTCCGTTTGCCCGGGTAGTTCGCCCGGTCGGATACTCGTGCGCGGGGCCACTCGCGCGTGGAACGCCACACGGCACGGCGGAGGGAGCCGGTCATGGCAGCCAGGGGCTGGCAGTTCTGGGTGGACCGGGGCGGGACCTTCACCGACGTGGTCGCACTGACGCCGGACGGCCGACTGCTGACCCACAAGCTGCTCTCGCACGACCCGGTCCGCCACCGAGACCCGGCCGTCGCCGGGATCCGGGCCCTGCTGCCGCCCGACGCCGATCTCGACGTGCACGTCGGCTCCGTCCGGATGGGCACCACGGTGGCCACCAACGCCCTGCTGGAGCGCACCGGGGAGCCGACCGTCCTGTGCATCACCCGCGGCTTCGCGGACGCGTTGCGGATCGGCTACCAGAACCGTCCGCAGATCTTCGCCCGCGAGATCGTCCTGCCCGATCCGCTCTACGCCCGGGTGGTCGAGGTGGACGAACGGGTCACCGCCGACGGCGAGGTCCTGCGCCCGCCCGACCTCGACCGCCTCGCCGAGGACCTGCGCGGGTGCCTGGACGAGGGCCTGCGCTCGGTCGCGGTGGTCTGCCTGCACAGCTACCTGCACCCCGCCCACGAACGGGAGATCGGCCGGCTCGCCGAGCGGCTCGGCTTCGACCAGGTGTCGCTGTCCAGCGAGGCGAGCCCGCTGATGAAGGTCGTTCCGCGCGGGGACACCGCCGTGGTCGACGCCTATCTCGACCCGGGCCTGCGCCGCTACGTCCGGCAGGTCGCGGAGGAACTGGCCGGTGTCCGGCTGATGTTCATGCAGTCCAACGGCGGCCTCGCGGAGGCCGGCCACTTCCGGGGCAAGGACGCGATCCTCTCCGGCCCGGCCGGCGGCATCGTCGGCATGGTGCGGATGTCGGAACTCGCGGGCCACGACCGGGTGATCGGCTTCGACATGGGCGGTACCTCCACCGACGTGTCGCACTACGCGGGCGAGTACGAACGGGTGGTGACCACCCAGGTCGCCGGGGTGCGGCTGCGAGCGCCGATGCTGGCCATCCACACCGTCGCGGCGGGCGGCGGCTCGGTCCTGCGCTTCGACGGCGAACGCCTTCGGGTCGGACCGGACTCGGCCGGTGCCGACCCGGGCCCGGCCTGCTACCGCAACGGCGGACCGCTGACCGTCACCGATGCCAACCTGCTGCTCGGCCGCATCCAGGCCGAGCACTTCCCGCACGTCTTCGGGCCGGACGGCGACCAGCCGCTCGACTCCGCTCTGACCCGGCGCCGGTTCGCCGAACTGTCCGACGAGATCGGCGGTCTTTCGGCCGAGGAGGCGGCCGAGGGCTTCCTGCGGATCGCGGTGGGCAACATCGCCAACGCGATCAAGCGGATCTCCGTCCAGCAGGGCCACGACGTCACCCGCTACGCCCTGACCACCTTCGGTGGCGCGGGCGGCCAGGTCGCCTGCCCGGTGGCCGAGGCGCTGGGCATCCGCACCGTGCTGGTGCCGCCCATGGCCGGGGTGCTGTCGGCCCTCGGCATCGGCCTGGCCGACACTGTCGTCCTGCGCGAGCAGGCCGTCGAACGGCCGCTGGCCGAGGAGGAGATGGATGCGGTACGGGCTCTCGCCGACGATCTCGCCGAGGCGGCCACCCGCGATCTGCTCGACCAGGGCGTCCCGCCCGAACGGATCCGGCAGACCCGCCGGGCCCGGCTGCGCTACCAGGGCACCGACACCACCATCGGTGTCCCCCTGGGCGAACCGGCCCGTATGCGGGCCGAGTTCGAGGAACGGCACCGGGCCACCTACTCGTTCCTGATGGACCGCCCGCTCGTGATCGAGGCCCTCGCCGTGGAGGGCACCGGCCTGACCGAGCAGCCCCGGCTCGACGCCCTCTCCCCCACCGGCGCTCGCACCGATCCCGTCGCCGTCCGCCTGTACACCGGTGGCGGGTGGCGGCAGGTCCCGCTGCTGGAGCGGCGATCGATGCACCCCGACGAAACCGTCACCGGCCCGGCCGTGATCGCCGAGGCCAACGCCACCACGGTGGTGGACGCCGGCTGGAGGGCCGTCCTCACACCGGCCGGGCACCTGTTGGTCGAGCAGCTCGGAGCCACCGCCGAGGAAGCCGTCCCGACCACCGCCGACCCGGTCCTGCTGGAGGTCTTCAACAACCTCTTCATGGCGATCGCCCAGCAGATGGGCGCCCGGCTGGAGTCCACCGCACAGTCGGTCAACATCAAGGAGCGGCTCGACTTCTCCTGCGCGCTCTTCGACCCGGACGGCAACCTCGTCGCCAACGCCCCGCACATCCCCGTCCACCTCGGCTCGATGGGCACCACGGTCAAGGAGGTGATCCGCCGCCGCGGCCCGGGGCTGCGCCCCGGCGACACCTACGCCGTCAACGACCCGTACCACGGCGGCACCCACCTGCCCGACATCACCGTGGTGACCCCGGTGTTCGACCAGGACGGGCAGGACGTGCTGTTCTTCGTCGCCTCCCGCGGCCACCACGCCGAGATCGGCGGCACCGCCCCCGGCTCGATGCCCGCCGACAGCCGAGAGATCCACCAGGAGGGCGTGCTCTTCGACAACTGGCCGCTGGTGGTGGACGGGCGGTTGCGCGAGGAGGAGACCGTCCGGCTGCTCACCGAGGCGCCGTACCCGTCCCGCGACCCGGACACCAACCTCGCCGACCTGCGCGCCCAGATCGCCGCCAACCGCAAGGGCGTCGACGAGGTCAACGCGATGGTCGACCACTTCGGACTCGACGTCGTCCAGGCCTACATGCGGCACGTCCAGGACAATGCCGAACAGGCGGTGCGCCGCGCCGTCGACGGCCTGGCCGACGGCACGTACCGCTATGAGACCGACTCCGGTGCGGTGATCGCCGTCTCGGTGCGGGTCGACCGCCGGGACCGCAGCGCCGTCATCGACTTCACCGGCACGTCCCCCCAGCTCGACACCAACCTCAACGCGCCCTCCGCCGTGGTCACCGCCGCCGTCCTGTACGTCTTCCGCACGCTCGTCGCCGACGACATCCCGCTCAACGACGGCTGCCTGCGCCCGCTGCGGATCGTCGTGCCGTCCGGCTCCATGCTCGCCCCCGAGTACCCCGCCGCCGTCGCCGCGGGGAACGTCGAGACCTCCCAGGCCATCGTCGGCGCCCTCTACGCCGCACTCGGGGTGCAGGCGGAGGGTTCCGGCACGATGAACAACCTCAGCTTCGGCAACGCGGAGCACCAGTACTACGAGACCATCGCGTCCGGTTCCGGCGCCGGCCCGGGATTCGACGGGGCGGCCGCCGTCCAGACCCACATGACCAACTCCCGCCTCACCGACCCCGAGGTCCTGGAGTGGCGCCTCCCGGTCCTCGTCGAGGAGTTCGCCGTCCGCCCCGGCAGCGGCGGCTCCGGGCGTCACCACGGTGGCGACGGCGCCCTTCGGCGTCTGCGCTTCCGCGAGCCGATGACCGTCAGCCTGCTCACCGGCCACCGCCGCGTCCCCCCGTACGGCCTCGCCGGCGGCTCGCCCGGCGCCCTCGGCGCCAACCGCGTCGTGCGCGCCGACGGCACCGTCGAGGACCTGCCCGGCTGCGGCAGCGCCGAGGTCGCGACCGGGGACACCCTGGAGATCCGCACCCCGGGTGGCGGCGGCTACGGCACCTGACCCCGCACGCCCGCTCGCGTCATCGGGCCGGCCTTCCACCACTGCCCCGCATGCGCCCAGGGCCGACCGGCCCTGCCGTCGCCGCCGACCGGTCCCGTCACCCGGGACCCACCGCGCCTTCCCCGCCCGTTGCCGCAGGAGCAGTGTGGGGACGTACGGAGCCCGCGGCCGCAGCGCCGTCGGGACGCCCAGCCAGCGCGCCTGGAGGCAGCCATGCGCCGTGTCATCCGCTTCCGCGACCTCGGCCGGGAAGACGTCGGCCTGGTCGGTGGCAAGAACGCCTCGCTCGGCGAGCTGATCAACGGCCTGGGCCCGGCCGGCGTCCGGGTGCCCGACGGCTTCGCCACCACGGCGGACGCCTACCGGGAGCTGCTCGACGCGGGAGGTTTGCGCGAGCGGATCGCCGGTCAGGTCGACCGGCTGCACGGGGGCGCCCCGCTGCCCGAGGTCGGCGCCGCCATCCGGTCCGCCGTCCTCGCCACCCCGCTTCCGCCGGCCCTCGAACGCGAGGTCGTGGAGGCCTACGGGCAACTCGCCCGCGAGGCCGGCCGGGCGGACCCGGACGTCGCGGTGCGCAGCAGCGCCACCGCCGAGGACCTGCCGGAGGCGAGCTTCGCCGGTCAGCAGGAGACCTTCCTCAACGTCCGGGGGCCTGCCGCTCTGTCGGACTCCTGCCGGCGCTGCTACGCCTCGCTGTTCACCGACCGGGCGATCGACTACCGGGAGCGGATGGGCTTCGACCACCTCTCCCTCGCGCTGTCGGTCGGGGTGCAGCTGATGGTGCGCTCCGACCTGGCGGGCGCGGGCGTGGTGTTCACCCTGGACACAGAGACCGGCTTCCCCGGTGTGGTGGTGATCAGTGCGGCCTGGGGACTGGGCGAGACGGTGGTCAGCGGCCAGGTGGACCCGGACGAGTACACGGTGTTCAAGCCCGTGCTCAAGGACCACCACCTCGACCCCGTCGTCCAGGTACAGCTCGGCGCCAAGCGCCGCAAGGCCGTGTACGCCGAGGACGGCTCGACCACGACCGTCGACACCGACGCCCAGGAGCGCTCCCGGCCCGTGCTCGGCGAGGGCGACATCCGCACGCTGGCCGAGTGGGCGGTGGCCGTCGAGGAGCACTACGGCTGCCCGATGGACCTGGAGTGGGCGAAGGACGGCATCACCGGCCGGCTGTTCCTCGTCCAGGCCCGTCCGGAGACCGTGCAGTCCCGCCGCCACGGCGAGGTGCTGCGCCGCTTCCGGCTGACCGGCACGGGCGAGCGGCTGGTGGACGGCATCGCCGTCGGCGAGGCGATCGGCGCCGGGCCGGTGTGCGCGCTGGCCGAACCGGTCGGGCTGGAGCGCTTCCCGCAGGGCGCCGTCCTGGTCACGGAGATCACCGACCCCGACTGGGAGCCGCTCATGAAGCGGGCCGCCGCGATCGTCACCGACCACGGCGGCCGGACCTCGCACGCGGCGATAGTCAGCCGCGAGCTTGGCGTGCCCGCACTCGTCGGCACCGGCTCGGCGACGACGGTGCTCGCCGAGAGGCAGGAGGTCACCGTCTCCTGTGCCGAGGGCGCGGAGGGCCACGTCTACGCGGGCCGCGTCGCGTACGAGGCGACCGAGACCGACCTCGGCTCGCTCCCGGCCACTCGGACGAAGGTGATGCTCAACCTGGCCGACCCCGGGGCCGCGTTCCGCTGGTGGCGGCTGCCGGCGGACGGTGTGGGTCTGGCCCGTACCGAGTTCGTGGTCGCCCACCAGGTCCGTGTCCACCCCATGGCGCTGGTCCACCCCGAACGGCTCTCGCCCGAGGACCGCCGCCTGGTCGACGAACTGACGTACGGCTACCCCGACCGGACCGACTACTTCGTGGACCGTCTCGCCCATGGCGTCGCCCGGATCGCCGCCTCCCGCTGGCCGGACCCGGTGGTGGTGCGCACCAGCGACTTCAAGACCAACGAGTACGCCCGGCTCGTCGGCGGCGCGCCCTTCGAGCCGGTCGAGGCCAACCCGATGATCGGCTGGCGCGGCGCGAGCCGCTACTACGACCCCGGCTACCGCGAGGGTTTCGCCCTGGAATGCCAGGCGCTGCG
The DNA here is from genome assembly GCF_044541955.1 of Kitasatospora sp. NPDC085464. Taxonomy (NCBI): domain Bacteria; kingdom Bacillati; phylum Actinomycetota; class Actinomycetes; order Kitasatosporales; family Streptomycetaceae; genus Kitasatospora; species Kitasatospora sp. NPDC085464. The sequence goes on from NZ_JBITTM010000003.1 coordinate 255,548, forward strand.
CCGGGCCCGGGACGAACTCGGGCTGACCAACATCGTGGTGATGATCCCGTTCTGCCGCACCCCGCGGGAGGCCGACCAGGTCCTCTCGGTGATGGCCGACAACGGCCTCGCCCGGGGCGCGAACGGCCTGCGGGTGTACGTCATGGCGGAGATCCCGGCCAACATCCTGCTCGCCGAGCAGTTCGCGGAGCGCTTCGACGGCTTCTCGATCGGCAGCAACGACCTCACCCAGCTCACCCTCGGCGTCGACCGCGACTCCGGCCTGCTCGCCCACCTCTTCGACGAGCGCGACCCGGCCGTCACCCGCAGCATCGAGTCCCTGATCGCCACCGCCCACGCGGCCGGTCGACACGTCGGCCTCTGCGGCCAACGCCCCAGCAACGACCCCGGCTTCACCCGCTTCCTGGTGCAGGCCGGGATCGACTCGATCTCCGTCACCCCGGACAGCTTCGCCGCGGTGAAGCACGCGGTGGCGGCTGCGGAGCAGCAGGCTTGACCCGGACGAGCACGCCGTGGGTCGAACGGCAGGAGAGGGCGATGACCACGACGGAACCGCTTCCGACGTAGACCAAGGGCTGGGTGGTGGACCGCCCCGGGCCGGTCGGCGTCACCGGTCCGGGCCCGCTGGTGTCGGTGTGGCCCTCACGGCCGGGCCCGATGCCCCCGGTACGCCTCCACAGCCCTCTGGACCTCTGCGACGAGGCGCGGCACCGCATCGGCGACGGCCCGGCTCAGGCCCTCGCCGATCGAGAAGTCCCGGCCCTCGACCGCGACGATCAGCAGCTCGCGCGGCAGCTTCCCCACGGCGGCCGCCAGCGCGACACCGTGGCCCAAACCCAGGCCGTGCGTACCGGCCGCCGCCTCGTCCGCCGGGGAATCGGCGGGCAGGTGACCGGCGTCGACGGCGATGAGGTGGATCAGGCCCGGCTCACCGGGGTCCAGGCGCACCGCGTCGACGACGACGGCGAGGTCGGCACCGTCCCACAGCTCCATCAGCCTGGTGGGCTCGCCGTCGCACAGGGCCAGCCGGTCGACGGCCGGGCCTGCGGTCGCGAGTTCCGCGACGACGGCCACGGCGACACCGTCGTCACGGCGGTACTCGTTGCCGACGCCGATGACGACGACCCGTCCCGTGCCCGAGTCCGTCAACTCCGCTCCACGGTGAGCGCGAGGAAGTGCGCCGCGCAGGAGATGCACGGGTCGTAGCTGCGGATCACCCGCTCGCACTGCCGGGTCAACTCGGCGTCGTCCAGGTGCAACCGGGGCCCGATGAAGGCTCGCAGGTCGGCTTCGATCGCGGTCTGGTTCTGTGCGGTGGGCGGGACGATGACGGCCCGCCGGACGAGTCCGTCCGCGTCGATGTCGTACCGGTGGTAGAGCAGCCCGCGCGGCGCTTCGGTGGCGCCGTACCCGGTGCCGGTCTTCGGCGGGACGGGTACGGCCGGGCCGGGCGGCGGCTCGTACTGCTCGATGATCCGTTGTGCCTCGGTGACGGCCCACAGGACTTCGACGGCGCGGATCAGGATGCTACGGAAGGGGTTGTCGCAGGACGGGCCGAGCCCGGCTGCGGCCGCGAGGTCGCGGACGCCTGCGGGCAGCCGGTCAGCGGAGAGGTTCCAGCGGGCGAGCGGCCCGGTGAGGTGGGGACGGCCGTCGAGGGTGGCGTGCAGGGCGGTGGAGTGCGGCACCTGGTGCTCGCGGACGTGCTGTTCGAACTCCCCCACGCCGAACGGGCCGACGCGGGCGCCGGTGGGCGTACCGGAATCGATCGCGTAGCGGTCGGGCTCGGTGAGCGCGAGGAACTCGTGCCGGACGGTCAGCGACGGGAACTCGAAACCGGCCACCCAGCCGACGGTCTCCTCGGCGTCGATCCTGGCTTGCCTCAACACCGCTGCCAGATGGTCGAGTTCATTCCTGCTCGGCAGCCGGTGGAAGCCGCCGACCCGGACGTTGACCGGGTGGATCGCCCGTCCACCGAGGACCTCCACGACCTCGTTGCCCGCCTTCTTCAGCCTCAGCCCGCGCTGGAGCAGGGCCGCGTCGGTGCGGGCGAGCGCCAGGGCGTCCGGCAGGCCGAGGAAGTCGGGGGCGTGCAGCAGGTAGACGTGCAGGGTGTGGCTCTCGATCCACTCCCCGCAGTACAACAGCCTTCTCAGCTGCGCGAGCTGACCACCGACCTCGACCCCGCAGGCGTTCTCCACCGCCCGACACGCACTCATCTGGTACGCCACCGGGCAGATGCCGCAGATCCGGGAGGTGAGGTCGGGCGGCTCGGTGTACCGGCGACCGCGCAGCAACGCCTCGAAGTAGCGCGGGGGCTCGTAGATCGCCAGCCGGACGCTCTCCACCTCGTTCCCTCGGGCGGAGACGTGCAGCGCGCCCTCCCCCTCGACGCGGGCCAACGCACCGACGGTCAGCAGTCGTCGGGTGCGATGGGTCATCCGGTGTCCTCCGTCGCCTGTCGGGCCGCCTCCGCGAAGCCGGGCGCCTCGGCGTTGAAGGTACGGTAGAGCCGGGCGGCGTCCGTCTCCGCCACGCCGTCGCGGCGCAGCAGCGGCAGCAGCGCGCGGGTGTTGGGCGTCTCCATGGGCCCGAAGCAGCCGTAGCAGCCGCGCCCGTACGCCGGGCAGATCGCACCGCAGCCGGCCTGGGTGACCGGGCCGAGGCACGGGGTGCCGTGGGCGACGGTGACGCAGGTGGTGCCGCGCAGCTTGCACTCGAAGCAGACACTGTGGGTGGGGATGTCGGGCTTGCGGTCGGCCAGGTACGCGGTGATCACCTCCAACAGTTGCCGCCTGTCGATCGGGCAGCCGCGCAGTTCGAGGTCGACCGGCACGTGGGCGGAGACCGGGGTGGAGTCGTCGAGACTGTCGATGTACTCGGGCCGGGCGTAGACGACGGCCTGGTACTCGGGCAGGCCCGCCAGGTTCCGCAGCGCCTGGACTCCGCCGGCGGTGGCGCAGGCACCGATGGTCACCAGGTGGCGGGACTGCTCGCGGACCCGGCGGATGCGGTCCAGGTCGGCGGCCGTCGCGATGGAGCCCTCTACCAGGGAGAGGTCGTACGGCGGTGGAAGTTCACGGCTGGAGGCCTCCAGGAAGTAACCGATCTCGATCTTCCCGGCGAGCTCCAGGAGTTCGTCCTCGCAGTCGAGCAGGGTCAGCTGGCAGCCGTCGCAGGAGGAGAACTTCCACACCGCCAGGCGCGGGGTGCCCATGGCGCTCACCTCTCCGGCGTGTCCAGCAGGCCGTCGACCAGGTCCCAGCCGAGGACCGGACCGTCCCGGCAGACGAGTACGGGGCCGAGCTGGCAGTGCCCGCACCAGCCGGTGGCGCAGCGCATGTTGCGTTCCAGCGAAACCCGGATCCGGTCCGCGGGGACGCCTCGGCGCGACAGCTCCCGGGCGGTGGCACGCATCATCACCTCGGGGCCGCAGAGGTACGCCGCGCAGCGGTCGGGCCGGAAGACGGCGTCGGCCAGCAGGGCGGTGACCAGGCCGGTCGCCCCGCACCAGCCGGGCTCGGGGCGATCCACGGTGACCTCCACGTGCGCACGGGAGCGCCAGCGTGGCAGGTCGTCGAGGAACAGCTGCTCACCGGGATCGCGGTACCCGGCGAGCACCGAGACCGTCCCGTACGCCTCGGCCCTCGCGAGGACCTCCTCGATCAGCGGGCGCAGCGGGGCGAGTCCTACGCCGCCGGAGACGATCAGCACGTCGCTGCCGCCGGGCGGGGTCTGCCACGCCGTGCCGTACGGTCCGCGGGAGCCGATCCAGTCCCCGCGCTCGGCCCGGCACAGTGCCTCGCTGACCTTGCCGACCGCACGGACGGTGTGGCTCAGCACGGCGCCGTCGATCCGACTGGTGGAGAGCGGGATCTCGCCCGTCCCGAAGGCGTACAGCATCGCGTACTGCCCGGGGCGGAACGGCCGCAGCGGTGCGGTGGTCGGTGCCAGGTCGAGGGTGACGGTGTCGGCGGTCTCACGGCGGCGGGCCAGCACCCGGTACGGCACGGGGGTGGTCGGGTGCCTCATGACGCACCCCCGGTGGTCGTCGCCTCGGCCCGCAGGGCGGTGACCTCCTCGGTGATGTCGATGCCGACCGGGCACCAGGCGATGCAGCGCCCGCAGCCGACACAGCCCGAGGAGCCGAACTGGTCGTGCCAGGTGCCGAGTTTGTGGGTGAGCCACTGACGGTACCGGCTGCGGGCGGAGGTGCGGACCGGACCGGTGCCGTGCAGGTAGGAGAAGTCGAGGTCGAAGCAGGAGTCCCAGCGTCGCCACCGCTCGGCGTGGTCACCGGTGAGGTCGGTGACCTCCTCGGTGGTGGTGCAGAAGCAGGTGGGGCAGACCATGGTGCAGTTGCCGCAGGTCAGGCAACGGTCTGCGACCTGGTTCCAGCGCTCGGCGGTCATCGTGCCGGCCATCAGTGCGCGCAGGTCGGTGGGGTCCATGCTCCGGCCCATCCGCCCGGCGGCCTCGGCGACGGCCGTGCGGGCGTGCTCGCCGTCGGTGGGACGGCTGGGGATCGCGGCGAGGACCTCCTCGCCGTCGGGGCTGCCGACGCGGACCAGGTAGTGCGGCCCGTCCGGTTCGACGGTCTCGGTCAGCGCCAGGTCGTAGGACGCGCCCCCGGGCACGCCCGGGCCGGTGCCCATCGAGGCGCAGAAGCAGACCCCGCTGGGCTCGGTGCACTCGGCCACCACGACGAACACGCCGGTCCGCCGCCGACCGTAGACCGGATCCGCGTACGCGCCGCCCGTCAGCACCCGGTCCTGCACCGCGATCGCGCGCAGGTCGCACGGGCGCACGCCGAGGAAGGCGTAGCGCGGCGACGGGTCGTCCTCCCCCTCCCGGACGGTGACGGTGCCGTCCTCGGCCCGGTCGGCCTGCCAGAGCCTGGCCCGCGGCGGGTGCAGGAAGGTCTTCCAGGACTGCGGCCCGGCGGAGTGGGCGAACGCCGCCCGGTCCTCGCGCCGGTGCAGCCGGTAGGTGCCGGCCTCGGCCTCGATCCCCCAGCCGTACGGCAGCTCCTGTGCCGAGGCCAGTTCGGCGAGCACGATCGCGCCGTCCCGGACCGTGGGCCCGATCACGGTGTGTCCCCGCTGCCGCAGGGCCGCGACCAGTGCGGCGAGGCCTGCTTCGTCCAGTTCCACGAGCGGTGCCGTCGTCCCCATTGCGCCCTCCTCGGCCTGCTTCCCGACACCGCCCGGGTGGCGGTCCCCGTCATTCCACTGTCGGCCGCCCGCCGGTTTTCCGCATGGGCCGGTCGGTCCCGTCCCGCGGATCAAAGGCCCTCCGGCCTGTGAGCGGGCCCGATCGGCCCTGCTCCGCCTGCTCGGCCACGGCCGACGACGGGCGGTCGAGGCACTGCACCGGACGGACGACGCCGCGGCCGGAGCCCTCAGGACCGGAGCCCGGCGGCTGGGGCCGGGTGGCGGGCCGAACGACCCTGCCGACCCGTTCCCGGCGGCGGTCTGCTGGACATGGAGGCCCGCTCCCCGTTCCGGGCCCTGACGAGCGGAGGCACCGACCGTGCTGACCCACGAATCCCGCACCGCCACCCAGCAGTTGCTGCACACCGCCACCGGACGGACCGTCTCCGTGTCCCGCCACACCCCGGCGGCCCCGCCGGACACCGGTCACGTCGTCCTCGACACGGCCCGCGAGCCGCACGACGCCGACCGGCTGCGGATCTCGCTCACCCCGGCCGAGGCCAGGCACCTGGCCGGAACACTGCTCCGCCACGCCGCCGCCGTCGAACGGCCCCCGGCGCTCCGGCCCGGACGGATCGACGTGGACCCGGTCGCCGGGGACCTCTATGCCATCGGCATCCGGTCCCACGTGCTGGCCGTCGACCAGCCGCTCGACGCGGGCGGCACCGACTCCGCACCGACCCCGGTCGAGCTGTGTGCCGCCGCCCTGGCCTCCTGCGCCGCCCACTACGCCGGCGGCTACCTCGACCGGCACGGGCTGAGCCGCGACGGCCTGCACGTCACCGGGGACCACACCATGTCCCAGGACCGCCCGGCCCGGATCGCCTCCGTGTCCATCGAGGTCACCGCGCCGGGTTTGCCACCCGGACGAGCGCCCGGCCTGCTGGCGGTCGTCCGCCACTGCACGGTGAAGAACACGCTCGACCGGCCGCCGGACGTCACGGTCTCGCTGAGCAGCACCCGGAAGGCCACGGCGCCATGAAGGCCTCGGACCTGATGACGTCACCTCCGGTGACGGTCGGCCCCACCGCGACGGCCGTGGGAGCGGCCCGACGGATGGAAGAGGGGGCGGTCGGCTGCGTCCTGGTCACGGAGGGCGACCGGCTGCTCGGCATCCTCACCGACCGCGACCTGACCGTCCGTGGCTTGGCCCACGGCGGAAGCCCGGAGCGGCCCGTCACCGACCTCATGACCGTCCGCGTCGTCACCCTGGACGTCGACGACGACCTCGACACGGCCTACCGCACCTTCCGCAGCACCGGCGTCCGCCGCCTGCCCGTGATCGACGGCGGCCGCCCGGTCGGCATGCTCACCGTCGACGACCTGCTCCGCGACGTCGCCCAGCGGCTCCTCGACGTGCTGATCCCGGTCTCCCGCAGCGCGCTGCGGGAGACCTGACCGACCTCACCCCCTCGAACCCTCGGGAGGCCGTCACCGGGCCGGTACCGCCCCGATGGCGACCTTCACCGCACGTCGGCGGATCGTGCGCCCGCCCGGCGGGGTCGGCGAGCACGCCGGGCGTCCGACCGCGACGAGGACGGGCAGCACGACGCTCCTGTCAGACGGACCGGGGGTCAGGCCGGGCCGCGGGGGTGGGACGTCAGCGGACCCGCTCGCCTGAATGGCACGGCCGTGGGTGCCGCGCGAGGCTGGGGAGAGATGCCCGCGGTCCGTCGGCGGACCACCCTCGATCTTTGCCAGGAGGGCCCCATGAGCGCGCCCACGTCACCGCTCGCACCCGTGGATGTCGCCCGCAGCGCAGCGGACGCCCTCGGAGCAGGCGATCTGGACCGGTACAGCGAGCTGGTCCACGACGACGCCGTCTTCGAGGTCCTTCCCTTCGGGGAGCAACGCGGGCGTGGCGCGGTCCGCGGGTTCTTCGAGGAACTCCGAGGGGCATTGCCGGACCTGTCGTTCTCCGCGGAGGCGGTCATGGGGGACGGACGGCACGCGGCCGTGGAGTGGCGGATCCGCGGCACGTTCGACGGCGCGCCGTTCCAGGGGTTCAGGCCGAACGGACGCGAGTTCGACATCCAGGGCATCGACTTCATGGAGATCGAAGACGGTCGGATCCGACACGACCGGATAGCCTTCGACGGCGCCCAGTGGGCCCGCCAGCTCGGGCTGCTGCCGCACCGGGGCTCGATGGCCGAGCGCGCCGTGACCACCGCCTTCAACGCGAAGACCGGAGTCGCGGCGTGGTGGCAGGAGCGTCGGCAGGCGAGCGGTCGCGACGGCCACCGCTGAGGTCGGTGTCCGTCTCGGACCGACGGTGCCGGTCGGCGAGGTGGCGGGGACCACCTCGCCGTCGCTGCGTCACATCCGTCTCGGATGCGATTGTCATGTCCGATCATCTCCACGGATCGTTCCGTCGGTGCTTTCCTGCGGGAAGGGACAGGTGGTGGAAGTGCGTCAGGCAGGACACCGACGAGCACCGGTGGGCGCGAACGCCCTGCCCGGACGGGACCGGCCTACCGGCGCGGTGGCTCCCGCACTGCGCCCCCGGCCGACGCGTGAGGCGCCGTGAGCGGCGGCGAGGGCATGAGGAGGCTGGTGGCCCGGAGAAGAACGAGAAGATGCCGAAGCTGCGGCCCGGCCCCCGCGAGGCGGAACTCGACATGCTGGACGTTCGCCATCCTGCGGGCCCAGAGAAGGGCTCGGAGTCCGGCGGCATCGCAGAAGTCGAGCTTCGTGACGTCCAGGTCCAACTGCTCCGGGCGCTCCCGCAGGGCCCAGGCCACGGCGTGGATGACCGGCTGCGCGGTGGTGACGTCGAGTTCGCCTTCCAGCGACACCACGGCGGTGCCGTCGCACAGCCCGGTCCTGGTGTGGAGTAGGTCGGCTTGCATGACGACCACCCGAGATGTCGTTCGAAGGGGGGAACCGGACCGGAAGCCCCCGTATTCACCGTAGGCCCGGCCCCCCGGCGGGTCATGGGCCGGACAGACCGCGGCAATGGGCCGTACGACTCAACCGGGGCCCGCGGTGACGTGCCGCCACCGCCGCCGTCGGTCCGAGGAGGTGAACGCCTCGGTCCACGGGGTGCTGCAGGTGGCGCAGCCGAGGAGACGGAAGCCGACCGGGCCGAAAGCGGCGCCGGCACCTTCTCGGCGATTCGCGACGGCTGCCACGAGACCCCCGCGCCCGACGATCTGCGGCGGGCGCGCCTACGCTGGTCCGTGGGCATGGAGGGGCGAGCCGTGGAGGTTCCCTTGGACAGCGCTTCGCAGACCAGCGCAACGGAGCCGGGCGCCCCCGTGCCCAAGTTGCGGCTGGACGAGCTTCTGGACGAACTCCAGGCCCGCCTGGACGCCGCCCGCGGCACCCGCGACCGCGTCCACAGCCTGCTGGAGGCCGTGCTGGCGGTCGGGCGCGACCTGGAGCTGACCCAGGTGCTGCAGCACATCGTGGAGGCGGCCGTCACCCTGGTGGACGCCGAGTACGGCGCCCTCGGGGTGATCGGCGAGGACCAGCACCTCTCGCAGTTCATCCCGGTCGGGGTCACCGACGAACAGGTCAAGATCATCGGTGCCCTGCCGTCCGGGCACGGCATCCTCGGCGAGCTGATCCGCCACCCCGAACCGCTGCGGCTCTCCCGGCTCTCCGACCACCCCGCCTCCTACGGCTTCCCGGCCGACCACCCACCCATGCGGACCTTCCTGGGCGTGCCGATCCGCATCCGCGACACGGTGTTCGGCAACCTCTACCTCACCGAGAAGCGCGGCGGCGGCGACTTCGACGCCGAGGACGAGTCGGTGCTCGCCACCCTCGCCGTCGCCGCCGGCGTGGCCATCGACAACGCCCGGCTGTACGCCCGGGCCCGGCAGCGGCAGCACTGGCTGGAGGCCAGTGCCGAGATCACCAGCAGCCTGCTCTCGGGCAGCGCGGAGCAGGAGGTACTGCACCTGCTGCTCGCCCGGGCGGCCGAGATCGCCGGCGCGGACCTCGCCGTCGTCGCCGTACCACTGCCGGACACCGGCGAGCTGGAGGTGCGGATCGCCGTCGGGCTCGGCGCGCAGGAGCACCGCGACCTGGTGCTGCCGGTCGAGGGATCCTTCGTCGGCGCGGCCTTCCGCATCGGCGGGCTCGTGGTGAGCCCCGACGTCCGGCACGACCCGAGGATCACCGCCGGTCCCCCGCGATGGCAGGGCCTGGGCCCCGCCGTCGCCGTCCCCGTCGGGACCGCCGAACGCGGCATCCGGGGCGTGCTGCTGCTCGCCCGGGCGGCCGGCGCACCACTGTTCGACGAGGGAGAGTCCGGGCCCCTGCTGGGCTTCGCCGGCCAGGCGGCGGTGGCGATGGAGCTCGCCGAGCGCCGCCGGGACTCCGAGCAGGTCGCGCTGCTGCAGGAGCGCGACCGGATCGCGCGCGACCTGCACGACCTGGCCATCCAGCGGCTCTTCGCCACCGGGATGACCCTGCAGGGCGCGACCCGCTTCATCGACCACCCCGAGGCGGCCGACCGGGTGCTGCGGGCGATCGACGACCTGGACGAGACCGCGAAGACCATCCGCACCACCATCTTCGGCCTACGGGTCCGCGAGAGGGGCCCGGCGGCAGCGAGCCTGCGCAGTCGGCTCGTCGACGTGATCGACCATGCGGCCCGCTCCCTGGGATTCACCCCGGCCCTGCGGATGACCGGCCTGCTCGACGTCGCCGTCCCCGCCGAGATCGCGGACGCTGCGGTGGCTGTCCTGGAGGAGGCGCTGTCCAACGTGGCGCGTCACGCGAACGCCGGCGCCGTCGAGGCCTCGGTCACCGCCGGGACGGACCTGACCCTCACCGTGACCGACGACGGCGTGGGCCTGCCCGAGGGCGGCCGCCGCAGCGGCCTGGCCAACCTCGCCGACCGCGCCACCGCCCTGGGCGGTACCTTCACCGCCCGGGCCCGCCCCGAGGGCGGCACCGAGCTGGTCTGGCAGGTACCACTGCCCGACGATTAGGCGTCCTTCGACGCCGTCGCCGGGGACAGCTGGTTCTGCCGGGGCGAATTCCTGTCTCCCCGTCCCTGACCTGTCAGGTCGAGTCCCATATGTCACCGGCCGTCAGACGAGGCGTGGGCGTGCCCTCGGGGCCGTAGCCGAGGCGGATCAGGATCTGGACGTGGCCGGGGCCGCGGTGCGGGTCGCGGGCCTCCCGGCGCAGGTAGGGCCACTCCATGGCCTGGTCCAGCAGGGAGGCGCGGACGCCGTGGACGGTGGCGGCGAGCAGGACGTGTTCCAGGGCGAGGCCGGCCCGCAGCCAGTCCCGCGGGGCGTCGTGCTCGGTGGCGAGGACGGCGATGCGCGGCTCGCGTTCGAACAGTGACGGAGAGTGGTGTTCGGCGGCGTGGATGGCGGAGAAGTCGCGCATCGGCAGGTGGCCGGCCGCGTCCTGGGGGCCGAGCGCGGTGGCCGGGATGCCGTACGGCGGTACCTCGCCGGTGCGGATCCAGCTGCGGCTCTCGGTGCGCTGGGCTTCGTCGGCGGTGTTGCGGCGCTCGGCCTCGGCCGTGAGGTGCAGCAGCCGTTCGGTCTCCGCGTGGTCGGGCAGGTGGAGCAGGGCGTCCTCGCACCGGGCGGCGGTGGCCAGTTCGTCCAGGACGGCCGGGGGAACCGGCTCGCCGGTGAACGGGGTGCGGATCGAGTGCCGGTGCCAGATCGCCTCGTACAGCTTCTCCGTACCCGGGGCGGGCACGGGGGCCGAAGCATCGAGTTCGACGGCCGCCAGGAGGTCCGGTTCGGCGGGGTCGGGGAGCAGCCTCACCTCGGGCGCCCAGCCGAGGTGGCGGGCGGCGACCCTCAGGTTGAGGACGGCCGCGCCGACGGAGATGTGCAGCGCCCGGCCCTGCGGGTCGACGGCCGGGACGGCCCGGCTGCGGTCGGCCCGGACCTCCAGCGTCGAGGTGTCCGGCTGGAGCCGGAAGCGCCAGGGCTGGCTGTTGTGGATCGAGGGTGCCGCCACCGCGGCGGAGACCAGCTTCTCCAGCGCGCGGGCGTCGAGGGCGAGGGTGGGCATGACCGCCTCCAGGGTGCGTCGTCCAGGGTGGGTCGTCGGCCCGGGTCAGCCGCGGGCGGACGGATCGCCACCGCGCAGGACGTCCAAACGGGTACGGTACTCGTCGGGGTCGATCTCGCCGCGGGCGAGGCGTTCGGCAAGCAGTTGCTCCGGGGTCTGCCGCTGCTGTGACGGCGCGGTCTGCGGAACCGGTGCCACCGGGTTGCCCGGGGTCGTCCGCCCCAGGTGTCGGACCAGGGCCATCACACCGAGGATCACGAGCGCCCAGAAGAGCAGCATGGTCACGGTCGTCAGGCCGATTCCCCAACCGTTCATACCACCGTCGTTCCAGTACATCATCGCCGTCTCCTCGGCCGTGGCGGGAGGTTCGTCACCTCCACCGTGCGGCCGGGCAGGGGCAAGCCGCTTGGGCCGTTCGGCTCTACCTCCGGGCCCACCCGGTCAGTGCGGGCGTGGATGGTGCTGCTCGGGCGGCTGGGCGTGGGCGGCGAGGACGGCGGCCTGGAGGCGGCGCTCGACGCCCAGTTTGGTGAGCAGGCGCGAGACGTGGTTCTTCACCGTCTTCTCGGCGAGGTAGAGCTCCTGGCCGATCTGCCGGTTCGTCCTGCCCTCCCCCACCAGGGCGAGGATCTCCCGCTCGCGGGGCGTCAGACCGGCGAGCGCAGCATCCGTCGCGCTCTCCTCGTGGTGGCGCAGGCTCTCCATCAGCTTGCGGGTGGTGGCCGGGTCGAGCATCGACTGGCCGGAAGCCACCGTACGCACCGCGCCGACCAGGTCCGCGCCCTTGATCTCCTTGAGCACGTAGCCGGCCGCTCCCGCCATGATCGCGTCCAGCAGGGCGTCGTCGTCGTCGAAGGAGGTCAGCATCAGGCAGGCGAGGCCGGGCAGCCCGTCCCGGAGCTCCCGGCAGACGCTCACGCCGTCACCGTCCGGGAGCCGTACGTCCAGCACGGCGACGTCCGGGCGCAGTGCCGGCACCCGGGCGAGGGCCTGCGCACAGTTGCCGGCCTCCCCGACGACCTCCAGGTCCGGCTCGGCCTCCAGGAGGTCACGCACCCCACGCCGGACCACCTCGTGGTCGTCCAGCAGGAACACCCGTACGGGCCGGGGCGTGTCCATGGCCTGCTCCCTGAAGTGCGCGGACATCGGCACAGTCGATTCTCCGCGTTCGGACCGCCCGGCGCAGCTTCCTGCCGCCCGGGTCGTCAGCGCGGTACGACGGCGACCGGGCACCCGGCGCGGTGGACCACCGCCCGGGTGACCGGTCCCAAGTGGTTCCCGGTGCGGCCGAGAACGAGCAGGCCGGCGGATCGGGCGGCGTCCGTCAGTGCGTCAGCGGGCCGGGCGCGCCTGACGTCCGGAACGGCGATCGGCTCCGGGTCGCGCACCAGCAGCTCGACCAGGGCGCCCTCCTCCGCCTCCGCGAGCAGAGCCCGGTCGGTGGCCGAGCGGGCCTTCCAAGTCGCGGGCGGAGTCCACGCGTGGACGACCCGGAGCGGGGCGCCCGCCATCATGGCAGCCTTTCGGGCGAAGGCGAGGACAGCCCCGGCCGGGTCGTGGGCGTCGACCCCCACGACCACCTCCCGAGACCCGGTCGTACCCGGGGTCGCCCGGACCAGGACGACGGGGCAGGGCGCGTGGGCAGCGACAGTGAGCCCCACCGAACCGAGCGGGCCGTGGCACGCGGCCGAACCGAGTGCCACCAGGTCGGCCGATTCCGCGGCGGCCGTGAGCCCGGCGGGCGCGTGATCGTGCAGCAACTCGGTGTCGACCCCCAGCTGGGGGTGGTTCGCCCGCACCCACTCGGCGGCCTCGGCGAGCATGCCGAGTGCCCGGCCACGCACCTCGCTCACACCGGGAAGCCCCGGCGCCGTGTGCTGCGGCCGGGGCCAGGCGTACGCCAACCGCAGCCGCGTGCCACGCCGGAGAGCCTCGTCGGCGGCCCAGCGGGCGGCGGCGAGGCTCTCCGGTGAACCGTCGACCGCGGCGAGCACGGCCACGATCAGGCCGGTGTGGCGAGTCGCAGTTCGACGCCGACGACGCCGGGCACGGAACTCACCAGGCGTTCCAGGATTCCGGCGGAGACGGTGTCGGGAAGGCCTCCGGTCAGCGTGATCCGGCCTCTCTCGGAGCGGACGTCGGTGTCCACTGCCGCGCCGGGGCCGAGAGTGGCTACGAGTTCGAAGCGGACCCGGTCGGCGAGTTCGCGGTCGTCACCGAGGTACACCTTCAGCAGATCGCCGCGGCTGACGATGCCGACCAGGTAGTCCTCCTCGTCCACGACCGGGAGCCGTTTCAGGTGGCCGCGGGCCATCGCGCGGGCGGCCTCGTTCAGCGGGCTGCCGGGGTGCACGGTGACCGCCGGGACGGACATCATCCGCCCGGCCGTCAGAGCCTCGGCGCGCTCGCCGTCACGGTCCCGGGCGGTGAGCAGGTCGGCCTCGGAGACCACTCCGATGACCCGGCCGTCCCCGGTCAGCACGGGGACTGCGCTGACCCGCCAGCGCTGCAGGGTGTCGGCGATCTCGCGGAAGTCGGCGTCACGGCCTACCGCGACCACAGCGTGGGTCATGACGTCGGCGACGGTGCTCGGTGTGAGGGTCATCGTGGCCTCCTACGACGCCGCGCGGTAGGCGCGGGGGTGTTCCAGGGGCTGCTCGGTGTCGTCCTCCGTCCAGTCCAGGGTGGCGTGGACGGCCACCACGCCATCCACGGCGCGGCAGAGCCGTTCGGCGACGGCGATCAGGCTGCGGCGCGGCAGCCGCCCCTCCAGGGTGACCACGCCGTCCTGCACCGCGACCCGGATGTCGCCGGGCGCCACCCAGAGGGTCTGGCCGAGCACGTCGTGGTTGATCTCGTCACGAATGGCCGCGTCGTGCCGCAGGAAGACCTGCAGCAGGTCCCGGCGGCTGACGATGCCGACCAGTCGGCCGACCTCGTCGACCACGGGCAGCCGCTTGACCCGGTGCTTGTCCATGGCCCGCGCGGCTTCGGGCACGGACCAGCCGGGGCGGGCGGTGACGGCGGGGCTGGTCATCAGCCCGCCGGCCGTCTCGGCCTCGGCGCGGGCACGGTCCTTCGCGTCCAGCCAGCGGCCGGGGTAGCGTCCCTCCGGGTCCGGCAGGACGGCCTCCTTGCGGACCAGGTCGGCTTCGGAGACCATGCCCAGCGGTCGTCCCTGGTCGTCGACGACGGGGATCGCGGTGATGTCGTTGCGGTGGAACAGCGCCGCGACCTCCTTGACCGGTGTGTCGGGCCGGGCGGTGACGACCTCGTGGGTCATCACGTCATTGACGCTGCGGTGCTGCATCGTCCTCACTCCTCCTCGGGTGGCCCCGCCTTCACTGTCCGCCCCCCTGAGGCCGGCGGACAGGGCCGGACGGTCCCTGCCGACGGGCCGTTCCGGCCCAGGACGGCGCAGCCGGGCGGCGGGACGATGGGAATGACCTCACACTCCATGGGAGGCGGCCATGACGACGGACACCACGACGACCGACACCGGCGAATCCCGTCCGCCTCCGAGGCCCGGACTACTGACCTTCCTCGGCGGCGTGAGCACCGTCACCGGCAGCAAGTTCTTGATCGAGACCGACCACGCCCGGTTGATGATCGACTGCGGCCTCTTCCAGGGCCTGGCCGAGCTGCGCCGCCGCAACCGCCGCCCGCTTCCGCTCGACCCCGCGGACGTGCGGGCAGTCGTCCTCACCCACGCCCACCTGGACCACTGCGGCTACCTGCCCCGGCTCGTCCGCGACGGCTTCCGCGGCCCGGTGCTCACCACACCGGACACCGCCCGGATCGCCGAACTCATCCTTCGTGACAGTGCCCACCTGCTGCGCGAGGAGGCGGATCACGCGAACGAACACGGCTGGTCCAAGCACCGCCCGGCACAACCGCTCTACGACGACGAGGACGTCGAGAACGCGCTGCGGATGTTCGACCCCGTCCCGCTGGACACCGACGTCGAGATCACCGCCGGCATCGTCCTGCGGTTGCACCGCGCCGGACACATCCTCGGCTCCGCCTGGGCCCACCTGGTACTCGAAGACGGCCACACCATCGCCGCCAGCGGCGACCTCGGCCGTCCCGTCCACCCCCTGCTGCGCCCGCCCGAACCCTTCACCGGCGCCGACGTGCTCCTGATGGAGTCCACCTACGGTCACCGGCACCACGAGGAGACGGCCGCCCGCGAGTGGTTCGCCCGCGCACTGGAACGGACTCTCGCCCGCGGCGGCACCGTCGTCATCCCGTCCTTCGCCGTCGACCGCACCGAGGTCGTGCTGCACCGGCTCGGCGAACTGCGGCGGGCCGGCCGACTGCCCGCCGACGTGCCCGTGTACGTGGACAGTCCCATGGCGCTGGCGACCCTGCAGATCTACCGGGAGGCCTTCGCAGCGGGCTCCGACCAGCTGCGCCCCGACGTCCTCGCCGAAGGCCCCACCGCGCTGGACCCGGAACCGTTCACCCTGATCCACTCGCTCCAGGAGTCGCTCGCCCTGGACCACGCCCACGGCCCCGCCGTCATCGTCTCCGCCTCCGGCATGGCCACCGGCGGCCGCGTCGTCCACCACCTCGCCCGCCTGCTGCCCGACGCCCGCAACACCGTGATCCTGGTCGGCTACGCCGCCGAGGGCACCCGCGCCCGCGACCTGATCGACGGCGCCCGCACGCTGAAGATGTACGGCACCTACGTCCCGGTGCGTGCCGAGGTCGTCAACGTTCCCGCCTTCTCCGCACACGCCGACGCCACGGAGATCATCGACTGGCTCCGCAACGCCCCGCCGCCCAGCGCCGTCTACCTCGTCCACGGCGAACCCGAAGGCTCGCAGGCGCTGCGCGACCGGATCGACCGCGAACTCGGCTGGACGGCCGTGGTGCCCCGATCGGGCGAGCGGGTACTGATCCGCTGACGCCGCACCCGCTTCCGGCCGGCGCGGTCGCCGACGCGCCGTGGCACCGCCAGACCGCCGCCGGGGTTGGCGTCGAGGCCGCGAGCACCTGCCCGTTCGGTGCGAGCGCCTCCGCCCGGCCGGGCTCCGACGCGGCCGTGGCACGGGTGGCGGACCGGGTACGGCACCCGTACCGAACTGCTGCCGGCCGCCACCGGGCCGGGCCGACTCCCCGCGGATCCGGCCCGGCTCCGAACGGTGGTGCCATTCAGACCGCGCCCGCTGAGCGGGTGGGCCGGACCACGGCGACCGGGCACGCCGCGTCCTGCAGGAGGGCGTGGCTGACGGACCCGATGGCGAGTCCGTGGAAGCCGCCCTTGCCCCGCGAGCCCACCACAGCGAGGTCTGCGCGTCCCGAGGCACGGATCAGCGCGACGCTCGGCCTCGACCGCACGAGTTCCACCTGGACGTCGACATCCGGGTAACGGGCCTGCAGTTCGCCCAAGTCCCGCTCCACCTCGTGTCGGTACTCCTCCGCGATCTGCTCGGGATCCGGCACCGTGCGGTCGTCGGCCGGCGTCGGCAGACCCCACGCCCGCAGGACGTGCAGCTGCGCACGGCGCAGGGAGGCCTCCTCGAAGGCATAGGCGAGCGCCGCCGCGGAGACCGGGGAGCCGTCGGTGCCGACGAGGACGCGGTCGTTCCCACCGCTGACGTAGCCGACCACGACGACCGGTGCCGCAGCGTGCCCGGCGACCTGCAGGCTCACCGAGCCCATCAGGGTGTTGCTCACCCCGCCCTCGCCGCGGGCGCCGAGCACGACTGCACTTGTCCGCTCCGACTGTTCGACGAAGACGGCCGCCGGGTGTCCGACGATGAGCTCGGGCGACACGTCGACACCGGGCTGGCTCTCCTTCGCGATAGTCGCGGCCTCGGCGACGATGTCGGCGGCGCGGTCCCGGACGTTGAGCCACGTGCCGGGCGGATGGAACGGGATGTCGTGCTCCCACGTCGGCAGCACGTGGACGACGCGCAGGGCGGCCCCGCGCAGGGCCGCCTCGTGGGTGGCCCACGCCAGGGCGCGTAGGCTCCGCCCGGAGCCGTCCACTCCGACGATGACTGGTTCGGTCATGACTGGGCCTCCAAGTCCGGCTGTTTCGGCTTCCTTCCGGCTCACGGTCGGACTCGGCCGGGCCTGCCGAGGCCACTGCACCTCGCGAGCCGCCCCCCACAATCAGGGTCCGCCCGCCTCGCGGCGCCCCATAGGGCCGTCCGACCCCGGCGCACCGGCCGTGTGGCAGCCGTCCGACCGATGTGCTCGGCTCCGCACACGACGCGGCACGCCCCGCCGATTCGGTGCCGGTCCGTCTCGGCCTGTGGGGGCCGGCCGGCCCCCACAGCGGGGCAGAACGGAGCGGACGGAGGTCCAACTTCGGTGATGGACCTACCGCGTGTCGATCCCACCTCACCGGGCCGAGGTCCTGGCGTGGCGCCGGCCCGTCCTGGCGAGGAGTTCGCCGTGCACCCGGCACCCGGCACCCGGCGGTGCGGGAGGGGGGACCCGCAGCGTGCCCGTTCAGTCCGACAGGCGGACCGCCAGGGCCGGCCGGATCCGGGCAGCGTGCCGGGCCGGGCCGAGTGCGGCCAGCAGGGACGCCAGCAGGGTGGCACCGGCCAGGCCGAGGACGGGGCCCCACTCGATCGGGAAGCCGCCTTCGAGCCCGGTGAAGGCGGAGCTCTTCTGGTACATCAGCCAGGTGGTGAGCACGCCCAGGACACTGCCGAGCAGGACTCCCTCCAGTGCCACGAAGCCGCCCTCCCAGAGGAAGGAGTGCTCGACTGTCCGGGCCTGACAACCCAGCGCGCGCAGCACGCCGATGGTACGGCGGCGTTCGCGGACCGCCCGGACCATGACGACGCCGAGACCGGTGATCCCGATCAGCAGGCCGAGGGCGAGGAAGCCCTGCATCAGCTGGAAGAAGGCGGTGTCGGCGGCGAACAGGCGGTGCACGTCGGAGGCGATCGGGCTGGCCACCAGGCCGGCCGAGAGGTGCTCGCCCTGGAGTTGCCCGGCCAGGTCGTCCGGGGAGACCCCGGGGGCCGTGCGGACCAGGGCGGCGGCCGTCCTCGCATCGGCGCCGAACTGCCGGGCCACGCCCTGATCACCGGAGATCAGCGGGTAGCTGGTGGCGCTGTTCCCGTCGGCCGGGTAGAACGCGAGACCGCTCTTCAGCACGCCGGCTATCACCTTCTGTTCGGAACGCCCGCTTCCCGGATCGGTGAGGGTGAGGGTGTCGCCGGGAGCGAAGAACTTGCCCTGAGGGCCTCCGGTGGAGCCGAAGAAGCCGTCCACGACGACGTACTGGGGGTCGGTGGCGAGCGCCTGCCAGACGGCCGGATCGTCGGCGAGGCCGGGCAGGCGGTCCCGGAAGGCGATGTTCCTGATCGCACCGTCCGGGACGCCGACGACCGCCGTGTCCAACGGGCGTGTCGTGCGGTGACCGGGGTCGGTCGCCTGCCCGCGTGCGGTGAGGAGCGGGGTCACGGCAGTCACCCGGGAGGCCGGCTGCCCGGGCCGCAGCGCGGTGAGCGGGTCGCCGCCGACCGCCTGCGGGTTGTAGTCGAGCCGCAGGGTGTAGCCGGCGGTCGCGTCCCGGGTCGCCTGGCCGACGCTGGCGTTGACCAGGCCGGAGATCTCGGTGAGCAGCACCAGGACCAGTGCGATGAGGGTGTACATCACCAGGGTGGAGCCGGTGCGGAAGCGCTTGGAGAGCGGATAGGCGGCGGCCAGCCGCAGGGCGAGGCCCTGCTGGGTGGGGCGTGCCATGATCCGGCGCAGCGGCCGGAACAGGACCTGCTGGTTCTCACTGACGAGGATCACCGCGGAGAAGGCGGCGAGGCTGCCGAGGATCACGTACACGGCCATCGACGGGGTGTCGAACACGCGCGGACGCACCACGCTGGCCGTCAGGGACCAGACCAGGACGAGGCCTGCGGCGGCGCTGACGACGGCGCGGCGCGGCCATGCTCGCCGGGCGGCGGGGACGGCGAGGGCGACGGCCAGGGCCGGCAGCAGGTAGGTCTGCTCCGCCTGGCTGCGGGCGATCGCCGGAACGGCGGCCACGGCGCACAGCGCGGCCAGCGCGGTGGAGACCACCAGGAGTCGGCGGCGGGGCCCGCGCCCGGTCTCGGCGGGCTGTTCACGGATGGCCGCGATGACGTTGAAGCGGCTGATCCGGGTGCTGGTGGCGGCTATCGCGGTGAGAGCGATCACCAGTCCTATCGCGGCCCCGTTCAGCAGGCTCGTGGGCGTGACGGCGAAGACGATGGAGAGCCCGCCGCCGTCCGCCGACCAGCCGCGGAAGATCCGGGCGGCGACCAGGGCGACTCCCCAGCCCACGCCGACGCCGATCGCCACCCCGGGCACCGTGGCGGCGAGGGCGTACACCGCGCCCTCCAGGGTGAAGGAGCCGACCAGGCGGGAGCGTTTGAGGCCGACCGCCCGCAACATGCCCAGCTGCGGCTTCCGTTCCTCGGCGAGCATCACGAAGATGTTCACCAGGAGCAGCGCGCCCGCGATGATGCTGAAGCTGCCGATCATGAGGAACAGTGCCCCGAGGACGTCGCCGGTCCGCTTCGCCTCCTGGAGCACGGTGTGCTTGGGGGCGTCGACCAGGGCCCGGCTCGCGTCGGGGCCGAGGGCGGTGCGGATCTTCGCGGTGACGGGGTCGGTGAGTTTCTCCCCGCCCTCCACACCGCCCCGGTTGGAGACCATCGTCACCGACAGGGGCTGCGTGCCCGCGGCGGCGCTCGCGGCGTCCAGGGCACCCGGCGGCAGGAAGACGTCGCGGTTCACGCGGCCGCCCAGGCCGGCTCCGGCCAGGCCCTGCTGCGGTACCACCCGTTCCACCCGGTAGTCGACCGGCTGTCCGTAGAGGTAGAGGGTGATCATCTGCCCGCTGCCCGTCCGGAGCGACCGGGCGAGCGGTTCGTTGAGCACCACCTGGCCGGGGTTCGGTGCCGGGCCGTGCAGCCCGGGGTCCCCTCCTGCCGCGCCGAAGCGGCCGGCCGCGTCGAGGTCCGTCTGCCACGCGAGCACCCGGGGTTCGGCCACGGGCCGGGGGACGCTGCGGTTCACGGCGGACGCCTGGGCGACCTGGGCGGTGAGGACTCCGTCGACCGCCGGGTCGCCCGCGAGCGGCCGCAGCCGGTCCGCCACGGCCCGTCCGGTGGCGGCGTCGGTGGTGACGACCCGTTCGTCGACCGGGCCGAGCGTCTGGTAGGCCTGCTGCCGGACCGAGAAGTTCAGCGTGTCGCCGACGACGAGGGACGCCACGATGATGGCCGTGCCCAGCACGGAACCGGTGACGACCAGGGCCGCCTCGGTGCGACGGCGGGCGACCTGGCGCAGCGCGAGCCGCCGGGCCACCGGCTGCCGTACGGCGACCACGAGCAGGACGAGCAGGGCTGCGAGCACCGACCCGACCACCGGGACCAGGAGGTTCGGGTACATCGCTCAGCCCGCGTTCTGCAGGGCGGACTGCCGGTGGTCGGAGACCAGCCGGCCGTCGCGCATCCGGACCAGCCGCGGGAGCCGGCGGCCGATCGCCTCGTCGTGGGTGACCAGCACGATGGTCTGCCCCTCGTCGCGGTTCAGCGCCGTCAGCAGGTCCATCACCTGGGCGGCCATCGTGCTGTCCAGGTTCCCGGTGGGTTCGTCGGCCCAGACCACGGCCGGGCGGGCGACCAGCGCCCGGGCGATGGTCACCCGCTGCTGCTCCCCGCCGGACAGCTCGCTCGGGCGGTGCGTCACGCGGTCCGTGAGGCCGACCCGTTCCAGCATGCCGATCGCACGGGCGCGTGCCTCGTGCGGCGGGGTTCCGGTGAGCAGCAGGGGGAGTTCGACGTTCTCGGCGGCGGTGAAGACGGGAATGAGGTTGAAGGCCTGGAAGACGAAGCCCATGGCGCGGGCCCGGTGTTCGGTGCGTTCGGCGTCGGACATCGCGAACAGGTCCCGGCCGTCCACCTCGACCCGGCCGGCGTCGATGTCGTCCAGGCCGGAGAGGCAGTTGAGCAGGGTCGTCTTCCCGGAGCCGGACGGACCCATCACGCCGACCAACTCCCCGTGCTCGACGGTGAGGTCGAGATCGCGCAGGGCCGTCACCTCGACGGTTCCGGTCCGGTAGACCTTGCGGACGTCGGTCGCGGTCAGCAGCGGCCGGTGGGCGTTCACGGCGTTTCCAGGTGTCAATACGGCAACGGGCGGCCGGACGGGGTGCGCAGGTCCGGCGGCGGGGGCTGCTGCGGGCGGGCGGGCCGGGTGAGGACCTTGACGCGGATCATCTCGGCCACCTCCTCGGAGAACGGGCTCGCTGCCCACTCTCGTCGCGACGGCATCGGTCGGGCAGGGGCCGTGGGACACCGTCCGGCGGTCCGGCCGGGGGCTCGCGGCGTGCGGACCGGCCCCGGCCGAGGGGGCCGATCGGCCCTGCTTCCGGCCCGGGTCCCGTCCCTACGGTGGTGTCCGGGGCAGTCCGCACGACCCCGGTGGAGGATGTGATGACGACCGCCGGTGAACACCTGGCACCGGTCCTCGGAACCGACGCCTCCGGGCCCGGCCCGACGGACGACCGGAGCCGACCGTGACCGCCGACGCCCGGGCGGCCCTGCAGTCGGCGCCACCGGTTGCCGACGGTGAGGTCCCCGACCCGCGCGAGCCCCTCGGCCTGCTCTTCCGGGACCTGAGGACGTCCACGAACGGGATCACCGAACGCGAGGCGGCCCGGCGGCAGACCGTCTACGGGCCCAACACGCTCGAACGCCGGGAGGGCCGCCGCTGGCCGCGCGAGCTGGCCCGCCAGTTCACCCACCCCCTGGCGCTGCTGCTGGCGTTCGCAGCGGTACTGGCGGCCGTCAGCGGGGCTCTCAACCTGGCGGGCGCGATCGTGGCGGTGATCGTGCTGAACGCCCTGCTCGCCTTCGGGCAGGAGCGGCAGGCCGAACGCGCGGTGGAGGCGCTGGCGGGCTTCCTGCCCGAGGAGGCGGCGGTGGTCCGGGGCGGCCGCCGCCGGACGGTGGAGGCGACCGAGCTCGTGCCCGGCGACGTCCTGCTGGTGGAGGAGGGCGACCGGGTCCCGGCGGACGCCCGGGAAGCCGCCACGATGGTGCTCACCGACGACAACTTCGCCACGATCATCGCGGCCGTCGAGGGCCGCGAGCGCGGCGAACCGGGCCTCATGGACCGGCCGCCCCGGCCCCGCTCCGAGAAGGTGATCCGGCCGGCCATGCTCGCCCGGGCCTGGGGCTTCCTCGGCCTGATCTCCGCCGCGCTGGTCATGGGCGGCTTCTTCCTCACCCTCGGCGTCGAGGGCTGGCACCCCGGAGATCCGACCGGTCCGGGCACCGCCCTCCACCTGCCGTACCAACAGGCCACGACCGTCGCCTGGCTCGGCATCGTCGCCTGCCAGATCGGCACCGCCTTCGCCGCCCGGACCGACCGGGCGCCGCTGCGCGCCATCGGTGTGTTCAGCAATCCGCAGCTGCTCGGAGGCATCGGCTTCTCGCTCGCGTTCGCCGCTGCGGTCGTCTACCTGCCCGCACTGCACAGGGTGTTCGGCACGACGTCCCTGTCCCCCGCCCAGTTGGTCACCGTGGCACCGTTCCCGTTCCTGGTCTGGGGCGCGGACGAACTGCGCCGCGCGGTCGTCAGGCGCCGCGCGGCCGCGCCGACGCCTGCTGTCCCGCCCGCGCGGGTCTCCTCGGCCGCGGCCGAGGAGACCCCGCACCACCCGTTCCCCGTCCTGCTCGCCCGGCACGGCTGGAGCGCCCACCGGCTCACCCACGCCCTGGGCGTCGGGGAGCACGCGGCCGCCGAGATCGTCGCGCACGCCCACCGGATCTCCGCGCAGCACGGACACCGGGCGCCGTGACCGATCGGGAGCGGCCTCGGTAACCTGCGGACCTGTTCCCGGTCCTCAGGTCCAGTCGACCGTCAGCCGGCCGTCCCGCTCCCCCACCTCGGTGCCGAACTCGGCGCAGGCGGTGGTGAACCGTCGGCGGATCCACTCCCACTCGGCTCCCCGGGCGGGGCGGGTGCGGCAGAATTCGAGGGCCAGCGGCAGGGCTTCCAGTCGGACCGGCGCCAGGTGCGCGCGGTCAGGGCCGTCCAGCGTCACCAGGAAGAGCAACCCGAGATCGTTGCGCAGCACCGGGTCGACCGCGTAGTCGTCGACGAAGCCGCCCATGTCGTACAGGACGCGGTCGGCGACGCCGTGGAACACGTGGGCGGAGTGTCCGGCGACCAGGGTCGCCCCGGCCGCCAGCAGCCGCGGGGCCGCCTCGCGTACGTGCGGTGGCGGCCGTGAGGTCATGTTGGGGCCCCAGTGCGGGGTGACGAGCACCGCGTCGGCCGCCCGGGCGGCCCGGGCGACCAGCGCGGTCAGCCAGTCGGGCACTCCCGTCCACAGGTCGGCCCACGCCACCCCGGGGCGGCGCACCCCGGCCGCGTAGTCCGCCGGGTGGTCGGTGACCCCGACCACCGCCAGCCGTACTCCACGGGCCTCCAGCACGGCGAACTCCCGCGCTGCCGCCCCGTCCCGCCCGGCGCCGACCGCCCGGACACCGGCGCGTTCCAGCAGGGTGCCGGTGTCGGCGAGCGCGTCGGCGCCGTAGTCCAGCGCGTGGTTGTTGGCCAGCGTCACGCAGTCCACCCCCAGCTCCCCGAGGACGGCGGCAGCCGGGGGCGGGGCTCGGAAGAAGAACGGCTTGTCCGCGTCCGGCCACCGCTCGCCGCGGTCCGAGACGCAGCACTCCAGATTGAGCACGACCAGATCGACGGCCGCCAGTGCCTCCCGCACCTCGGTGGAGAGCAGCGTCCCAGGCGTCGGCGAACGCCGGATCTCCTCGGCGACGGCACGCCCGAGCATCGTGTCGCCGGCCAGAGCCACCGTGAGCGTCATCCTCCGGGGCCACCTCCGTTCGTGCGCCCGCGGCCCGTACCCCGCTCCTCCAGACTCGGCCCGTCCCCGTTGCGGAGCAACCGCCGCCCGGGCACTCGGGACGCGGACGGACGTGCCGCGGCGCGCTTCCCGGAGGATCATGAAGGTCAGCGAACCGACCCGCACCGGGCCTCCCCGAACCTGCGGGGCCGGGCCGGGCAGTCCGCCGTCAGGTCGTACTCGGGGTCGCACGCCCTGGAGGTCTCCGTGAACACCACTGCCGCACCAGGCCCCGCCGGACCGATCGTCGTCGGCACGGACGGCTCCGAGCCCGCCCGCAGGGCCGTGCTCTTCGCACTTCGCGAGGCGCAGCTGCGCGGGGTCGGTGTGCGGGTCGTCTGTGCCTTCGGCGGCAAACACGCCGAGCCCGGGACGCGTGCCATGACGGGCTGGGCAGCGAGCGGTGAACCGTCACCGAACCTGGAGAACGCCGTCGCCCGTGACGTGACGGACGCGGTCGAGGAACTGCGGCAGCAGGTCGGCGAGCCGTACGTGGAGATCGAGGTGCGTTGTGACCGCGGCCGACCCGCCCAGGTCCTGCTGGACGCGAGCCAGGACGCCGCCCTGCTGGTGGTGGGATCCCGCGGCGCCGGCCTCTGGGGCCGGCTCTCACTCGGTTCGACCAGCACCGAGATCGTCCACCACGCCCACCTGCCCGTCGTGGTGGTGCCGCACAGCACCGGGCCCGCAACCGGGTGAACGGCGCCCGCGAACCGGCAGAGCGCCGGAAGGAGAGCAGGCAGTGCAGTACCGAACCGTCGGGGACGTCATGACGCGTGAGGTCGTCACCGCCCGTCCCGGGACCACGTTCAAGGAGATCGTCGGCCTCCTCCACCGCAACGACATCACCGCCGTACCGGTCGTCGACGACCGTCGCCACCCGGTCGGGATCGTCTCCGAAGCCGACCTGATCCGCAGGGAAGCGGCTCTGCTGGGCGAGGGCCGCCCGGTGTCCCGTTGGATCCATCCGCACGAGCGCTATCGCGCCGAGGCGGAGACCGCCGAAGGGATGATGACCAGTCCCGTCGTCACCGCACACGCTGAGTGGACCCTCGCGGAAGCCGCCCGGGTGATGCACCGCAAGAAGCTCAAACGGCTACCCGTGATCGACCGGGACGGGAGGCTGACCGGGATCGTCAGCCGCAGCGATCTCCTCCAGCCCTTCCTCCGGGACGACGACTCGATCCGCGAGGAGATCGCCGACGACGTCCTCCTCAGCACCCTGTGGGTGCCGGCCGAGGCGGTGGAGGTCACCGTCGACGACGGCGTCGTGACGTTGACGGGCAGGGTGGCACGCAAGAGTCTCATCCCCGTCATCGAGGGCATGTGCCGTTCGCTGGACGGGGTGGTCGCCGTCCGCCAGTCGCTCGCCTTCGAGGTCGACGACACGCACACCGACGCCGAGCAGCGAGGCACCGGCCCGCACCCGGCTCCCCCTCACTGAGGCGGGGAAGTCCGGCGCCTCCCGGGGATCCGCGACCCGGTCCAGAATCCCGTTCGCGTTCATCCGGAACACCTCCGCGATGCGGTCGCCACGCCCGCCATGAGCCGGCCCCCACTCCCTACCGGCCGAACGGGCACGCTCGACGTTCGCAACACCTCCAGCGTCGCTCCGCAAGCAGGGCACCTCACAGCGCGACCGTTGCCGCACGGCCGAGGACCGTTCGGCCCTCCTGCCACCTCTGCGTCCACGGAAGGCTGGGTGGTGAAAGCAGAGGGACCCCGAACGAGATGGGCTGATGAACGTGTCTGCGCAAATCGTCTACGTAGCACCGCAGATCGGGATTCCCGTGTGTGAGGAGCGATTGGACATCTGCCTCCACGACGCGGAGTACTGGGCGGAGCACCTCGGGAACTACAGCGCGAAGCTCCAGGCCAAGGCCGATTTCTTCCAGGTCTCGGCGGTCGCCCTGAGCGCCGTGACGAGCGGCGCCGCCTGGACACTGATCTCGTCGAACAGGGCGACCTGGGCCGTGGTGCTCGTCGCGGTCGTGTCCCTGCTGACGGCATTGGCCGCAGCCTACCCACGGGCCCGGAACTACTCCCGGGGTGCGGTCGACGCGGCCCGACTCAATGCCGACTACGGGCGGCTGTACGGACGTCTGATGGACGCGCGCCATGCGGTGGAGACAGGACGAAGCCCCTCCGACGACCACCTCCAGTCGCTCGTCGAGGAATTCCAGGCGGTCAGGTCCAAGCGCCAGATGCTGCACCCCCGGCCCGCTCGGCTGGAGCACGAGCTGGAGCAGCAGCTACAGGTCCGAACCGTGGACGTGGAGGTGGACGTCCCGATGCGTCCACCGGTTTCCACGGACGGATCGAGGTGGCTGCGCTTCCGCTCCAACCTCCACGCCTACCTGGACCCCTTCGCGCCTTCCTGAGCAGTGACGGCCGAGCTCACCGGACCACAGGAGAACCGTCAGGTCGCCCGGTACGCCGGACGACCTGATTTCGAGGGTCCTCGCGTCCACTCACCCCGCGCAGGCCGGGCGGGCCCGCGTCCGCCTCCCTGGGACGGCGCCGGGCAGCAGGGACCCGGCCGCAGTCGCCGACCATGATCACCCCGCCGCGGAAGACGGCCGGGAACCGCTCGGGCCGTCGGGGCCCTACGGCTCGCGGCCCTGGCCCGACCGGCCCTGCCCCGATCGGTCGGCGGCGGCCGACGATGAGGGTGACCGAGGCTCCGCACAGGGCCGGTGACGGGACCGGCCGGGGCCACGAAGGAGTCTGTGATGGACGGCTTCGAGACGCGCCGCCCCGTGATCGTGGGAGTCGATCGCTCCGAGGCGAGCCGGTGGGCCGTGCGCTGGGCGTCGGACGAGGCGGCGGGGCGCCACCTGCCGTTGCGGC
Organism: Kitasatospora sp. NPDC085464; assembly: GCF_044541955.1. Taxonomy (NCBI): domain Bacteria; kingdom Bacillati; phylum Actinomycetota; class Actinomycetes; order Kitasatosporales; family Streptomycetaceae; genus Kitasatospora; species Kitasatospora sp. NPDC085464. The sequence continues at coordinate 282,494 of NZ_JBITTM010000003.1, forward strand.
TGCTGCACGCGCAGGAGTGGCCGACCGGACGAACCGCCGGTGAAGCGGGCCACCCCTGGGAGACCGGCCTGCGGGCCGCCGGGGAGGCCGTGCTGGGCGCCGCACGGCTGCTGGCCGACCAGCGGCACCCCGGGCTGGGAATCACGTCCGAGCTGGCCGAGGGCCGGCCCGTGCGGGTCCTGCGTGAGGCGGCCGACGAGGCCTCGCAACTCGTTCTCGGTGTCCGCCGGTTGAGCGACGTACGCTCCGCGCTGCCGATCGGCTCCCGGGGAGCCTCGCTGGCCGGCCACCTGAACTGCCCTCTCACGCTCGTCCCCGAACCCGCCGAGGGCGTCTCCGGTCCCGCCGGAGGCATCTCCGGTCCCGGGCCGGTCGTGGTCGGGGTGGACGGCTCCCGGGCCTCCCACGGGGCGGTCGGCCTGGCCTTCGAGGAAGCCTCGCTGGCCGGGACCGACGTGCTGGCGGTGGAGGTCCGGCGCCCGGTCGAGGCGGGCCTGCCCGATCTGATCGAGGAATCCCTGGTGAACCCGTCCGAGGCGCTGGCCGGATGGCACGAGAAGTACCCGGACATCCGGGTGCGGCACGAGGTGCTCACCGGATCCCCCGCCCCCGTGCTGGCCGCCGTCGCGACCCGCTCCCACTGCTTGGTGATCGGCAGCCGGGGCCTCGGCGGCTTCCGCGGCCTGTTGTTCGGCTCCACCGGCCGCGCCCTGGTGCACCGCTGCACCGTGCCGCTGGTGATCGTGCCGGACCGCGCCACGGCCTGACCCCGGAGGTCGTCATGAAGACCACGAACGAACGCACCGACACGGCGGACCCCGGCGACCTCGGCCGACGAGCCGCCCGGCGCCGTACCCAACTCGGGCTCACCCGCGAACTGGTGGCGGAGCGCGCCAGCCTGGATCCGGGGTTCCTGGAGCACCTGGAGACACACCCCGTCGTGGTCGGCGTGGGCACGCTCACCCGGCTTGCGGACGCGCTCGACACCACGGTCACCGACCTGCTCGGTGGCGGGCGCGGCGTCCTGTCCGGCCGGGCCCGCGCCAACGCCCGCGTTGTGCTGGAGACGTTGGACCCGGCAGGGTGCTGGGCCAAGCTCACCCCCGGCGGCATCGGCCGGGTGATCCTCACGGCACCGCACGGCCTGGTGGCGTTGCCCGTCAACTACCGGGTGCTGGACTCCACCATCCTCTACCGCACCGGATCGGAGGGTACCCTCGCCCGGGCCGCCGACGGCGAAGTCGCCTTCGAGGTCGACCAGTTGGACGAGCTGTTCGCCACCGGATGGAGCGTCCTGGTCAACGGCACCGCCTCGACGGTCTCCGACGAAGACGCCGTGCGCCGGCTCCGGCGGCACGCCGACCCCCACCCCTGGGCGGGCGGCGCCCGGGACACCTGGATGCGCATCCGGCCCACCGGGATCTCCGGCCGGATCATCCGCCCGAACGGGCCGCCGGTCATCGGGGAGGGGCGCACCCGATGACCGCGGAACCGCACGTGCCCGTGGCCGACGGAGGCTTCGCCCGGTGCGCAGCTGCTCGTCGTGGGCAACCGTGGATACGGCGGGTTCACCGAAGCCCTCCTCGGCTCGGTCAGTCAGCACTGCGTCCACCACGCACGCTGCCCGGTGGTCGTCGTGCGAAGCGCCGAACCCGGGCCCCGGGCGGAGCCCTGAGCGGTCAGGCGATCGACCATCGGGCGGTCGTCAGCGCCCTGCCCCGTGGGGCACCACTGCCTGACCGCGCCACGCAGGGCCGGTCGGCCCGGCCACTGAGGTCCGACCGCCCTCCCGCCCACCGCGGCCACCGCGCGACGCTGGAATCAGCACGTCCCCGCCCCTTGGAGGCCGTCATGGCCGGCGAACTGCTCAGGAGATTCCCCTTCGGCTACCGGTGGCCCTCCCTGCCGGACCTGTTCGAGGACTTCCCCCTCGACCTCCGGATGCCGAACGACGAGCACATGATCCGCATCGAGGCGTCCGAGACCGACGGCGTCTACCAGCTCAAGGCAGAACTCCCCGGCATCGACCCGGACAAGGACATCACCATCAGCATCGACGACAGTGTGCTGACCGTCCGGGCCGAACGCACGGAGGAGAAGAAGGACAAGCAGCGCTCCGAGTTCCGCTACGGCTCCTTCACCCGCAGCGTTCGGCTCCCCGCCGGCGTCCGCGAGGCGGATGTCACCGCCACCTACGACCAGGGTGTCCTGACCGTCCGCGCACCCATCGGCGAGGCCAAGAAGCCCGCCCGCACGATCGAGATCTCCCGAAGCTGATCTCCGTCACCCGCAAGCCCGGGGCCCGCTGCCCCAGGCCCACCCGATCCGGAGGCCCGGACATGACCACCAAGACCCCGGCACGAATGCGCACCAAGCAGTGGACCCTCCGCCTCGACCTCTTCGAGGAGGACGACACCACCAAGGTCCACGCCGTCCTCGACACCGGGGACAACACCCTGGAAGCCCGCACCACCGCCCGGCGCAACCCCCACGACCCACCCGTCCCGGAGATCGGCGACGAGTACGCCGCTGGTCGCGCCCTTGCCGAACTCGCGCGCCAACTGCTCCACGCCGGCATGACGGACGCAGCTGCCAACGAGCAGTAGCGGCGACATCCAAACAGCAGGGTGATCGTTCCCGCGACCCAGGAGGTCGCTTCCGGCTGTCCCCCGAGAGCGAAACCTCAGGTCTGCGCATTGCGACGGGCCCGGCGATTCGGCGTGGCGAAGAAAGCCGTTCCAGAGTCGAGTGGGCCGGGCCCGTGCAGGCTGCCGGCAATGCTCCCCCCGGCGACCGGCCGAACAGCGCACGGCGCGGCATGCGATGGGACATCCTCATAGGTCAGAGCGCGATATTCGATCGTCGCCCACACGGATGGTGCTCGCATGACATTGCCGCCAGCCCCGATCTCGCCCGCCTCTCACCGGTCCGTACGATGCACGCACCGGATCGGCCGGCGTACTTGTTCTTGAAGTAGCGGGCCTCGTTGGCCCGCAGACCGGCGAGCGCGGCCGCGACGGGCGACGACTCCAGGCCGACGGTCCACACGGTTTCGAAATCCACGGCGTAGGTCACAGCGAGTCCTTTCTCGGTGACGCCGACGGCGGACGACCGGCGGGCGGACGGACGGCCAGCGGCGAACGGCGGACGGCGGACGGCTGCGGGCACCTCGGGCCGCCGGATGCCGGTGATCCCATGCGGCGCGGGCGGAAGACCGGGGGAACCGGAACGGCCGGTCAGTCGTGGTCCCCGGCGAAGGGCCCCTCGTCGACGAAGCGGCGCAGCAGGCGGGCGAAGGTCCGGGCGTCGTCCTGCGGCCAGCCGGCGAGGGCGTCCTCGATGCCGGCGGCGAGCCGCTGCCTCGTCGCCTCGATGACGGCGCGGCCGTCGTCGGTGAGGTCGAGCAGGGTGACGCGGCCGTCGGCCGGGTCGGGCCGGCGCCGGAGCAGGCCGGCCTGTTCCAGGCGGTCGGCGCGGCGGGTGACGGTGGTGCGGTCGAGTCCGATCTCGCGGCCGAGGTCGGCGGCGCTGCACGCGCCGGTGCGGGCCAGACCGCTGAGGACGGGGTAGGTGAGGTCGTCGATCGCCTCCCCCAGCCCCTCGGTCAGGTGGGTGTGGAGGCGGGCGCGGGTGCTGCGCCGCAGGAGCAGCCCGAGGGCGTCGGCGATGTCGTGTCCGGTCGAGTGCGAGGGCGAGTGCTTCACCCCACCAGATTAGCGTGCGCTGAGCACGCTTTTCCGCTACAGTCATAAGCGTGCTTCAGGCACGCATCTTCGCTCGATCCGCAGCGGGACGCCCCCGCACCCAACCG